>JBMFTB010000048.1:0-9269 GCA_049967255.1 Thermoplasmata archaeon
ATTCTAATTATTTAATATTTTACGATTTTATAAACCTTTCCTTTTTTCTATACCATAAGCAAGGGAAGTTAAAAGGCCTGATATAATTGCAATGGAAATCCATATTACTCCTGCCTTAACACCAGTAAGCCCTGTAAAATCAATTATTGCATTGCCTGTGGGCGTAATGGATGCAAGTAATTTCAATAATTATTCAATAAAGCACAACAAGTATGATTCGAATATACTCTAGTCTTAACAATTCAATTATAGAACCGAGCGGTAATAGGTCACGGTTATGAAGTAATCTATCCGTTATTTATCTAGCGCTACGTATTTTTACTGAAATTTTGTAGTAATGGCGGACCTTCTTCCATTATATTTTTGCCCCTTAACTTCATCGTGTAAAATATGGAATATATCATACTATATGCTTTTGCTCCTCTCTTTGACCTTGACCCACCACAAACCTTCCTATATATTACGCTGGGCCTTAACGCTCGCTCGGCCCTATTATTAGTTCCCTCTACTTCCGCATTTTTTACAAAGTTAAACAACCACTCTTTCTTCCGTTTCAATAGATGTTCTACATATTTCCTGCATTTGCTTTTATCGTATTGCGTATTTAATTGAAATTCAAGCTCTCCATACAACTTGGATATGTCTTCATCCGTCCCTTTTCCATTATATTTTTTAGCCTTTTCGTATACCCTCTTTACTATCCTGTGTATTCTTCCTCCCTCCTCGCCATAAAATCCTTCAAGCTCTTTCGCGTCCCTTATTATGTGCGCCCAACAATATTGCTGCTCATTCTTCGAGATCTTTGCAAACGTTTCGAATGCCGAATACCGATCATGAATGTCCACTCCTTTATGCGCTCCTAATATGGATTCTGGTACTTCATAATTGTTCTTATCCGTTATGCTGAATAATGCACTATCTCTCGTTACAAAGGTCCATAAATATTCGTTCGATCCGTCGATCCTCCACGAAGTGCTGTCCATGTGCCTGTATCCTGAATTCCTTATCTCCTTTTGAATCTCTCCATACAGATCCTCAAAGTTATCTGATACCGTTGATAGTATCTTTTGGATCTCCCCTTCTGATATCTTCAAGTTATACATTTCCTGCATCATTTTTGATACGTTCTCCAAGCTCATTCTCATTATTATCTTGTAATATGCTACCATCAACATGATCCGTATAGAAAATCTGGTGTTTGGAAGCACATCCGGAACCGGTGCTTCTACTATCCTGTTACATACGCTGCAGTATTTCCTTGAAATATCATATTCTATCAATATGGGCTTTACTGGCGGTATATCTTCCACATATCTCTTCCTGATCTCCTGGGTTTTGCTGAGTTCAGAATTACAGTATGGGCATCTGTCGATATCCAATGCAATTATTGCATCTGGTTCTTTTTGTGCTCTAAAATGTGCTTGATGCCCCTTTACTGCTCCTGGTTTTTTCTTATCTTCATTCTGATTTTCCTTCTTTATTTCATAAACCTTATCATTCTTAACTCCTACATTGATCGGATGCCTGAGCTCATATTCATTCTGTTTCTCTTTTAGAGTTTTGATCACTTCTTCATATTGCTCAATTCTTTTTTGAAGTAGATCCACCTTTTTGAGAAGGAGATCTTTGTCTTTGTTAATTAACTCATTGTTTTTTTGAAGTAGATCCACTTTTTTGTTAAGTAATTCATTGTTTTTTTGAAGTAAATCCATTTTTTTGAGAAGGAGATCAATGATCTCTTGATCATCCTTGCAGTTTGCAAATATTTTATCCACGATTAGTATATTAACAATCAAATATATCCATGTTTCGGTAAAACAGGGGGTTTTTGGAGAATTTTAACTTCATAACCGTGACCAGTTACGGTAAAACAGAGGGTTTTTGATAATTTTTACTTCAGAATCGTGACCAGTTACTATTTTACCTCTCCAAAAATTAGGATTAACTATTTTTTTAGATACCTTAGATGCACAGCATTCAGGTTAATTTGCTCAATTATCTAAATGATATTTTTCAATATTGCCAGCATCATCCACCTGCAAATTCTATCTTAACTTCCCGCTTAAAAGACTAAAAAAATATGAAAAAAATAATAAATCATTTAACACCCAGCTCTTCTACTGCCCTGATCACAGGAAACATGTGCGCTATTCCAGGGCCTCCGTCCATCAATGCGCCAACCCAGGCAGCTTCAAAGATTTCCTGCTTTGTCGCTCCTGCATCTTTAGCAGCTTTCACGTGATAAGCTATGCACCATTCACAATGTTTAACCATTCCTGCTGCCAGCGCGATCAGCTCTTTAGTTTTTGTATCCAGAGCGCCCTTTCTCTCCACTCTTTCCAAAAACGCCATAAAAGTTGCCACTTCTTGCGGATAGTTTTTACTTAATACTTCTATTGTCTTGTAAAACTCATCCAGTTTTTGCATGATCTCACCTCAGTTACCTTAATAGCATCTGCCTTAATAAATATTTCGTAAATAGTAATAAATATAACTAAATTCAATTTATTTTATCGAATTACAATTTTTTATTTTAATTATGTTTTATATTTAATTCATAAATACCAACATATTTTTATATATCGTAGCCAAGCCGCAAATTGTTCGGAACCGGAATATTTAAAAATGGAATCAGCTCATCAGCGCTAATGCTCATGTTTTCGGTGCCGTAAAAGGAAAAATGTTCAAAATCATGGTCTATTATCTTAAAACTCAAGCTCTGCCCGGTCTCAGGATCCCTGAACATGTTGATCATAGGCAAGAGCGATTCAATGTTCTCGTTTGCCAGGATCCGGATCTGCACGTGAAATACTGGAGCTCTGAGCTTTTTCAGCATCTTTTCTCCAATATCGATCTCAAGCTTTGATGCGGTTCTGTATTGTGCATTGCTGAACAGCGATAATATTTCGAACATTAGATTATTTATTTTTATGAACCTGTGATGATAATATGCATCGATCACGTATTTTTTAAAGATCCTTCTGTTCTTTTTATATCTTGCTGATTTTTTCAACATGACCTGATATGACAGCTCTGAGTTTAAAGACTGCTGGTCCAGGCGCAGCATCAGCGATGCAATAGGATCCTGTAAATCTGCCATGTTCAAAGTAAACAGAGGGTCCAGAGCATATTGCAATATGATCATGTGCTTGGATTCAGAAACTGTGATGTTTGCAGGCTGATGCGTGATCGGATATACGTTTTCCAGCGCTGTCGCATATGCGTCCAGAACCTCAATATTGTCAGCGCCTATGTAAATGCTGGTTTCTCGGTTTTTAAAGTGCAGTTCAAACACAAAATCCTGGTCTTTTAATATGTTCGTACAATATTTCAGATTTTTAACCAGCGTTTGGTTCCATTCCACATTTCTAATATCATTTAATAAAAATAGCTCGTAATAGTATTTCATCTATATCCTCTTCAAACGATCATCATGCTTTTTTAGGGCGGGTTGCTATGCCTGAAAATACTGTTGCAGACAGGGCCATGATCACCGCGTACATTATCGGGAATACAAACACTATAATTATCTTGTTCAATCCCACAATGTTTCCTATTATTCCTGCCAGCTCAGATACCAGGCCCAGCGGATAGAGCATGTAAAAGGATACTGGAACGATCAGCCCTATCAGGAATCCCGAGATAAATGCGTGTTTTGGTTTCAATTTTAAAAGCGGGATCGCTGCAAATATGGCAGTCCATGCAAACGAAAACAGATACACGAGAATGTATGCGATTATTATCGAGATCGGTATTCCCCAAATTTTCTTATTCATAAGTCCAGACCACCCTTGTTTTTTGCTCGTTCATATCATAATATTCGTGGTTCAGCCAAGTGCTGAGCTGATTCGAAAAATAGTAGCTAAGCACGTTTTCGCTGGGGCCTCCAGGAAACACGCCATAAAACTGGCCCGTGCCGGGACAGGCAACAGTTCTCAGCGATGAGCCCACGGTCACATAAGGCTCAGGTACCTGCAAATAAAGGGGCACACTGCCAACACTCACAGTATGATCATCGCCCCAGATCGGTATCGGCCCGATCGATAACGCGGTCAGCTGTGTAAGACTGTAAATTTCAAGCATATGCACTTTGCCCCATTTCCATTCAGACACATTGCTGCCAATATGCTGTTCTAAAAACAATACTGCAGCATTGAACGAGGATCTTGCCAGCGTTGTGAAATTGTAGTTTAGCCATGACGAGTTCGGATCATTCTGCACCAGGTAGATTAGCGTGGTGACAAACGGAGCTGGCAGCCCTGCCAATCCGTGATCGTCATATATCTTATTAAAACTCTTATTGTAAAGTTCAGACAGAAAATACCAGTACACTGTTATGCCCACTTCGTTCTGGTATGTCGTATAGTTCCAGTCTAACAGATAGTTAAACGCCACTCGCTCAGTGATGTTCATGTCCATGTTCTTTATACTTTCAATGATATAGGGCGTTAGAATGCTGGCCCAGTAATCAGAAACGTTAGACTGCAACTGCATCATTTTCTGAACGGTCATCGGGGCATTAGCATTGAGATAATGGTAAATAGTCTGTGCTCTGCCACCAGAAGCCCAGAATCCACCGATGAACGGATATGGATAGTTTTTCCCGACCGTGGGCTGGTTTGGCGCAAACATGAACCCGCGTGACGGGTTTTCAGCCTGGGGCAGGTACTGGAACGGCACAAATCCCACATACTGGTACTGTGGCATCGAGCCGTTCAACAGAGATCTGGCACCTACAACCTGGACATGCGCGCCGTCCGGCAGCGTTTCGTTGATCAGCGGGTACCAGCCTGCAGTCAGTATTCCAGCGTTATGGTCCGAGACCATTGCAAAGTTCTGGGCAGGATAGTTCCAGTAACGGAGCGCGTTGATCATGTCCGTATAATTCTGCGACTGGTCCAGCAACAACTCTCCCACCAGTGCGTACGCGGGCCTGGTAATGACCCAGTTCAGGCTAATTCCATAATGGGCATTGCGCGCCAGCAATGGGCCGTTATTAGTATAGTATATAGAATAGCTTTTTCCCAGCAGCGTATAATTTTGCACTACCATATTGTGCCATGTGCCGTTGTAAAGGTACTGATCATTGTTTAAAAACTCCAGGTACTCGTTGGCTGTATTGCCCTCGGGAGTGGTCAGACCCCAAGCAGTGTGTAGAGTATGCCCGATCAGTATGCCGGGTATTCCTGCAAGAGCCCAGCCCGTAACGTTAAAGTCTGGATCGCTGAGCTGCAACGGAATCCATACCGAAGGTGCCAGCAGGTTCAAGTGCGGGTCGTTGGCAAGCATTGGATAACCTGATTCAGAGTAGTTTGCAGTAACAACCCAGCTGTTGCTTCCTATTGCAGAGTCTATCATCTGCGTTTCTGGCAGCATGTACGGATCCGATATGTTCGCGATGGCAGCGTTTATGAGCGCAGACTGTGTAGCCAGAAGGGTTGTATTGATACCTGTAGCCCACTGTTCAAACCAGTTCAGAGACCATAGATAATGAGGAGATACATGCTGCTGCGCAAGGTTATAGCCGTTTACAGTGCCGTCACCAGGCACGTTCGTGACGTTTTGCGTGTAATAAGGGTAATAAGGCCAGATCGTGGTTGTGTTCTCAAACCCCAGCGCGTTGTAAAACAATGCGTTCTGAAGCGGCTCAAATGCGCCGGTGGTCAGGGACCAGGTCATGTACTCTTCCCATACTAACGTATAAAACGGAGACCAGTAAAACGGTGCAAATCCAAGGAGCTTGAATCCCAGTGATTCTGAAGACTTGTTGATAAACGCGTTTACGCCGTCACTGTACGCTTTCAAGTATGAATAATACTGTGGATAATTTTGCATATATGCCTGTTGCAGCATGTACGCGTTTTCTGGCAATCCGATCAACCTCATCGCCATATCAGAGCTCAGCGCACTGGAACCCACATACTTGCTCAGGTTTCCGGACGCTGCCAGTACCTGCAGCTCCATCTGAAACAGCCGGTTACTGGCCACGTAATATCCTTGAGCATAAAACAGGTCATGATTGTCTTTTGCGTAAATGTGCGCAACGCCGGACGCATCCATCGTTACTATCACGTGACTGGTCAGCCCTGGTACATTTATGCTTTCAGACGTATAATTGGCATTGCCTGCCGTAGTCCATGCACCATTGGCAGGATTCAACACTGTAAAGCTTCCTGAAAAATAAGAAGCTACCAATATTAAAGCTACAAATATGATCAACCATCTTAGCTTCATAAAAATAGATATCAAAATAGACATTAAAATAACTTTTGATTTTTTTGCGATCTTGTGTCAATTTTTAGCGAATGTTGAAAACAATTTTTTGAATAAGAAGTAGATGGGTGGAGAAACAATCATAAACACCAGCTCTACAGAAAGCAATATGGTCGGAATATAAAAAATAAGTGATCATGACGCTGAATATTGGACCGATCAGCGGTGAAGATCCGGCAATGATCAAGGTGATGAATGCATTGACGCACCCGATCATCTCGTTTGTTATATCCTGCATTATAAAAGCAATTAGTTTTGGGCTTGAAATATCTATCCAAGGTCATGTTTTATGGCGTCCAGCCCGCGCTTCAATATCTCTATATCGCTGTTTCTGGAACCGTATATAACATCATGCAAACCTGCCATTGAACGGTAAAACTTCATGCGCTCTGCAAATCTTGCATCAATATTCCTATTATAACGCTTCAATATCTTTTCTGTGACTTCCTGTCCATAATCATATAATAGCTCTGCAAAGTCCAGTGCTGCATCTCCGATCACCGCGTTTTCCCAGTCTATGACACCTGTTATTTTCATGGTGAGAGCATCAAAAAGCAAGTTCCAGCCTCCAAAATCGCCATGGATCAATGCTGGCTCAAACTCAAAGTTTGTCTGGTCGTTCAAAAACCTGTCAAACACTTTTTCGATCTTCTTTTTCAACGGCTTTTTCAAGTATGGATACACGGCATCATGCACTTCATAATAAAACAGCTCGTACCTTTCTTTCCACTGCTTTCCACTTTCGTCAGGCACTCCCATGCTAATGAACTCATCAACTGGAAAACTGTGCAGTGTTACCAATATTCCAGAAAGCTGGGCAATTATCTTGGCTTTGGCCCTGATCTTGCTCATAGGTGCGCCTATGTTCAACCCTGCATAAGTTTGATTGGTAAGCGGACTGCCGGGTATCTTTCTGTATCCTGCCACAAGCTTTGAATCCTTGTATTTTTTTGTAAACTCGTATCTTGGAACCGATACTTTCAGATGCTGTGACAGAAAATTAGATACTGAGATTTCCCGCTCTAACAAAGCTTGATTTTTTGCGGTTTTCGGGATCTTGAATATTAAGCTGTCGTTTATCTCAACCACATAACTGTTCCAGCTCCAAGCATATAACCTGTAGCTTTCTATGCTCAGTTCAGGATATGTATGATTTATTATATCCAATAACAAAGCTTCTTTGTAATCATTCATCTGGTACCATTAAACTTCCACATTGTATAAAAACATATCTTTCTTAATTTATTAGCCTTAAGCACTCTAATTTTATATATTCAGTAAGCGTTTATGAAACAAATGAAAGACAATAAGATCATATTATTGTTCTTGATCTCTACGCTTGCACAGTTTCCGCTTAGCACTATGCGCTTTATACTGCCCATTTACGCAAAAAACGTGGGCGCGAGCATATTCACGCTGGGACTTATGGGCTCTGCATACGGGCTTGTTTACATTGGCCTAGCATCATATTTCGGGAAGGTGTCTGATAGAGTGGGGCATAAGAACTTGATGGTATCAGGGATGTTGTTATATGCGACAGTGATATCAATTTACTTTTTTATTAAGGTCCCTGACTATTTCATTATTGGAAGGGCGATGGAGGCAGTATCAATGGCAATGGTGTGGCCTTCCATGGAAGCATATGCCCACGGCATCAATGCCCGCAACAGGGAAACTTCACTACTCGTATACACGCTTTCATGGAGCATTGCCGCCACCTTGGCACCTTACTTTGCAGCATTCATGATCCAGGACCTGTATTATTTGCCGCTTGCCATAGCCATGATACTGTCCGTTTCCGGTGCCATGGCAACATTGAAAATACCGGCCAGGATCCAGAATTTAGAGTTTGTGGACACTTTGAAATATAACACTTTTTTTGATCTTGCACTGCCCATTTTCACATACGGGTTCGTGACTGCTATAGTATCCTCATTTTATCCGGTCTTTGGAAAGGTTATAATGCTCGGAATAAGCAATACAGGGCTTATTATGTCCGTATCTGGTGCATTCATGATCATGGCATTTTTCATATCTTGGGCGCTTACTAAAAAAATTAATATTCGAATTATGAGCTTGACAGGGTTAATATTGCAGGTGTTTATTCTATTCTTATATCTGTATCACTCATTCTGGATGCAGCTGCTTATCATGGCGATAATAGGATTCGGACAGGGGTTTATCTACTTTAATGTACTGTTAAGCGTGTACAGATCTTTCAATGCCCGTGTTGCCTCCAAAACAGGGATATTCGAGTCTTCGATCGGCGCAGGATTGGTGGCAGGACCTGTTATTGCTGGGATTCCGACAGTATTGAGATATGCATTTCCATGGATCGTAGCTGCGACAGGGGCGTTTATCGTGGCGGTTTTGTATCTTTTTGCATTTTTGTCGGCTGTTAACAAAAATAATAAATAAGGAGATGTTATACAATCTACTGAGATGATGAAAAGAGGGTCTACTGATCTGTAATGATGAGCCCTATGAGTTCTGATCAAATTTTCAATTTTTCTGTACTGATACTTACCAATGAATGCTTTTGGTGTTAATCTACACTGCTGATCATGTCTAATTCTACCAGTACTTTATCATTTGCAAATCCTGTTACAACCGTGGTTCTGGCCGGGTATTTATCTTTAAAGTAAGTACCATATAATGCATTCATTTCCTGAAAATATTGAGCATTAGATATATACACGGTCACTTTCAGCACGTTTTCAAGATTGCTGCCTGATTTTTCAAGTATCGTTTTTATTTTGCTCATCGCATTATTGAACTGACTCTTAAAATCTGGGCCATCTCCTGTCTGGCCAGACAGAAAAACAAGGTTATTAGATCTTACAGCAAATGAGTATGGTCCTGCCTTGCTGAATTGAGCTATTTCTATAATTTCTTTCATACTAGGAGAATAGATTAACAATATGACAACTTCTAAAAACCTAGATGTTTACTAGGTTTTTTACTATACTCAGTAACAGAAATATTTATTCATGAGC
>JBMFTB010000049.1:0-8863 GCA_049967255.1 Thermoplasmata archaeon
GAAGTCCGTGTATCTCCTCCCTGAAGGTCGGAGTTTTACTGCTTCCCTCAAACTCCTAACTTTTTTATAAATTTTATATTTTTTACAAATAAAATTTTTAAACATAAACAATTACAAAAAAATATGAGGAAAAGGGACCTAATGGAAAAAAATGAACAGATAGTCAATATAAAATTTGAAGGCAAAAATATCATCGCTTATAAGGGAGAAACAGTTGCGGAGGCACTTTTTGCCAATGGAATTGACCTTTTTATGTTAAGCAAAAAATATTTCAGGCCAAGAGGATTATTCTGCAAAGATGGGAAATGCGGCCAGTGCAAAATGGACATAGATGGAAACAGGAATGCCTTGGCCTGCAGAACATTCGTAAGAGAAGGCATGTTCGTGAAAAGAAACATTCCAAACCTTTCAATAAAAGATTTGAAAAATTTTTCATTTTACCTGAATTTACCTTTTTTCATTTTTTTACTGAAAAATTTATTTATTCATGAAAATAGGATTCAGGAAAGAAAAATAATTAAAGAGTATTTAACTGAAATTTTGATTATTGGAGGAGGAAGTGCGGGCAATTCAGCTTTTAATACAATAAAAAAATACGGAGGAAATGCAATTCTAGTAAATGACGGCCCTGTTAGCGCAGAATCATCTGAAAACGCATTGGCCTTGGAGAACACAACTATTTTTTCAATAGAAGGAAAAACTGCATACGGCATTTCTGAAAATGGAATAATAAAAATAAATGCAAATAAAATAATAATTGCTACAGGTTCCTACAATGTTGATAGACCATTTAAAAATAATGATGTTCCTGGAATTATGCTTTATTCTGAGGTTAAAAACTTAATCGGAAAGAATATAAAACCTGGAAAGAATGCAGTTATAATTGGCAGCTCAGGAGAAGAGGAGAGTATTGCAAATTTTCTCCAATCAAAAGGTGTGAACGTTAGGGGCATAATAACCGAAAATTTATACAGGTCTAAATATGAACTATTCTATTTCTATAAGATAGAAAAGGCAATTGGATATAGAAAATTAAATGCAATACTAATAGAAAAAGGGAAAATGTTCAAAAAGATTAACTGTGACCTTTTAATATTCACTGACAAATCAAAGAATATTGACCTTGTCTTGAATGTTAATGGAAAAGTAGCATATTCAAGAGATAAGCATTCGTTCTTTCCTGTAAGGGATAAAAATTTGGCAATAACAAAGGACATATATTACTCCGGAAATTTTTCAGAGAATGAAAGTGTAAAGGAAGGAGAAAAGGCTGCAATTCTAGCATTGAACATAACAAAAAAGAAAAATGAGAGAATTTTGGAAATTGTTGGTGTTAAAAATGAAAATAATATGCAGATCTATGGATATAACAGATGATGATGTTAGAAAAATCCTGAAAAGTGGCTACAACGATCTCACAAGTTTGATACTTAGGCTGAGCAAAAATGGGGCTATGGATTTTTATTGCATAAGAAACATTCTTGAGTATCTTGATGCTGAATATATGGTTCCAATATCTGAAATTTTTGATGTTCTTAATGGCAGTGATTTCGTTTATGATTGATTATTCAGATGCATTAATAATAGGTGGAAACGTTTATGGCCTTTATGCAGGGATATTGCTTGAGAAAAATGGCATTGATGTTACAATCCTGGAGCAAGATCTTTACAATTCAATAATGGTTTCAGGACCATTGTTTTTTCATGCATTCAATGATGATATAAAGAAATCATTATACGAAAGAAGTTTGAGTATTTACAATGAATTGAACAAAAATAGAAAAGGTTCTTTTGTCTGGCCCATTGAACTTTATGATAAATTGAGAAAAAATTTCAATGGCAAGACCCTGAATTTTATAAAAATTGAATCCATTGTTAAGGATGGAAAAGGTGTGAAAGGGGTCAGGACAAACAGGGGTGAAATTAATGCAAAATTGATACTTGTGTTAGATGGCATAATTACAAAAAATTTGCTTTATATGGAAAAAATAGATATTGAGAGTATTGTGATGGAATACGGTAATGTTATAGCTGAAATAGATGAGAAATTCAATATTTCAATGTTCAATGAAAAAATTATATTCAATGATAAAAAATTTGCATATTTTTCTGCACCATGGAAAAATTCGAGAGTAGAATTTTTAATATCTCTTTTTTCTGAAATGGCTGAAGAATACCCTGGCATTGAAAACTGCCTAGTTAAAAGGATCTGGAAAAACACGCATGATTATTTTCATGATTCATTACCCAGGATAGGAAATGTGCATTTTGAAAATGCATATTTTTTAGCCGGGTATTCAAGGTATGGCATTTCATTCGGACTTGAACTATCAAGATTGCTCACCGAACTTGCGCTGGGCAAACCTACGGATTTTGACGTGAGCAGGATCCTTTTCTAATGATTATTCAATAAGCCTGTACCTTCCATTGAAAGGCATATAGATAAAATTGTCCCTCTGCAAATCCTTTAGTATTTTCTGTACCTCAAGCTCTGAAAAATTTCTCAAACCTGCTTCCCTTTTTATTTCATCCTCGCCAGCATAACCCTTGACCTCCTGCAGATCCCTTATTATGTCCATTACCATTTCATACTTGGATCTTTCACCTGTGGGTATGGGGCTTACAACCCTGTCTATGTCTATTATACCCTCTGCATTTGTAGCTATATCCTCAATGAAATGCTGTATAATCCTTATGGCTCTCCTTGCATCATCTATGCCCGCATATCTGCTTAGCCTTGCCCTTGCAGATGCCTGTGTAAGCCTGATGAGCGCTTCAAGCTGCCTTGCGGTAATGGGAATACTCTTCGTCTGGTTATAAAGGCTTCTCATTTTCAGGTAATAACTCTTAAGCTCATCCTTTGCCTCAGATGTTAATTTCGGATTTACGAATTTCTTTGCATATGCGATGTACTTCTTGAAAAGATCATCATCAATCTCATCATGTACTGTTTCTTCAGTTTCCATATGTATCTCAAGAATGTGCTCCGCTACTTGGGCATCCACTTCACCAGGTATATCTGGCATTTTAAAAATTGCATCAAACCTTGAAAGTAATGTGGGTAAAAGATTGATCTGCTCTGAAAGTGGCTTGGAAAGATCAAACCTTCCAAACTTGGGGTTTGCAGCCGCGAGTATTGAGCACCTTGCCATTAGCGTTGCGTTCATACCTGCCTTTGAGATTGTTATTGTCTGCTGTTCCATGGCTTCATGCATGGCAACCCTGTCCTTGTCATCCATCTTATCAATCTCATCTATTGCGGCAATGCCGTTATCAGCAAGCACGAGTGCACCAGCCTCAAGGGTCCAGCGACCTTCACCAAATTCTTCCTTTGTTGCTGCTGCTGTCAAACCCGCAGCCGTAGATCCTTTTCCTGAAGTGAATATACTTTTTGGTGCCACATTGGTAATATACTTGAGCAGCTGTGATTTACCGGTTCCAGGATCACCTACAAGCAAAATATGAATATCACCCCTGATCCTTGTACCATCCCTCCTCTTTAAGGGTATGCCACCAAAAAGCTGGAGCAATATTGCCTCCTTTTCTATTTCAAGACCGAATAACGTACTGGCTATCTTGTTCCTTAGCTTGTCTAAAATATTCTTATCTTCAGCCAGTTCCCTTATCTTTTCAATATCCTCATCTGTGAGAGAAATGGACCTGTATTCCTCCTTCATTGATTCAACATTTATTGCATAAAGGTATATGTCAAAAACAACGCTCGGATATTGCTTTGTACCCCTTGGTCTTGTTTTCAAAATGCCTGTTACCCTTATCCTATCCCCTGGTACAACCAGTCCAGCAAGGTCGTCTTCAAGGTACGCTTGAATCCTCTGCGGTTGTTCCCCACCCCTTATTTCCTCAGGATTCTCCTGGACCTCTATCCTCTGCGAATCAAGGAATATGGAGAAATCCTCTATTAGCTTGAACCTTGTTTCACCCCTCTTTTTGCCACAACCTTCGCAAAAAGCTGGCTGTTCAAGAGTTTCAGTCTCCTGGTCCTTATAATTCATATGGCCACAGGATTTGCATTCGAAAGCTCCTGTAACAAGCTTAGGCCTGACTTCAGTAACTTGCCTCACAAGTCCTTCTATTGTAATGAGTTCACCAATGTTTTTGCTCCTTATATGCCTTATTTCCCTTAACCTATCATCTGGAAGGTTCTTCAGCCTTATATGTATTACACTTACCTTTTCCTCTTCGGAAAATTTCTTTATTATTACTTCCTCTCCAAGCCTTATTGTTTCTTCAGGGTTATCCGTTAAATTATCGAGCAACTCTTGGCTGAAATCCTGAATATCATTAAAATCTATGTAAATACTCCTCTCCTCAGGGTATTTCTCCCCGAGTATGGATATTTTGACGTTATATCCATATTGAACGAAAAATGTCTCCCACATTGCTCTTATATTTTCCGCTGATATATCTCCCATCATCAGAATTAATGATTATTGATAATTAATCTTTTTCATAGAAGATTAAAAATGTTTAAATAATAAACATCGATTGTTTTTAAATGATAATGATCGAACTTAAGGATTTAATAATAATGTCAATGAAAGAATACGGCTACAGGTTAGAAAATTATGAGCCAAAGGATTACCTGTTTTTCAGCAGGGATGGCTCTTTCATAATAGTGAATATAATGCACAGTGAAATAAACGGGGATGATGTTATAAAATTTTACAGGAATCTTGAACAGTACATTGGCACAAAAATAATTGTTTGCCTAAAAGGATATACAAAGGATGCTGAAATACAGGCTGAAAAGTTAAAAATTATACTTGAAAACAGGGATGATATTGCACGTGATATTGGTGAATATGTTCTAGATCTCCTGGATAAGGGAGATGAGGAAAAAATAAAAGAAATTCTGAACCTCGATGTTGAAATAGAGGAGGAAGCTGAAGAAACGGAGGATCAGGAGTCAATACCCATATTTCTCGAGAATGCAAAAACAAAGGAAAGGAAAATCATCAGCCCTGCCATAACTAAAGAAAATGCACTTGAACTTTCAAGAAAACGTGTTCAGGGATTTGATGCAAAACTTATTCTCACTCCATACATTGTTTTTGAGTACAGGGTAGAGATACAGATAGAGGGTACTATGATACCGAAAAAGGTGTTTGGCAAGGTCGGCTTGAATGCTGTAAACGGTGATGTAAAATTCATAAAAACAGGTTTAAACGTTGTTTCAGATTTAAGGATTCCTTTTGAAATAGAGGACCAGACAATTGCATTTGATGATGCAGAATCATCAATAAGGGAGGAGGTGATAAACCACTACACAAAAGAGGAGGAGATAAAGATTGAGAAGGAAACTGTAACTATCATTGAAAGAAGGAATTCAAGACCAAAGGAAAATACACTTTCAATAAATTTGATAGGCATTTACTACTGGCCATTCTGGGTAGTTTCAGGATCAAGGGGGAGGGTAAAGATTGATGCAGTTGATGGAAATTTTGTTGAGGAACATTACCTATAGTTTTGGCCTTCTTATTATTGCAAAAACTATTAATGCTGAAACTCCTATGAAGATGGATTGGAACAGCAATGGTTCAATTGTAAAGGATGGGTCAAAAATAATTGTGTAATTACCCATTAGCTCGCTGCTTGAAACTATGCTATCCTGAACATTCACTGACCCGTATGATGTGCCATATACAAATGTGTAATAGTTAGTGAAATGGGAACTGTTACCATCATCAACCCATTCAGTTATTCTGGATGTACCGCGCATGAAAAAGCCCATGCCAAGATCTGTACCCCCGACCTCTTTTGTTAGATCAATGATCCCATAAACAAGGCCATGGGTTGTTGGTATGACCGTCCCGACCCATGCATGCTCTGCCCATGTTGTTGATGTAAAAAGCCATCCGAATTCAACCCAGGCAGGTATTCCAATGGCCCTGGACATAGATACATAAAGGAATGACAGTTCTGCACAATCGCCCCTTTTCAATTGCCATGTTTCCCAGGCTGTCTGAGGCTTTTTCAGTGTGTTGTATGTTACATTGTATTCAAAATTCTTAACTATGTAATCATATAGAGCTTTCTCCTCTTCAAACACATTTGTTGCACCTGCATTTTTAATAATTTGTGCTGAAATGTTCTTGAAAAGTTCAGGGGCTATGACTTCCCTACCGTTCAAATATTCTGGATGGTCATATTCATCCTTCAATGACAATGGTATTGCACTTGCATTGAGGCTGTTCCACTGTGAAACGTCATAAACAATGGGTCTTGTAATGAATGAATAGTTGAGCAATATTTCAGCTGAATTATGCAGGTGGAATGAAAGCCATGTTCTATTGTAACCTTCATTCACAACATATTCTGGCCCTTGAATTATATTTAAAGTAACATTCTGGTAAGGTTCATTTTTATATGGGACAGTGATGTTTACGGTCAAGTTTGAAAGTGCACTTACATCAACAACTATTTCCCTCTCAAAATATCCGCTCATTTCATCTGGCACTATGTTCACCATTGCACTGGGTGGAGAATCCCAGATCGATATTAAATTCTGTGAAAATAAAAGGACAAGCACTACAATTACGACAAAAACATAAAAATATGCAATAATCTTCATTTTTTCGCCCCCATGGAGGCTTTAAAAAGCATTTTCCTTGCATAATAGTAAAATGGTAACGCAATGAAAATGCCAAATATATCATATACAAATGGAAAAGACCAAACATATGGTATAATGGTAAAGAAAAACAGGAATTCAACTATCATGGCATTGATCAGATTGTCCTTCCTTTTCAAAGTGAACATGCCATATCCAACATATGCTGAAGTTGATGCATTAACTAAAACAATACCAAAAGCAAACACAATTGCAATTAAGTAGAATGAGAAGCCTTCAATCCCTCCTAGGGAAATGTGGTAAATGAGCCCTAGGGAAAATGCAGAACCAATACCTGCACCAAATGCATAGGAAAAAAATACAGTCTGATAATTTTTCACATAATACTTCCTCTGAAAAATAATTAGAACGAGCATCTCAATCAGGATGGGAAATAAAACAATGAGAAAAATGCTAGTATCTATGTACTGTGAAGCTGAATAATCAAGCATTAGGAATATAACGGATAAAATCGCTCCAGCAATGAATCCAAAAACTAGGTAGAAGAAGAACCTTCTGTCATCAAACTTGTCCTCGAAATTTTTCCATGTATCGTATAGGATATAAATCACGGGCAAAATTGAAATGATTGCAATGATTTCAAAAATAATGCTTGACGTCATGAAATTACCTGCACAATGATTGATCTTTCCCTTGCCCTTATATCAAGCTCTATGAAAACGATCTGCTGCCATGTACCGAGGGCAAGTGAACCGTTCAGGATGGGCACATATAGATCAGGTTTCATCATTGATGCCCTCACATGCGAATGCCCATTCCCGTCATGCCATTTTTTCTCATGCTCATATGTAATATTTTTTGGAAATAACCTTTCCAGGGTTGCTTTAATATCAGAAACTAATCCCGGCTCAAATTCCATTACAGTTACGGTTGATGTTGAACTTCTTGTGAAAATCAGGCAGGCACCGTTCCTAACACTCGTTTCCCTAACAATGTCATCTATCCTGTCTGTGATGTTAATAATATTCAATTCACCTTCGCTCGACAATTTCAATTCCTTTGTAATTATCATGGCAGTTTAATTATTGACAAATGGTATAAAAATTTCATGGTAGTTCAAATATTACCTCATCCATTTTTCTAGCATTCAAGAACTTTGATGCACTTGACCTGTTCATTGCAATTTCAAGAAAATTCTCACTGTTTATCAGTGTTATTAGCTCATTTTCCATAGCTTCACCATATGTGCTTTTGAACTTCGCCCTGTGCAATCCATGATAATTTATGAAAATCTCCTCATCATACGAAAATTTAATGAATTCTTCAGGCACATTTGTGATAACATTTCCGAACATGTCAATGTGGATAATCTGTGAAATTATAGCATTTTTCTCAATGATCGGATCTTTAATCGGCAGAGTAACTATTTCATCTGGTGTTATTCTTTTCAAATTTTCTGGCCATTTCTTCATTGATATTTTTGCCGCTACCGGAACAAACACATCCCTGCCATGGAACGTCTTGCTTATATTTCCAGGACTTATTATTTCATAGATCTCTTTTATTCTCTTTTTCACGAGCGTTAGAATGCCGTTGTCAGGGCCAACAAAATATCCGTGGTCAAGCCTCGCAACAATACCTCTCCTTGCCGTTCCAACACCCGGATCGATTACAACCACATGGACAGTGTCATCAGGAAAATAACCAATAATGTTCATTAATATGTACGCTCCATGAAGAATGTCAAAAGGTTCCACATCATGGGTAATGTCAATTACATCTATCGGCCCATAGCTCTTTATTACACCCTTTAAAACGCCCGCATAATGCTCCCTTGATGAGAAATCGGTTGTAAGGGTAATCATATAGAGCCACCGCCGGGAATCGGACCCGGGACCTCGTGCTTACCAAGCACGCGCTCCACCGACTGAGCTACGGTGGCTGGAATGGAATGACAGGGTTATTCAAAGATTGTATTTAAAATTTTCATGAAAGTTTTTAAAAAAATAACTTTTATGAATGTATCAAAATAAATGTTACTAAATTTATAACAAGGATTATATCAAACAAAACTGTAGCGAAAAATATTGAAAAATATGATGCAATAATGAAATTTGCCCTCTTTTTTAGATATAGTACTAAAAGATGAAGTATGGTGAATAATAAAAGAAGTGAGATAAAAATTTCAGCAAATAATGCAACATTGCCAGACCATATAGGCATAATGCTTGGCAAAAACATTGAAACCAATAGTAATGCTGTTAAAGCTGC
>JBMFTB010000050.1:0-8610 GCA_049967255.1 Thermoplasmata archaeon
TCAAGGGTATATTTGCAGGAATATACGGATGGAAAGAAGGCATATACAGAGATTCCAAAGAGGGTAGAAAACATAATATCAAAATTAAAGGTTGACATATTACCTAAAATTTGAGGAGTTACGGTTCCAAATAATGCAAATAATATGAAAATTTTTAAAAATATTTTAAATATATATTTTAAAATTTAGGTAAAATTAACAGATCTTATGTTCTAAGAAAGGTTTATTAATTAATTCTTTTTATTCCTAGTACAAATGTCGGGTGAGTCAGATGAACAAAACAAATCCTGAATTGATAGAATTGGTAAAAAATCTAAAACAAAAATCGAGAGAAGAGAATGTTAACATCTGGCGAGACATTGCATATAGGCTTGAAAAACCTTTACGTGTCTGGCCTGAGGTTAATTTAAGCAGAATTGAAAGATATGCTGTAGATTCTGATGTTATAGTTGTTCCGGGAAAAGTTCTTGGTGCTGGTACGATAACAAAAAGGATAACGGTTTCAGCTTTTAAGTTCTCTACAGAAGCTAAGGATAAAATAGAAAGCGCAGGGGGTAAGGTTCTTACTATAAAAGAGCTAATGGCCATTAATCCTAAAGGTAAAGGAGTGAAGATTTTCGGGTGATAAGGATGAAAATAATTGACGCAACAGATCATATTGTTGGAAGGCTTTCTACAAATGTGGCAAAAATGCTTTTGAACGGTGAAGAAATAGTGATCATAAATGCAGAAAAAGCTGTTGTTACAGGAAGAAGAGAATTCATTCTCAACGATTATCTTGAAAAATGGCAAAGGGGTTCTGTTAGAAAAGGACCACATTATCCAAGAATGCCTGACAGGATTCTAAGAAGAACTGTTAGAGGCATGCTCCCGTTCAAAACTACACATGGAAGGAAAGCCTACAAAAGATTGAAGGTTTTTATTGGAAAACCTGAAAACATTGAAGAATCGAAAGTGGAAAAGATTGAAGATGCAATTAATAAGAAAGTAAGAAATAAGGTCACTCTTGGTGAAATTTCCAAAAGTCTAGGAGCTAAATTCTGAGGTGAAAATATGAAGGTAATTGTGGCAAGTGGAAAAAGGAAAACTGCTGTTGCAAGGGCTGTCGTTAGAGAAGGAAATGGAATTGTGAGGGTTAATAAGGTTCCTCTAGATATTTACAAACCTGAGATATTGAGAACTATGATAAAAGAACCACTTTTGCTCTTAGGTGAAAAGGTGAATCAACTGAATATAGATGTAAATGTAAAAGGAGGAGGTATAGTTGGTCAAGCTGAAGCTTGCAGAACAGCAATTGCAAGGGCAATAAACCAGTATTTTTCAGATTCAAACATTGAAAAATTGTTCAAAGAATACGATAGGTCACTTCTTGTAAACGATGTCAGGAGAAAATTGCCAAAGCTACCGATGGGCCGTGGCGCAAGGGCAAAGAGACAGAAATCCTACAGGTGATAAAAATGATAATACCTGTTAGATGTTTTTCCTGTGGCAGGGTCATAGCAACGGATTACCTAAAGTTTAAGGATGAAGTTGAAAAGGTAAGGAACACTGAGAAAAGGGAACCAACAAAAGAAGAAATAACAAAGATTTTTGATGATCTGGGTATAAAAAGATACTGCTGCAGGAGAATGATTGTTTCACATATTGATCTAATAGATGAGGTTATTGAATTCGATTAATGGGACCGTGGGGTAGATTGGTCCATCCTACCAGCCTGGGGCGCTGGCGACCCGGATTCAAATTCCGGCGGTCCCATTTTTAAAATTTTTTGGAAAAAATTAAGTATTAGATTTGTTTTAAATCAAATGGAGGCTGAGTTGTATGACCTCTAAAAAGAAAAAACAGTTTTATGAGGAGGAGAAGGAGATAAAGGAGGAACTGAACCAACTTAAAAATCAGGACACGGATCTGGACCTTGATGAGCTGGAAGAAGATTCAGATGAATATGAATAAATTAGGGAACTACTCTTCTCCTATCCCTGGGAAAGAGTGTTACCTCTCTAATATTTTTTGATCCAGTCAATATCATTGTTAGTCTTTCTAGGCCAATTGCCCAGCCAGCATGTGGAGGCATTCCATATCTAAAAGCTTCAAGATAAAATTCAAAATTTTTTGGATCCAAACCTTTTCTCTCAATATTTTCTTTTAATGAATTATAATCATGGTTCCTTTGAGCACCTGATGTTATCTCTCTTTCCCCATATTGTAAATCAAATGCTTTTCCGAATTTTGGATCATCATCACAGGGCTTAACATAAAATGCCCTTGTTTCCATTGGCCATCTGGTTATAAAATAAAATTCTTTGTATTTCTTACCTATTACTTCCAGCGCTTCGCTTGAAAAATCCTCTCCAAATTTCATCACAATTCCTTTACTGTTTACATAATCCAGAAGCTCCAAATAGGTAATCCTTGGAAAAGGTTTTTCAGGTATTTTCCATTCTAAACCAAGCTGTTCCATATCTTTTTTATTGTTTTTGATAACAAAACCTATTGCATTTGTAATAACATTCTCAAGCATAGACATTGCATCCTCATGGTTGGCAAAACTCATTTCTATGTCTATGGAAATGAATTCATTAAGATGTCTTGTTGTGTTATGCTCCTCCGCCCTAAACGCAGGAGCAATTTCATACACCCTATCAAAACCTGCAGCCATCATTATTTGTTTGTAAAGTTGTGGACTCTGAACTAAGAATGCATCCTTTTCAAAATACTTTACCCTAAAAAGATTTGTACCGCCTTCGGTAGCGGTAGCAATTATCTTTGGTGTATGAATTTCTATAAAGCCATTCTCCTCCAGTGTCATTCTTATGGATTTGCCAAGGGATGATTCTATCTTGAATAGGGAAAGGACCTCTGGTCTTCTAAGATCCATAAATCTTTCATTCAGCCTTGTTTCAAGGTCCACAGAAACCTTATCAACAACGCCCATGGGTAAAGGTGCTTCGGCAATGCTAAGAACATCTATCTTTTCAGGATTTATTTCAAGACCCAGTTTGCTTCTGCTATTTTTGTTCACCCTTCCCTTTACACATAATGTACTTTCCCTAGTTATTGATGTTATTTTCTGAAATTCATCATCACCAACATTATTTTTAACTAATGTTACCTGAGCTATACCTTCCCTGTCACGAACAATTAAAAATGCTATATTACCCAGCTTTCTTATATCCTGTACCCAACCGCAGATAATTACAGATGTACCATCAGGCAAAGTGTGCAGCTGATTCGTAAAATGTGTCCTCATTGTCTTCTTTAAAGTTATCTTATTTAATAATTTTTTTCATTAACATTTTTTAATGTTTATGTATTATTGGTAAACAATGAGAGCAATATTTCCTGGAAGGTTTCAACCCTTACATATGGGCCATATATATGCTATTCAAAGTATCCTAAAAGAAAATGATTCACTTTTAATAATAATAGAAAATGCCGATGAATCCTTCACCTTTAAAAATCCATTAACCGCAGGTGAGAGATTTGAAATGATTATAGATGCCTTAAAGGATTTGGGATTGAGATCAAAAGAAATATTTGTAATGCCCATGGAAATTATAAAAAATAATGTGGAATGGGTAAATCATCTGAAGGTCATGGCACCAAAATTTGATGTTTGTTATTCAAACAATGAACTTGTAAAGATTTTAATGGAAAATGCAAATATAAAGGTAAGGGGAATCAGCTTCATTGAAAGGGATAAATACCAGGGCTCTGAGATAAGGAAGAGGATTGCAGAGGATCTTCCATGGAAGAATCTAGTACCGGAGAATGTTTATAATTATATCATTAATAATCATATTGATGATAGGGTTAAAAAATTGTATGGGATGAAAGAATGATTTATGCATTTGTAGGTAAAGGAGGTGTTGGTAAAACAACAATTTCATCCGCATTTGCACTTGAGCTCTCAACCAATTACAAAACTTGCATTATATCAATGGACTTCATTCCAATGACACATTATATATTTGATAAAAAAGAGAAAAATCTTGATGTTATTGAGTTTACGGAGAAAGATGCAGAAAGGGAATGGAAGGAAAAATATGGAAACGAGGTATACAGTATGATATCGAGCTTTTTTTCCATAGGCCCAGAAATAATTGATCATATTGAAAAAGCACCTGGCATAGCAGATGAATTTATTTTTTCAAAACTACTTGATATAAAGGATAATTACGATTTCATTGTTTGGGATACTGCAGCATCCTCTTCAACACTGCATCTACTTATAACTGAAATGGAATTTTATGAGCATATGAACAGGGACATTAGATTTTATCTTTCCATTAAAGAAACATTAAATAAGATAAAAAAGGGAAACGTTGATCCATTACAGATCCTTGAAAAATGGAGGGATTTAGCAAAAAATGTCTGGAATTTGATAACTCATGACACAATATTCAACATAGTTGAAACAGATGATGAACTTTCATACCTGCAAGGTAAGGATATTGCAAAAGAATTAAATCAGATGGGTCTAAAAATAGGATACAACATCCTGAACAGATCAAAGGGTAGATATTCTGAAAGCGTACAAATACCTGAGTTCGATGGAAGCCCAAGGGAAATAGTGGAGAAAATAAGGCCATTTCTTAAAAATCTTGTACCTAAAAAATAAAATAATGAATTGTAGATTCACACATTATGGATATAAATTTGGAAAAATTGGACAAAGATGTGGCATTCAACATAAAAATTCAGATTTCTTTGATCATAAATGCACAGAGAATAATGGATATATATCCTGAAAAAAAGATGAAATTCTTAGAATATATAGAAGAAAGGAAGGAAAAAATAAGAGAAGCATTGAATGTTAAAAATGCAACTATTATTGAAAATGGTAAAATATTAATGGAGATATGATGCAAAAATTAATTAATTGATTTTGTATTAATTAAATAAAGGTGTTGAAATGTTTAGGTTTGGTATTTCTGGCATACCGCTTTCTTCCAAAGGCAGGATGTTGAGGGATGCTATAGAGGATACATATCAAATGGGTTTAAATGCAGTTGAAATTCCTTTCTTCAAAGTAAATGTCCAGGAAATGGATGTAATAGATGAAACTGGTCTTTATCCAAGGGATGTTTTACCAAGTAATAAAGATGAGAGTAAGATCATTGTTGATGTATTAAGGGCAGATGAGAATGGTGATTATAGAAGCATAGGCATAAGAAGCAAGATTGAGGAGAATGACATAATCAGGGTGCTTCAATGGAATCTTGCAAGATCCTATAGTGAATTGAGGGACCTAGGAAAGGTAGCTAAGGAGCTTGATCTTGTACTTACTGTCCATTCTCCCAATTATATGGATCTTACATCAAATAATGATTTTACAAGCAAGTGTCTTAATTATATTATGTGGTCAGGACTTATTGCTAAAGAACTCGATGCTCAAATGGTGGTGACAAACCTTGGTTTATACGGTAAATACGAGCCAAAGGCTGCAATGAAGAGGATTATAGAAAATGTTAAGAGAGTTAAGGAAAAACTAAAAAAGCAGGGTATAGAGATAGGCATAGGTTTTGAGAACTCAGGAAAAAGACAAGTAGCAGGTTCTTTAGAAGAAATAATAGATATATCAAACAAAATTGAGAATGTTTTTCCTGTCATAAATTTTCCAAAACTTCAAGCAAGGTCTGGAACCATTTTAAATTCTGCAAATGATTTCAAAAATATTATAGAAAAGGTTCTAAAATTTTACCCTGACCAGATCTATATGCAATTTGCAGGCCTGGAATATTCACCTGAAAACGTAATGCGTTTGGCACCCATAAAGAAGGGGGATTTGAGGTTTGAATATCTTGCAGAGGCTTTGCTTGAAAATGAATACAATTCAACAATGATATCAGTTTCTCCTTTGCTCGAGCATGACGCACAGTACATGAGGGTAATTCTTGAAAGGCTCATTGAAAAGAAAATTGAAAAAATAGATTAAGTGTGGTTTTTATGAAAGTAAATGAAATATTTTTTTCTTTACAGGGTGAAGGATTGTACATAGGTGTCCCTATGGCATTTGTGAGATTTACAGGCTGCAATTTAAGATGCAAATGGTGTGACACAAAATATGCATGGGAAGAGGGCAGTGAAATGTCAATGGATAATATAATTTCAGATGTTAAAAAGTATCCAACAAACTGGGTATGTTTAACAGGAGGCGAGCCATTGTTACAAAAGGATATTTATAAATTAATAGATAAATTCCTCTCAATGGATTATAAGGTACTGGTTGAAACAAATGGGTCAATGTCCATTGAAAACATACCCTGCGAAGAGAACGTGATCATAGATATGGATATTAAAACACCATCCTCTGGAATGAGCCAATTTAATGATTATTCAAACATTGAAATGCTTGGATCAAAGGATTACGTAAAATTTGTAATTCAAGATGATGTTGATTATAATTTTATGAAGGATATTTTAAAAAATTATGAATTTAAATGCGAAGCTATTGCCCAGCCTGAAGGAAACAAAAATTTAAAGTATATAGCTGAAAAGGTAATTTCTGATGGCTTAAAATTGAGGGTATTGCCACAGTTACATAAGATAATTTGGGGGGATAAACATGGTGTATAGCTATACTGATGAGGATGGCGAATTCGCTGTTAAAACTGCAAGAATGGCAGTTACACAATATATTTCAAATGGTAGGACAGGTGAATATAAATTCCCACAGATATTTGAAAGGAAATCGGGAGTTTTTACCACGATTAGCACATTTCCAGAAAATGAATTGAGGGGATGCATAGGATTTCCCGAACCAATAATGCCATTGAAAGATGCTTTGATAAAGAGTGCCATATATGCGGCAACTGAAGACCCAAGGTTCAATCCTCTTAAAAAAGAGGAACTTGAAAAAGTTGTATTTGAAGTATCCCTGTTAACTGTACCTGAACAAATGAAAGAAAAAAAACCTGAAAATGTTGAGATTGGAAAGGACGGTTTAATTGTTGAATATGGGTTTTACTCAGGTCTCCTCTTACCTCAGGTTGCGACAGAATATGGTATGGACCAAGAAACATTCCTTGACCAGACTTGTATGAAAGCAGGGCTTTTACCTGGCTGCTGGAAAAACAGCAATGTTAAGGTATTTAAATTCCAAGCAGAGATATTTAAAGAGGATCGACCAAAAGGAAACGTTTTCAGGGTTGTTTTAAAATGAAAATTATTGAGGGAAAATTTTATTATCAAAATGAAATAAAAAATCTTTCACTGGGTATAGAGAATGGTAAAATAATAAAAATTGCTAAATCTATAGAAGGTGATGATAAAATATCAATTACCGAAGGTACAATTTTTCCATCAATGATAGATATGCATGTACATTTCCGTGAACCAGGCTATACATACAAGGAAGATTTTGAGTCCGGATCCCTTAGCGCACTTCATGGCGGTGTGACATTTTACATGGATATGCCAAATACAAAACCTGTAACGAATACAAAAGAAAATTTTATTGAAAAATTAAGGATTGCAGATATGAAAAGTTATGTGGATTTTGGCATTGCATTTCTTCTTCATTCTAAAATTACCAATGATATTGAAAATATTGTAACTGCATTCAAAATATACATGAGCGAAACTACAGGTATAGGACCTGTGAATTATTTCCTTTTACCTGAATTTGTAAAGGATATAAAAAAGCATATTACTGTACATGCAGAATTTCAAGAATGCATTAAAAAGGATATGGATGAAAAAAATCTCATGGATCATAACACTGCCAGGTCTGAAACATGCGAAGTACAGGCAGTCAGGTATCTCGGAAATAACTTCAATGGTAAATTGCATATTGCACATGTGAGCTCTCCTGATTCAATTGATCTTGCAAATGCTTTTGATTTTACAACTGAAGTTACTCCACATCATTTATTCTTAAATTATGAAATGCCCCTTGGTTCTTTTGGCAAGGTTAATCCACCATTAAGATCAAAATTTGTTTCTGAAACGCTCCTAAAATTTCTGAGATCTGGATTAATAGATGCTGTGGCATCGGATCATTCACCTCATACGTTTGAAGAAAAGGAGAATTTTAGTACGGCGCCATCAGGTTTGCCTGGGGTTGAAACATCATTGCCACTGTTATTTCAGGCATATAAGGACAATCTTTTAACACTTGATATTATAAATAAAGCCGCGATGGAAAGACCTGGTGAGCTATTGAATATCACCAAGGGCAAGATAAAGGAGGGCTATGATGCGGACTTTGTTGTTATTAGGCTTTCTGATTCCAGGCCCATAAAGGGAAAGAATATGCATTATAAATGTGGCTGGACACCATTTGAGAACTTCTATGGAATATTTCCAAAAATGGTATTTTTAAGAGGAGAAAAGGTATTGGAAAATGGGGAGGAAATCATAGAACCTGGATTTGGCAAATATTATCCTGAATTTATGCGTTAAATTTATTTATTGTTATCATTTAATGTTTTAGGGGCAGGCGTGGTGTAGCATGGTAGCACTAGAGCCTTCCAAGCTCTCGACCCGGGTTCAAATCCCGGCGCCTGCATTTTTAAAAAGCGAAGTTAGTGGTTTGGGGGAAGCTGTAAATCTCAGTTGCTTTAGCGATGAGATACACGGACTTCCCCCAACAAACATTTATATATA
>JBMFTB010000051.1:0-7930 GCA_049967255.1 Thermoplasmata archaeon
AAAAAAAGAAAATTGTACTTGAAATATTATCGAGCTTTGGTGAAATAGAAGAAGTAGAGGAAAGATATATGGATGCTCTTACCGCAGTAAGCGGTAGCGGTCCAGCATATATTCTTACAGTTATAGAAGCAATGATGTATGCCGGTTTAAAAGTAGGTTTGCCTAGAGATCTTGCGCTTAAAGCGTCTTATGAAACAGTATTAGGTACAGCTAAATTGGTGAGTGAAAGTGGAGACCATCCTTCCATTCTAAAAGAATTGGTAATAACACCATCAGGTGTTACCATTGATGGAATATACGAGCTCGAAGATTCAGGAATAAGAACGGCATTTATGAGAGCTATAGAGAGTGCAACTAATAAATCAAAATTGATAACAGATAGCATTATAGAAAAATTAAATTAAAATTTGAGTAGGGATTTTATTACATATATTAGATAGGATTTTAACTTTTATTATAACTCCCAGCCGGGGCGTGTAATACTAGACAGGGTTGTCTGGGTTTATACCTAAAGATTTAAATATAATCTTTTATTTGGATAATTTTAGCACATTTATCACAATTTCACGAAATCTAAACCCAATTCCTTCAACGTTTTTGGTAAAGGTAAACCAGTTTTTATATCCCATCCCATTTCTCTTCTATATATTTTTGTCATTTCATCAATGTGATCCATTATTGACAAACCTTTGCCTATGCCAAATTTGGGAATACTTCCATATCTGGATGATGGTTTTTCATATTCTGGATTGTACCCATTTTTATAATTAAAAACCCTTAGTAGATTGATTATTCTCTTACCTACTTTTAATAAATCATCCAAATTAAAATTCCAGCCAGTAGCTGCATTAAAAGCATCTAAAAGTTGAGAATACATACCATTAGTATTAAACCTGCATATAACAAGTGTATTTTCAAAAATGTGCCATCCATTATATTTTGCATTTAATTTTGCAACTATTTTGGGATCAAATTTATTTTCGAGTTTTTCAATATTCAATAATTCACCTACCATAGCTCCTCCTTGTGCTTCTAAAGTGGATGTATTGGTCATACAATTATCAAAAAGTTCATACCATCTATTTCTATGGTCATGACCTCTAGGAACTACACCTTTTAGTGTGTAAATTCCGATATTTTTAGCCTCTTTACCTAGAGTTTCTGATGATATTCTCACTCCTTCTGCAAAAAGATTTCCCATCCCTTCTCTTTTTGTAATCAATTTTATTAGATTTTTTGCTGCTTCTGCATTTGACCAATTCGCTTTTATCCCATTTAAATCTTTATCTTTTAATAAACCTTTCTCATAACATTCCATAATAAATCCTAGCATCCATCCAGATTCATTGACATCTAATCCTAATCTATCTATTAACGTGGAAAGTTCAAAAACTTCTCTAGGATTATCTATTAAAATTTGAGGACCTAATCCTGCCACTGCTTCATATTCTGGCTCTTCTATCCACTCATTTTTATAATCGCCCTCATTTAATTTTACATATCTATTATGTGCAATTTTGCATGCCCAACATGTTTTAATTTTATGCTCAAATAAAGATCTTGTATATTGGCCACTCAATTTTTCTGCTTTATTCAATTCAAAGCCATTTTCATTATTATAATTTTTTACAGGTAACCACCCTATCTTAGCATAATTTACAAAACCGGCTTGTGTTCCCCATTTAGAGAAATCAGATATTACTGTTTTCATGACATTGTTATACAATTCCATTGAGGCTTTCTTCAATTTTTCATAATCCCAATATTTTATATTTTTTCCTCCTTTTTTTACAACTATCGATTTTAATTTCTTTGATCCAAATACAGCCCCTATGCCACCTTTTGAAGCTACATGTCCATGATCACCTACCAGTACGGAAAATCTAATTAAATTTTCACCTGCGGGACCAATACTAAAAACGCTTAACAACTCCCCTTTTTTCTCCAATTTATTTTTCAAATTATTTTCAGTTTCCCATGTATCCATCCCTAAATATTCATTGGCATTTCTTAACTCAATTAGATCTTCTGAAACATATAAATATTTCCAATTCTCACTTTTTCCTTGTATAATTATTCCATCGAATCCAGATAGTTTTAAAAATGCACCAAAAAAACCATTAGCTTGGGTATCTACTGCCATATTAGTCATAGGTCCTTTTGTAACTATAGCTATAGTTCCAGTACCACCTACAATAGAACCGCTTAAAGGTCCTACTGCTAGAATAATCTTATTTTCTGGACTATCCCATAGTGTTCCAGGTGGTACTTCATCATATAAATATTTTGCACCAAAACCTGTACCTCCAACAAATTTTTTAATAATGCCCTCATCAATATTTTCTGTGGTTATTTTTTCATTTGTTAGATCTACTCGTATTATTTTTCCATTATATCCATATCCATTCATAAATTTTGATCACCATATCATTAAAATATTATCATTTTTCCATAATAAGTACCTTTTTTACTAGTTCATTACCTACATCTTCAGTTTTTGAATTGCCTCCAAGATCATATGTTCTTACTTTTCCTTCTAATAGTAATTCTGATACTTTATTTTCTATGATTTTGCTTGCTTTTTTCAATCCTAAAAATTCCAGCATCATTGACCCTGCTAATATTGTTGCCAAAGGATTTGAAATATTTTTACCTTTATAAGATGGGGCTGATCCATGTATAGGTTCAAACATTGATGTCCCCCCCGGGTTTATATTTCCACCTGGAGCTATACCTAAACCACCTTGAATGGCAGCTCCTAAATCAGTCAAAATGTCCCCAAATAAATTGGGTAATACAACTAATGAAAACTTCTCAGGCTTTTTTATTAACCACATAGATAAAGCATCAGCCTGTAAATTTTCAGTTTCGATTTCAGGATAATTTTTAGATATCTTTTTAAAAATTTCTCTCCAAAGACCATAAAATGGCATAACGTTTGCTTTGTCAGCTGTTGTAATTTTCTTAATATTTTTTTCCCTGGCCATTTCAAATGCATATTTAAAAACTCTTTCCACACCAAATTGGGTTAAAAAACCTAATTGATAAGAAAAAGTATCTATATTTTCTGATTTGGTTTCAATATGGAATGAAATTGAATATTTTTGCCTTTTTAATTTAATGGAAATTTCTGAATCTTTCTTTTTTTCAACTGTAATACCTAAATCTGAATAGAAATCTTCTGTGTTCTCTCTGATAAAATAAATATTAATATCTTCAGGTGTTTTGTTTTTTAATGGTGTTTCCACTCCAGGATACAATTTTACCGGTCTTAAATTAACATACTGATCAAAGTATGTTCTTATTTTTATTATTATCCCCAGTTCCAAAACTCCTGGTGGAACTCTGGGATCTCCTAATGCACCAAAATAAATAGCTTTAAATTTAGATAATTCATCTAACTCATCGTCAGTTATTAATTTACCACTTTTTAAATATCTTTCTGCACCAAAATCATAATCAACCCATTCTATATTTATATGTTCTAAAGAGGCAGCTGCTTCAACTACTCTTTTTCCTTCTCTAATCACCTCTGGTCCTATTCCATCCCCACCAATAGAAGCTATGGATATTGTTTTCATAAATATTCCACCATTATAATATAATTAAACCCTCGGTTGATATCTCCCATCAATGGCAGTCCATCCACCATCTACATATATTATACTACCAGTTATATATGATGATGCATCAGTAGCCAAAAATATTGCGGGGCCTACTATTTCTTTAACTGTGGCCCATCTTTTAAATACTGTTTTCTCAGCATATGCCTTATACCAATTTTCATCATTTTTTATTTGTGAAGTTAATGGAGTATCTACAACTCCAGGTCCTATGGCATTTACTCTAACATTAAACTGCCCCATTTCAGATGCAAAAGTTCTTGCTAATTGTAAAACTCCCGCTTTAGTAGCCGCATAAACACTTTGTCCAGGTTCAACTACCAAGCTTCTTATAGATGATAGAATGATTATGCTACCTCCATTCTCATTATTCCTCATTTTTGTACCTATTTCTTTCATTAAAATGAAGGCACTTTTTAAATTAACATTTATCACTTTATCAAATTCTTCATAGCTATAATCTTCAATTTTTTTCCTAAAATTTATACTTGGTACAATATATAATGTATCGATTTTTTTAAATTTTTTTATAGTTGCATCATAAAGATTTCTTACTTGATTTATATCTGTTATATCTGCGACAAAATATTCTGCAATACCTTCATTTCTGTTTACTTCATTTACAGTATTTTCTAATTCTTTCTTTTTAATATCTGTACACATGATTTTTCCTCCATTAGCAGAATATCCAAAAGCTATTCCCTGGCCTATACCCTGCGCAGCTCCTGTAACAATGGCAACTTTATTTTTTACATTAAACAAATTTTTCATTTCATCGTATTTATTATCCATCATTTTAATATCACCATCTCGATATTACCACTTTACTATCTGTGAAAAATAATATATGATCTAAACCCCCCTGTGGATGAAGGTCCCCAAAAAATGATTCCTTCATTCCGGCAAATGGATAAAATGCAATCGGAGCTGCAACGCCAATGTTTATTCCAATATTTCCAGCCTTTATCTTATCAACATATTCTCTCGCATAATAACCAGAATTTGTGTAAATTGATGATGCATTTCCATAATGGCTTTTATTTATTATTTCTATAGCTTGATCAAAATTTTCTGCTGTTATAATTGAGGCTACTGGTCCAAAAATTTCTTCTTTAGCAATAATCATACTTGTATCTACAGAATCAAATATCGTTGGCGCTAAAAAGAAACCATTTGGAAATCTCTCATTCTTATATGTTCTTCCATCAATGAGTATTTTTGCCCCTTCATGTATACCACTTTCTATATATTTAATTACTCTTTCTTTATGCTCTTTTCTAATTAATGGGCCCATATCTACATCCTTTTCCAATCCATAACCTATCTTCAATCTCTTTGCCTGATCCAAAAAAGAGTTAACGACTTTATCATGATTCTCTTTCATTGTTACTAACACAGAACCAGCTAAGCACCTTTCACCCGCATTTCCAAAAAAAGATCCAATTATATTTGGCATATGCTTCTCAATATCAGCATCAGGCATTACTAGAATGAAATTTTTCGCAGATGCGCCTGCCTGTACCCTTTTTCTTTTACTCGTACCAGTTTTATAAACGTATTCCGCCACAGGCGTTGATCCTACAAAACTTATTCCTGATATTTTTTTATTATCTAGTATATAATTAACAACTTCCCTCCCACCATTTACTAACTGTACGACATTTTCTGGAAAACCGGCCTTTTTTATAAATTCCATTGATTTTTCTATACTCATTGGTGTCTTCTCTGAGGGTTTCATTATTACCGTGTTACCCATTGCAATTGCATAAGGCATAAACCAGTACGGAATCATTAATGGAAAATTGAATGGGGATATTATTGCAAATACTCCTATTGGAACACGGATTAATTCTTCATCAATTCCATTAGCAATATTTTTGTTATTTTGACCCATTATATTATAACTCACTGCCGCAGCAGATTCAACATTTTGTATTGCTCTAATGGCATCTCCTTTAGATTCTAAAAAAGTTTTACCATGTTCGATTGTTGTTATTTCTGAGATTTCGTCTATATTTTCCCACATAAGATTTTCTAATCTGAATAACATTTTAATTCTTTCAGGTAGTGGCACGTTTTCCCATTTCTTTTGCGCATCATAGGCTAGATCTACTGCTCTATCTACATCATCCTTTTTTCCTTCGGCTACTTTAGCTATGATTTCACCTGTTGCTGGATTGTAAACATCATATTTAGGCTCTCCTTGTGGTTTTTCATATTCTCCATTTAAAAAATTTTTTATAATTCTCATTATAACACCTCCTTATCAGAAATATATAGACTTTCGTCAATAATATCTAGACCCTTTAAGAACTCATCCTCATTAATAATCAAAGGTGGAGCAATAATAAAATGTGTAATCCAAGTGTTTAGGTATACACCATTTTCCATCGCTTTTTTTGCTACTTTATCTGTCATTAATACATTTCCCTGCAACTTGTCATTGTAAGTATTAAATGGTGTTTTTTTCTCTCTGTTCTTTACCAATTCGACTGCTCCAAATAATCCAATGCTTCTAACATCCCCAACAGAGATATGATTTGCTTTTATTTCTTCTAACCTATTTTTTAATATTTTACCTAATTCTTTAGCATTTTCTATTAAATTCCTTTCCTTATATTCTCTTATTGCAGCATATGCAGCCGCTAAAGCTACTGGATGTGCTTCATATGTCATACCATGTGCAAAGTAAGAATCTTCAAAATAATCTGAAATTTCTTTATTTGTTGCTACTAAAGAAAGTGGAATGTGAGCACCTGTAATTCCTTTTGCTGTTGTTAAAATATCAGGTTTTACGTTCCAATTATTTACAGCAAACCATTCCCCAGTTCTACCCCATCCAGACATTACTTCATCTGCTACAAAGATTATATCATTTTCTTTTGCAATCTTGCTTACCCTTTGTAGATATCCATCGGGTGGTATTACAACACCATTAGTGCCAGTTACAGGTTCCAAAAAAATCCCCCCTACATTCCCCTCATTCCTTATTATGTATTCCAGATAATCTGCACAGGCTAAATTACATTCAGGATACTTTAAATTAAATGGGCATCTATAACAGTAAGGTGGAGGGCCGTGTACAGTATGGGGTGAATAGTATACATTATCAACGGCCAATCTTCTAAAATCCCCAGTCAAGGAAATGCTCCCCATTGTTGATCCGTGGTAAGAATTATAATTGGAGATTATTTTTATCTTCCCATCTTTTCTATGAAATAGCCTAATCAACTTTATAGCAGCTTCATTCGCATCTGTCCCGGAACTTCCAAAAAAGTACTTCGATAAATTATTGGGTAAAACGGATTTTAATTCTAAAGATACTTTTGCCCTTATTTCAGTTGCATAACCTGGCTGTATGTATTCTAAAGAGTTTAATTGATTATAAACTGATTCTGCTATTCTTTTGTTTGAATGCCCTAAATTTGAGCACATTAATTGAGATGAAAAATCCAAATACTTTTTTCCTTCAGAATCCTCAAAATAGCAGTCGTATGCTTTAGTAATAAGTAACGGATTCCAGCCAGATTGCTTTCTCCAAGTACCATATGTATAATTTTTAACCGTTTCAATTAAATCAGTATTTTTTATGGCCATCTTATCACCGATAGGAAATATGTATTAAAGTATATTAAATTTTGCAAAATTTGGAAAAAATAATTAAATTTACTTTAAATTTGAGAAAAAATACCTTTTTAATCATTTATTATAAATTTATAAGCATCTGAAAAATCTTCCTTTAGAATTTTTATTACCATGATTGTTTCACTGCGCTCTAATCCTTCTGTTTTTGTCAATTCATTTACTATATTTTCCAGCTCAATTTTATTTTTAGCTCTTATTAATACAATGAAATCATTACTTCCTAAAACAAAATAAACGGCCCAAATACCCTGAATTTTAGCAAGTCTTTTACCTACATCTTCAGCATATTCAGGACCATATTTTGCCTTTATTAATGATATTGCAGTTATTTGATCTTGTACAAAGTTTAAATTTATTATAGGAATAAATCCATCAATTAATTTATTAATCTTCATACGTTTAATTCTATTGTGTACAGTTGATTTAGATATTCTAATTTTTTTGGATATTAAGTTTAAATTGGATTCTTTTAAATCTAAAACTGAGAACAAAATCTTTTTGTCTAAATCAGAAAGTTCAAATTTTTTATTATCTTTCTTTCTCATATTATATCATTAAGCAATTCAAATTAATAAATATTATACTAACCTTAACTCCGTAAATTTTAGGGTATAGAATAGTTTTGTTTAATTGTTTTCTTCTTTGCATTACTATGGTATTTT
>JBMFTB010000052.1:0-7830 GCA_049967255.1 Thermoplasmata archaeon
AAAACCCAAAAATCAATAGCCCTATATAAATATGTCATAAAAATGTCACTTATTTGTCAGAATTACTCAACACACCAATCCATTCAAAAAAATTTAAATATATCCATTAACATAACTTTTTTTATGGAATCTGTTTCTGAAAAAGAAAAAGTAAATATTAGTGAAGAAAGCTTAGGCAAGGCAATAAAAAAAGCTTGGTTGAGAGTAATTCCATGGATTCTAGTGTTGTACATTATAGCATATCTAGACAGAATAAACATCGGTTTTGCGATTCCAGGAATGGAGGTCACTCTAGGAATAACAGCAGCTATAGCTGGTCTTGCGTCCGGTATATTCTTCATAGGCTATTTCATTTTCCAAGTACCAGGAACATATATGGTTCATAAATACGGAGCAAGAATAATGATTACAATCTTTCTTATTGGCTGGGGTGTATTTGCAATAATAAATGGATATGTACAGAATGCTGTAGAATTATACATAATAAGATTTATAATAGGCTTTTTCGAAGGCGCATTTTTCCCTGGATTAATCTATTACATATCCACATGGTTCCCGAAAAAGCAAGTAGCAGCAGCTACAGCCCTATTTATGACGGCAATACCAATTGCAAATATAATTGGATCACCCGTCTCAGGAGCTATTGTTGCAGCATATGGTTGGAGGTATGTTTTCATAATAGAAGGTATACCAGCAATAATCTTCGGTATTTTAACATGGTTCTATTTAACAAATAGACCTGTTGATGCAAAATGGCTTAAAGAGGATGAAAGAAAGGCACTTATGGACAAACTCCTTGATGAACAGAAAAATGTAGAACAAGTACAAGGTAAATATACAATAGGTAAAGCTTTAAAAAATCCTAAAACAATTGCTCTAGCTTTAATTTATTTCTTCTGGGTAACGAATTTGTATGCCATAAATATATGGTCACCGGATATTCTCCTATTGGGAAGCAAATATGGTATATCATACATTGGATGGATTCTTGCGGGTGTTTGGTTAATCGGATTAGTAGCAATGGTCTCATGGGCCTGGCACTCAGATAAAACACAAGAAAGGATACATCACACTGCTATACCATTAATAATAGGTCTTGTGGGCGCCTTACTGGCTGTTGTTTCAAAAGGAAATCTCGGTCTTCTTTTATTCGCCTTAATACTCATAGTGATGGGTGTTTTAATGGGCTTCGGTTCATTCTGGTCTCTTCCAACTAAGTTTTTGACTGCAGCGGCTGCTGCAGCAACAATAGGTCTTGTGAATTCCATTGGAAACCTCGGTGGTTTTGCTGGTCCTTATATAATCGGTTTTATTGAAACAGCTACCGGGAGCTTTATATTGGGTTATTCGGTTATAGCAATATTCTTCGTACTTGGTGCAATTTTAGTATATGTATTGAAATTCGCTGATAAGAGGTTGTAAAATGGAATTCATGGTATTAAAAGGTGATGGCATAGGCCCTGAAGTAATGGAATCAGCTTTAAATATTATAAATATTTTTAATACCAATTTTTTTTTAAAATTAGAACCTATATCTTATGATATTAATGCAAGAACACTTAAGCAAGGAAAATGGAATATAGACAAAGTTCTAGAAGAAGCAAAAAAATTTAAATGTATATTGAAAGCACCTATGGGTGATCCAGATATAAGAAATGTAGAAGGAACTGAAGCGGGATTGGATATAATACTTTCATTGAGATTCAAGCTTGATCTTTTTGCAAATGTTAGACCTGTTAGACTTTTCCCCGGTGTAATTTCTCCATTAAGAAAATTTGAAAAACCTTTTTCTATAGATTATGTCATATTAAGAGAGAATAGTGAAGGATTATATTCAAGTCATTTTGGTGGATTAAATTTGAGGGATGAGCTTGCCATAGATATTCAAACAATAACAAAAATGGGAGCTGAAAGGATTGCTGAAATAGCTGTTGACTTGACAAAAAAAAGTAATGGAAGACCATTGGACGGAAAAAAAGTACTAACAATCGTGGATAAAAGTAATGTTTTAAAGAGCTTTGCATTCTTTAGAAAAGTAGTAAGCAATTATGCCTCAAAATACAATGATATTGAACTATCCTATATGTATGCAGATGCGATGGAACAAGAAATGGTTTTACATCCAGAACGATTAAATGTAATAGTCACAGAAAATATGTTCGGCGATCTTTTAAGTGATCTTGGGGCTGCCACTGTAGGTGGTTTGGGCATGGCTTATAGTGCAAATCTTTCAAAGGATAGAGGTATGTTTGAACCTGTGCATGGAAGTGCTAATGATATTGCAGGAAAAAACATAGCTAACCCAGTTGCGATGTTAATGTCACTTTCACTTATGCTGGATTGGCTTGATTTTAAAGATTATGCCAAAAAATTAGAAAATTCAATAATTTCTGCATTGAAAGATGGAATAAAAACTGTTGATCTTGGAGGTAATTATTCAACCAAATCGTTTACTGATGAAATAATTAAAAGATTACTGGAAATGTAATTAACGGTAAAATATTTTAATAACTGGAATTATTTATAATTATGAACTATAAATCTGATGTTGATTATTTAAAAAGTGCCATTAGAAAAAATTGGTTAAGAATAATTCCATGGCTTCTATTGCTTTATATTATTAATTATTTAAATAGGATAACAATTAGTTTTGCCATACCAGGAATTGAATCGAGCTTAGGAATTACTGCTGAAATGGCAGGTTTAGCATCAGGAATATTTTTTATAGGTTATTTTATTTTTCAGATACCAGGTACTTTTCTCGTACATAAATATGGTGCGAGAGCAATGGTAACATTATTCTTAATTGGTTGGGGTGTTTTTTCAATTTTAAATAGCTATGTACAGAGTGTTATTGAATTATACATTGTTAGATTTATGATAGGTTTTATGGAGGGGGCATTTTTTCCAGGACTGATTTATTACATTTCATTCTGGTTTCCAAAAAAGCAGATGGCAAGCGCCAACGCTCTTTTTTTAACTGCAGTACCAATATCAAATATTATCGGTTCACCTATTCTTGGCAACATTGTTTCATTATACGGCTGGAGAATAGCATTCACATTTGGAGGTATACCAGCGATAGTCTTTGGCATTCTTACCTGGTTTTATCTTCCAGATTTCCCAAATAAAGCGCGTTGGCTCAGTGATAAGGAAAAAACAACATTATTGAATGAAATAATGTCAGAAAATCAAATAATAGAAAAATCTCAGGGGAAATATACAATTTCAAAAGCATTTAAAGAGAAAAAAACAATTTTACTATCGATAATATATTTTTTCTGGATGACAAATCTTTTTGCAATATTAATATGGTCACCGGATATTCTCCTATTGGGAAGCAAATATGGTATATCATACATTGGATGGATTCTTGCGGGTGTTTGGTTAATCGGATTAGTAGCAATGGTCTCATGGGCATGGCATTCAGATAAAACAGGAGAAAGACTTTATCATACATCATTGGGATTATTAATAGCACTTGCTGGTTCAATTATTGCCTTTTTTTACTCTAAAAATTTGTATCTTTTATTATTTGCATTAATTTTATTAGTGTCAGGTTTACTTATGCCTTTCGGATCATTCTGGGCAGTGCCAACAGAATTTTTAACTGCCGAAGCTGCAGCCACAAGTATAGGTCTTATAAATTCGATTGGTAATTTAGGTGGTTTTGTAGGACCATATTTAATTGGCTTTATTGAAACCTTTACAGGAAGCTTTATTTTAGGTTATTCACTAATTGCAATATTTTTTATATTGGCAATCATATCTATTTATGTTCTAAAATTTTTATATAGAAAATCTTAGAACAATTTTCTATAATTTTCCTTATACTTTTTAGCATATTTTATGGATTTTTTTATTGATTCCAACATACTTATTTCATTTGCAATTCCTTTTCCAGCAATGTCGTATGCTGTACCGTGATCTACACTAATTCTTAAAAAGGGTATACCTGCATTGAGACTAACTGTTTTTTCAAAATCATACATTTTAGCAGCTATATGGCCTTGATCATGGTAAAGTGAAAGAACAATATCATAATTCCCTTTGGCAGCTAAATAAAAAACTGAATCTGCAGGAAATGGGCCGTACACACTGTATTTATTTTTACATTCTTCTATTGCTGGAATTATTTCATTTACTTCCTCAACACCAAACAACCCCCCTTCTCCACCGTGAGGATTTAATGCTGAAACAGCAATTTTTCCATTTTCGATGCCAAATAATTTTAATGATAAATCCGCATCTTCAATACCTTTAATAATGTTATCCTTTTTTATTTGCTTACAGGCTTCTATTAATGAAATATGTTTTGTTAGAAAAATTATCCTAAGTCTTTTCACTTCAAATATTGTACTTATCATTTTTGAATTAGTAAGTGCTTTAAGCATTGTTGTATGATCTACAAATTCGGAACCGGCAAGTTTCCAAGCCTCTTTATTTATTGGGGCTGTAACTAACGCATCTATTTCATCTTTTATTGCTAAGGAAATTCCCTCTTTAACGCTCAGATAAGCTATTCTTCCTGATTCCTTTTGTATTTTTCCGAATTCAATATCATTTCCTTTAACATCAACAAAATCAATATTTTTTATAATTTCATCATTGATTTTTAAGATTTTTAAAACTTTTAGATATTGATCTTTATTACCTATTAATAAAAAATACTGAACTTTACTTTTTAAATGTAACAATGATTTTGCAACTATTTCATACCCTATGCCTGCAGGATCTCCTAATGTTATACCAATTTTATTTTTCATATTTTTCACCTTTAAGAAAATCTCTAATCCTTATATAAACATCATCACTGCCAATACTGCCCCCCTTTGTAATTATTATTTTTCCATTTAAATTTCCTCCTACAATTTTCCCCACCCCTATTAATGGTTGTATATCGCAAATAGTTTTAATATAATATCCCTTTGCCATTTTAAATATAAAATTAGCTGTTTCACCACCGCTTAAAACTATAGCATCAAAGCCTTTCAAAAATGTTATTAAATTTTTATTAATTAAATTTATATCTTTAAAAAGATCAAATTTAATAATATTGTCATTCTTTAAACTTATAAAATTATTTAAGTCACCTAGTTCAAACCCTCTATTGCAAGCCCAATCTACCTGTTTTTTTGTGTTTAACTCATTGCTTCCAATAATAAATGATATTTTTTTTATGTTCATAAAATTACATTTTTTTTCATCCTTCTTTTTTAGAAATAAATGACCTACATTACTCACCATTGGAATTGGATCAACAGGAACAAAGCCTTTTTCTAAAACAATTTTTGAAATAATTCTTAAGTCCTCATGTGTTTTGGAATCTACAATAAAAACAGTTCCTTTATCTTCTTCAGGATCTATATTTCTCAAATTTTTTAAATCGATAGGTAAGGCTTTAATCTCTTGAAACTTTTCAACAATACTCAATTTTTTATCACCCATTATTGTAAAACCATTCTCTGTATATCTACCATATTCAGGTATTGTATCCGTAAAAATCAAAACATTGTCTTTTGAAAATGGTAAAATCTCTTTTTCAATATTTCCTCTTAATGTACTGTCAATCCTTTTACCAAATTTTATATTATGTTTTTCAAAAAAATTTTTAATTTTTAAACTTATCTTATAAGACTTCATTTCATTTACCATTCTAGTTTGTATATTTATAGTTGCACACTCAAAATCTGCATCTATCACATCTCTAGAAAAAATTTTTTCCACATTAAATGTAATTGTATCACAATATTTTGCCATCATTCCAGATATACCATTGGAACCTGTTAAGTCGTCTGAGATCACAAAAAATTTTTTTCCATTTTTAATTTTTATCACACAAAAAAATAAGAAAAGGATAAATATAAAATTTTTTAAGCTTTTGGAACAATTAATACTGCACCTTTGGAAGCCGAAGTGACGAAACTTTGATATTTTGCGAGTGCGCCATACTTGTACTTCGGTTCAGGTGGATTCCATTTCTTAAATCTATTCTTTATTTCTTCATCTGATACTTTTAATTCAATTTTTTTCTTAATGGCATCAATTATTATTCTATCCCCATTTTTTACAATGGCGATCGGTCCACCAAGAGCTGCTTCAGGTGAAACATGACCTACCATAAAACCTCTAGTTGCTCCTGAAAACCTGCCATCTGTAATCAATGCCACTGAGGTACCGAGTCCTGCACCAACCAGTGCTGATGTTACACTAAGCATTTCTCTCATCCCAGGACCCCCTTTTGGACCTTCATATCTTATTACAACAACATCACCTGGTTTTATTTTGTTTTTTGAAATTGCCTTGAAAGCATCTTCTTCAGAATCGAATACAACTGCATTACCTTCATGAACCAGATTTTGTAATCCAGCTATTTTTATCACTGCACCTTCGGGAGCTAGATTGCCTTTGAGAATTACTAGTGTTCCAGTTTTTCTTATTGGAGACTCTGGATCCTTTACAATTTCTTTATCCTCGAATGAAGGGAGACTAAACTCTTCTAGATTTTGTTTCAAGGTTTTACCTGTAACTGTCAATACATTTTCATTTATTATTCCCAATCTTCTTAATTTTTTGAATATTAAGGGTATGCCTCCTACTTGATCAAGCTGATATACGGCATATTTACCACCAGGTAAAAGATCTGCAATGTGCGGTACCTTAGAACTCATTTTATCAAAATCATCTATATCTAATTTCACCCCAGCTTCATTTGCAATTGCTAACAAATGCAGTACTGAATTGGAAGATGCACCCATTGACATATCTACAGCAATTGCATTTTCAAATGCTTCATATGTTAATATATCCCTCGGCTTTATATCATTTTCTAATATATTTACTATTGATTCACCCGTTTTTTTAGCAAATTCTCTTCTTTTACCACTTACTGCAGGTGCAGTAGAACTACCTGGAAGAGACATTCCAAGAGCTTCTATAAGAATTGCCATACTATTAGCGGTATAAAGGCCAGCACAAGATCCACACCCAGGACAGGCATTGTTTTCAATGATTTTTAAATCATCGAGAGAGATTTTACCTGAATAATACATACCAACACTCTCAAAGGCGTCTCCTAATGTAAGCATTTTTCCAAGAGCAAAACCCGTAAGCATCGGACCACCATTTATAAAGATTGATGGAATATTAGTTCTTGCTGCGGCCATCATCATCCCGGGTTCAATTTTATCACAGCTAGCCATTAATATTAAGGCATCAAAACCATGTGCCATTGCCATTAATTCTACGGAATCCGCGATTACTTCCCTACTTATCAGTGGTGTTTTCATACCCTCATGACCCATAGCTATACCATCGCATATTGCAATGGTATTAAATTCAACAGGCGTTGCATTTACTGCTGAAACACCTTTTTTTACATATTTTGCCAGTTCATTCAAATGTATATGCCCTGGAACAATTTCATTCCATGAATTGGCAATTCCAACAAAAGGTTGTGTTATGTCCTTATCTGTGTAGCCCATTGCTTTCAAAAGAGATCTATTTGGCATCCTTTCAGGGCCATCAAACACTAATTTACTCCTTTTTTTAAGGTTAGTTGTCATAATACTATAATTAATTAACTCTTATTTAAAAATATTCTTAAATTAGACATATAGGAATTTTAAAAAATCATCTATTATAGTGAACTTTGTTCTATTTACGTTATAATTGAATAAAATCTTTTAATCAAGTTAACAACAAGATGTATAAATTTATAGATTTTTCTTGCATTATTGCTAAAGGATTTTTTGATAGTGTCCGTAAATTTTGTGTAAAAGGAAAGGATACCTCCTTGGCAAAGCCACGTTCAAGGAGGCATGAATAATA
>JBMFTB010000053.1:0-7787 GCA_049967255.1 Thermoplasmata archaeon
TTCGGGTGAGGGAAGTCCGTGTATCTCCTCCCTGAAGGTCGGAGTTTTACTGCTTCCCTCAAACTCCTAACTTTTTTTATAAATATTTTATTGGTGGAAGTCCGTGTATCTCATTACTAAAGCTATTGAGATTTACAACTTCCCCCAAACACCTAACATCCCATTAAAAGAATTAAAATATGTGAATCTATTAGAATTATTGATGAAAAATTTAACGAAAGTTATACTGGTTATGTTTGTAATCTTGCTGATTCCTTCAATAACCAGTGCCCAAAATCACCAATACATGGTAATTAATTTTAATATGGAAGTAGATCCTGGTGCTGTATCATTTTTCCAATCATCATTCAGCTATGCTGAATCAAACCATATTCCATATGTCATTATAGAGATGAACACACCAGGCGGTTATCTTGATTCAATGATGTCTATTGTTAACATGACATTGCAGGCTGAAGAGAATAATATTACCGTAATCACCTATGTGCCTGTAGGAGGGATGGCCGCGTCTGCAGGATCATACATTGCAATGGCATCAGATAAAATCTATATGGCAAATGGAACATTTATCGGGCCATCTACACCGATTGTTGAAGGTGGTAATTCTACTGAACAGATGCACGTTGAAGATGCAATGCTTGCCTGGATGGTCAGCCTAGCACAGTTACATGGAAAAAATACAACAGCCGTTGCTTCCATGGTTTTAAACAACACAGCATACAGCGCCAGCCAGGCATACAATATCCATGTAATTGATGGACTTGTTGATTCATTTTCAAACCTTTTATCAATACTTGGCATTTCAAATTACACACAAATATCATCTTCGCCTTCTGCATATGATCAGTTCATCAGTTTTATAAGCAATCCTACTGTGGATGGCCTTTTAATTACAATAGGTATGCTTGCAATTCTTCTTGATATTTACCATGCAACCGTATTGCTATCAATCACGGGCATTGTTTTAATTGCACTTGGCCTCTGGGGTTCACAAATTATTGGAGGCAATATTGTCGGTGTTGTTTTAATTCTTATTGGTGGCGCTTTGATAATTGCTGAAGTTAAAGTAGGTCATGGATTTTTGATGATTACGGGCGTTTTCCTGGCAATATTTGGAACATGGATTCTTGCCTCAGGAATCTATTTCTCTCCCCAGCCATTTGGTTTATTTTCATATATTGCATTTGGTTTTATGGGGGGCTTTGGTATCATTGCTGCATATTATTTAAACTGGATAAGAAGAACAATCAGGACAAGGCCTAAAACAGGACCTGAATCAATCATTGGAAAAAAAGGTACAGTAATACGAGAACTCAACCCTGAGGGAGAGGTAAGGGTGGAAGGCATTGTATGGAGGGCAAGGTCAAAGAACAATGAAAAGATTGATGCAGGCAAGGAAATAACTGTTGTATCAAGAGAGGATCTTTTACTTATTGTGGAGGAGGTAAAATGAAAAGCCTTCTTTCAATATTTTTGAACATTGTTGATTGGCTTTTCTTTGCTATTTTCATTTTATCAATATATTTCCTGATTTCAACAAGTTATAGTGGTCTCAACATCATTCCATTCATTGAATTCGGATCAATGGTTATTGTATTTTTTTTACTATTTTATTATTTTAAAAAAATTATTTGGGCAGTTGAAAAAAGAGCGCAAACAGGTCCAGAATCTCTCATAGGAAAAACGGGGACAGTAACCAAGGAGCTGAATCCTGTTGGAGAAGTAAGAGTTGATGGCATAATCTGGAAGGCAAGGTCCCTAAATAATGATAAGATTGATTCTGGCAAAACAGTAGTAGTAAAAAATGTTGAAAATATTTCTTTAATCGTAGAAAAAGTTAATAAATAGCATAGCTTATGATAAAATAGGTGAAAGAAATATGGACATTGGAACACTGATAGGCATTGTAATACTTGTTTTGATAGTACTGATATTTTTCCTCTCAGGCATAAAGGTGTTCAGGGAATGGGAAAGAGCACCATATCTTGTGCTAGGAAGGTTCAGAGGCTTTAAGGGTCCAGGAATAGTTTACATAGTCCCAATAATAAGCAAGGTGCCGTTTGTAATATCAACAAGGCTTCAGACACAAGCATTTAAAACAGAGCAAACTTTAACAAAGGATAACGTTCCTGTAAATGTTGATGCTGTAATGTATTTTCAGCCTGTTGATCTAGAGAAAGTAGTACTCAAGGTAGAAGATTACAATGTTGCTACAACCCTTGCTGCTCAGACAACACTCAGGGAAGTAATTGGTGGAATAACGCTTGATGAGTTACTTGCTGAAAGGGAAAAGATAGGGACGATTGCGAGAAACATAATTGACCAGAAAACAGAAGCATGGGGCATAAAGGTAACTTCTGTTGAAATAAGGGATGTTTTAATACCCACTGCTCTTCAGGAAGCCATGTCAAGACAGGCAGCAGCTGAAAGGGAAAGAAGGGCAAGAGTAACTTTAGCACTCGCCGAATATGAGGCTGCATCAAAGATGATTGATGCTGCAAAACTTTACGAAGCAAGCAAATATGGTCTTGAACTAAGATGGATGAATATTCTTTACGAATTAGGCCTTCAGGGAAAAGGTACATTAATGCTCATACCTACGAATCTTATGTCAGCAGGTCCTGGAACTATTGGCTCCTATGGTGTTATCGGCCTCAGGGAAGTAGCTGAAATGGGTGAAAAAAAGGAAGAAGCAAAACAGGATCAGAATAAACAGTGAAAAATTTTTTATCCTTACATTATTCCCTTTTTTTATGAAAATTCTTGTAACTTTTCCAACTGATGAAAAATTTAAAAAATTAGGTGAAAAATATTTCGGGAAAGGAAATATTTTTTTCTATCCTGAGATTATTGATCCTGACATACTTTTAGTTCTAAAAGACAATTTTCCATATAACGAAAAAGTAAAAATGATCCAGACAATTTCTGCAGGCGTTGATCACATAGATTTCTCTAGAATAGGTAAGAATACTATAGTATGCAGCAATGCTGGTGCATACGCCATTTCAGTTGCGGAACACGTTTTTGCACTATTACTCTCTGCTACGAAAAAGATCATCGAAAGGAATAATGAAATGAAAAGGGGTATATTCAATTCTGAACAAACAACCTTGTTATATAATAAAACGCTCGGTATAATCGGGTATGGAGGTATTGGCAAAAGGGTTGCAAAAATAGCAAAATCTTTAGATATGAAGGTAATGGCCATAGGAAGGGGTGTGCCAGATGAATACGTTGATGCCTATTTTAATTTGAAAGATTTGGATGAGCTGGTGAAAAAATCAGATTTTATTTTAATTTCAATACCTTTGACCAAAAGTACAGAAAATCTAATGAATTATGGAGTTATGAAAAATATTAAGAAAAATGGCATTTTGATAAATGTTGCTAGAGCTGAAATTGTAAACAAAAATGATTTGCTGAAATTTTTAAAAGAAAGAAAAGATGTGATGTACCTCTCTGATGTCTGGTGGGAAGAACCTGATGTAAGAGATACAAACATTGAAAATGCAATTTTAACGCCACACATTGCAGGTGGAAAATCAGGGGAGGTTATGGAAATAGCATTTGAACAGGCTTATGAAAATATAATGAAGTTTATTAAAAATGAACCTTTGAAAAACGTAGTAAAAATAGAAGAATATAAAAAAATAGATAGAAAGAATATTGGTGTCTAAATTTCAAAGTATATTTGATAATGGCTTATCCTCATTTAAATATTCATTTAGCAATTTTATTGCACACAATTCGCCACACATTGTACAAACCTTTTCCTCTTTAGGATACCTGCTTTTTCTAATTTTAATTGCGTTTTCTTTATCAATAGATAAATTCATTTGTGTGGTCCAGTCCATTTTACCCCTTGCAATACTCATTTCCATATCCTTTTTATATTCATCTTCAAACTTTAATAAATTAATAGCATGGGCCGCAATTTTCATAGCCATTGCACCCAGATATACTTCCTGAGGCGTTGGAAGTGCAAGATGCTCCGCAGGTGTTACATAACAAAGAAAATTCGCTCCATAATAAGCAGCAACCGCACCTCCAATTGCAGCGTTTATGTGATCATAACCCGAAGCAATGTCTGTTATAAGTGGGCCAAGAACATAGAATGGAGCTTCATCTGTTATCAATTTTTCAATTTTCATATTTGATTCTATTTGTGAAATAGGCAAATGACCCGGCCCTTCTACCATGGTTTGAATGTTTCTTTCCCTTGCCCTTTTTACAAGATGGGCTATATTTACTAATTCACCTATTTGGTACTGGTCAGAGGCATCAGGTATTCCTCCAGGCCTCAGAGCATCACCAAGACTTAAAACTGCATCATATTTTTCAGAAATGTCAAGAAGATAATCAAAATTTTTGAAAAGTGGATTTTCACTTTTGTTGTGGAGCATCCATGATGCAAGGAAAGTGCCACCCCTGCTAACTATTCCAACAACCCTTCGCTGATTTTTCATTCTTTCAACAAGTTCCCTAGTAATTCCAACATGTACAGTTATGAAATCAATACCCTGCTTCAATTGATTTTCTATTGTATCAAATATTTCATCTTCACTCATATCAACAATTGGTCTCTTCTCTTCAAGCATTTTTACTGCAGTCTCATATATTGGAACTGTACCTATAGGAATTTTTGATATTTTTAAAAGCTCATTTCTTATTTTCTGTAAACCAAACCCAGTGCTTAAATCCATGATTGTATCTGCAATATTTTCAACAATTTTATATTTTTGAATCTCTTCTTCAAGAATATTATGATCCAAACTCGTTCCAATGTTAACATTAATTTTTACTCTCAAATCTTTTCCTATACCAACCGGTTCAATATTATGAATATCATTTTTTAATATGACTGCCTTTCCATCAGCAATATTTTTAATAAGCTTTTCCCTGTCCACATTTTCTTTCCTGATAATTTTATCCATTTCTTCCGTGATTTTTCCTAGCTTTGCATTTTTCATTTGCATAATAATTGATATTACTTATTAATAAATAAAATTTTTTAGTATTTAACATTTTTTGTAAAAAATTTTATAATAAAAAATATTACTAATTAATATGTTTCCACCCTGTATTTCAGTTAATGAATACTTAATCCCAGAAACAAGAAAAAGAGTTGCTAAAATTTTAATAAAAAATGGAATCAAGGAAAATGAAATTGCTAAAAAATTTCACATATCGCAGGGGATGGTAAGTAGATATATACATCAAAAAAATTCAACTTATCTTGATAATGAAATTGATGAAATTTCCACTGAATTAGCAAAAAGAATTTTAGATAATTATGGTGATAAAGATAATACAGAACTATTTTGTAACTTTTGCATAAAAACTAGGGAAACAGGAAAATTCTGCCAATTTCATAACATAGAACATTGCGACCTTTGCTTTTATCTTTATGATCCACAAAAAAACTATGAAAAAAATATTGTGATTCAGGAATTAATATCTTCTCTGAAAGACCTTTCAAAATTAAATATTAATGAACTAATGCCTGAGGTAAGGATGAATATTGTTTATTCAATTGAAAATCCAAATTCTCTAATGGATGTGGCAGCATTCCCAGGGAGGTTGACATTTTTTAACAATGAAATAATAGCATATAGAAATCCTGAATTTGGTGCAAGCAAGCATATGTCAAATATTTTAATCTCGTCGAATAAAAAAGATAAAAATAAAAGGGCCGTAATAAATATTAAGTTAAGAAATGACGTAATTGAAAGATTAAAAGAAATGGGAGAAAAAATGTTAACAATGGACAGATCAATCTATAAAAATGTTGAAGATTTTATTGAACATCAAACAAATGATTTTGATGCAATTATTGACCCTGGTAGTTTTGGCATTGAACCAGTAATATACATTTTTGGTGAAAGTCCAAAAAAAATTGTTGAAAAATTGAAAAAAATCCTGAAAATGGAGGCATAAACATGAATTATATTGATGATCTTGAAAAAATAAGGAAAAAAAAGCCCTTAATACATCACATAACAAATTTTGTAGTGATGAATGACAGTGCAAATATTACATTAGCCATTGGCGCTTCACCCATTATGGCACATGCTGAAGAAGAACTTGAAGATTTGATTGCATTAGCAAATGCACTATACATAAATATAGGTACTCTGGACAGCTATTGGATACAATCAATGTTTAAGGCAGGAAAATTGGCCGAAAAATATAATGTTCCTGTATTGATTGATCCCGTAGGTGCTGGAGCTTCAAAACTAAGAACTGAAACTGTCAATAATTTACTTAGATCATTCAAAGTCAATATATTAAAAGGAAATGGAGGTGAAATGCTTTCCCTAGCAGGTACAAAAGGAGGTATAAAGGGTGTGGATTCAATTAAAGAAGCAACAATGGATGTAGCATTTGAACTTTCGGATATGTATAATACTACAGCAATCATTACTGGAAAAAGAGATTTTGTTTCGAATGGAAAAATTGGGGCGTCTGTAGATAATGGAACTGAAATGTTTCAATTCATTACGGGCTCTGGATGCATGCTGGGTTCTGTAGTTTCATCTTTTCTTTCAGTAAACAACGACAGTTTTATTGCTTCAATAGAAGGTCTAGTTACCTTTGATATAGCAGGAGAATTAGCATCAAGAAAATCAAAAGGTCCTGGATCATTTAAACAGTCTCTTTTCGATGAGATATACAATTTCAGTAATGAAAATTATAAGATGGCAAAGGTGAACTTCTATGACTGAACTTCCAAAAGGTATATATGGCATTACCTCAAGAGATTTTGGAAAAACACATGTTGAAAGTGCAGAAATGCTTTTAAAGGCAGGTATAGAAATAATTCAATATAGGGAGAAAAATGCTTCAACAAGAAAAATGCTCCAGGATGCTATTGTTATAAAAAAAATTTGTATGGATTATGGAGCAATTTTCATTGTTAACGATAGGCTAGATATAGCAATTGCCTCAGATGCTGATGGCGTTCACCTAGGTCAGGAAGATATGCCCATTGAAATAGCAAAAAGAATGTTTCCTGGAAAAATTATCGGTATATCTGTTTCAAACGTAAATGAAACAATAGAAGCACAGGAAAAAGGTGCAGACTATCTTGGTGCTGGGTCCATATTTCCAACAGGAACTAAAAAGGATAGTGAAGTGATTGGCATAGACATGCTTAGAAATATAATGAACGTTGCAAGAATACCTGTTTATGCCATTGGTGGAATAACACTAGAAAATCTGGATATAATAAAAAGATGTAATGTATGGGGAGTCGCAGTAATTTCGGCAATATTGAATGCTGAAAGTCCAGTTGAAACAGCAAAAGAATTCATAAAGAGATGGGAAAAATGAACTTTGCAATGACAATAGCAGGTTCTGATTCCATATCTGGGGCTGGAATCCAGGAGGATCTTAAAACATGTACCATGCTGGGTGTATATTGCTTTACTGTTATCACATCAGTAACGGCGCAGAATACATTTCAGGTAAGGGATATCTTTGATGTCCCAGAAAACATTGTCGCGAGTCAGATAGATGCAATAATAGATGACATTAATGTAATTTACGGTAAAACAGGCATGCTCAGCAACAGCAAAATAATAAAGATTGTCTCTGATAAGATCAGAGAATATGACCTTAAAATGGTTGTAGATCCTGTAATGGTTGCAAAGTCTGGAGCACAGCTTTTAAAGAATGAAGCAATAAAAGATTTGATTGATTATTTAATTCCAGTTTCCTATTTTATTACACCAAACATTGATGAAACGGAGAAAATTCTTAAAACAAAGATAAGAAATATAAAGGAT
>JBMFTB010000054.1:0-7238 GCA_049967255.1 Thermoplasmata archaeon
TTTAGGTGATTCAACCATTTCTAAAACACCTCCTACATATCATGATATTTTTTATATTTAAATATTTCCTAATTAATCTTTTTAAATTGAAATTTTTTTCAAAATTTTTTAATTAAAAATCTCAGAAATGTTTATATATTAAAAATATCATATCTGACAAAGGGATGACGAATAAAAATTATGTTGAAAAATTCGTTAATTTTCTTAATGGTGAAAAGAAGAGCCAAAACACTATAAAGGAATACAGAAGCATTGTAAATCAATTTCTATCCTTTGTAAATAAAGATCCATATGAAATAGATATGGGTGATGTAGAAAAATATCGGGAATTTTTAGCAGTTGAGAAAAAATCTAGTAAACAGACCATATACATTTACATGAAAGCTTTACAATCTTTTTTTAAATTTTTGAAAAAAGATGAACTTTACAAATTACAGGCGCCAAAGAGGTCTAGAAAATTACCTGTTTACCTGAACGAGAAGGAAATGTCTGAAATATTGAATGCAGCTAAAGACAGCTTAAGGGATTATACATTAATTCTTACGTTGGCATATACTGGTTTAAGGGTTAGTGAATTAAGTACCTTGAAAATAGAGGATGTAGATTTCTTTGAAAATTTCTTTCATATCAGGTCCGGTAAAGGTGACAAGGACAGGCTTGTGGCAGTTGATGAAAATGTTATAAAATTCATTAAGGAATACATTTCAAAGGAGAAGAGGGTTGATGGTTATCTTTTCATCAGCAGGAAGGGCACTAGGATAACAACTACACATATTGAAAGGCTAATAAGGTACTATGCAAAAAAGGCTGGTATTAGAAAAAAGGTAACTCCACATACAATAAGGCATACGTTTGCAACAACATTACTTAGAAATGGAGCAGATATAAGGTTCATACAGCAAATCCTTGGCCATTCAAGCATTTCAACAACACAAATATACACTCACGTTGATGAAGATGCTTTAAAGCAAGTTTATGAAAGAACAAAGCCACATTATTAATTTAAAAGTTTTTTCAATTCTTTCTTATCTATTTTGTTTGTACTAGTTTTTGGCATTTCTTTAATGAATATTATGTCATCAGGTATCCACCATTTCTGAATTCTCCCTGTGTATACATATTTTTCCAAATACTCATAGATTGATTTTTTATCTATGTTTTCTTTAAGTGTAACAAATGCAACAGGTCTTTCACCCCATTTTAAATCAGGTTTGCCAATAATTGCAACCTCGGCCACCTGGGGTATTTCAGAAATCACATTTTCAATGAGCATTGAAGGTATAAATTCACCACCACTTTTTACAGCATCCTTTTCCCTATCCACTATATGTAAATATCCTTCAGTATCTACAAATGCTAGATCCGCAGTATGCATCCAGCCATCACGCCAAAGTTCTTTAGTTTTTTCCTCATCTTTAAAATACTCTTTTGTAAGCCATGGGGATCTTACGACTATTTCACCTATGGTTTTGCCGTCCCATGGTACTTCATTTCCTGATGAATCTACAACTTTTACATGGACGAGAGGCATAGGTATACCCGTACTTAACCTGTAATATTGCTTTTTCTCATCGTTCATCTTTTTTACCCTATTATTATAAACAGCAATAGTTAATACTGGACAGCTTTCTGAAAGGCCATAACCGCTAAATGGTTTTATTCCATACTTTTCTGCAAGCTTTAACAATCCAGGTGTCAATCCTGCTCCACCAATCCCTACTTTAAGCCCTTCTAAATATTTTGCATAATCTTCAATTTCCGGATGTGTAAGGATCATATAAAGTATTGATGGAACCATCATGGAAAGGGTTACATGTTCATTTTTTATCAATTCCAATATCCTTTTAATATCATATCTCCCGGGTAAAACATATTTATTTCCTGTGATCATTGTTACGTGAGGGAATCCCCATCCATGAACATGAAATAATGGTACAAGGTTCATAAATACGTCCCTGTCGGTTATATATAGAGGATCAGATCGAACAGCAATTGCAAGTGCCATTGCATGAAGGACAATATTTCTATGTGAAAATGTAACACCTTTAGGCATTCCAGTTGTTCCTGATGTATAAAATATTGTGGCTATGGTATTTTCATCCAAATCAGGAAATTCATAATGTTCAGAAGATTCTACTAGTTCATTATAATAATAGTGAGGTTCAAGTGTCGTTTTTATTTTTTCATCAGTATCTGAATAGATTATCCAACCTTTGACAAAATCAAATAATTGTGCTGCCTTTTCTATCAACGGGACGAATTCATCCCTAATAAGAACATATTTATCTTCAGCATGTTGCATTGTATAAAATATGAGTTCTGGCGGATATCTTATGTTAACCGTGTGTAAAACAGCACCCATCATTGGTATTGAAAAATAGCTCTGGACATAAAAATCAGAATCCCAGTCAAGAATACCTACCTTATCGCCAAGTTTAACACCAATCTTAGAAAGACCACTGGAAAATCTTGAAACACGTTCATAAAATTCTTTAAAAGTTAATCTTCTTAAATCTCTATATACGATTTCCTGGTCAGGAAAGTTTCTTAAAGTAGGTGGGAATATATTTCTTAAATTTAGCTGGTAATTAAATGGGTCCATAAATATAAATATAACAATTCCGATATAAAAATTTTTCCTCTTGAATTACCAAAAATTAAAAAAATTGCTATAAATTAATTAAATAATGAAAGAATTTTAATTTATTTTTATTTTAAATTAAATTTTTTTAGGAAGATAAAGATTAAAATTGCCTGCAAGATCCATTGCATCTATAAAAAGTTCTGATATAACAGGATGAGAAAATGTAATTTGCTTAGAATCCTCTATAGTAAGATGTTTTTTAATTGCTACAAGTCCAGCATTAACAATTTCAGAAGCCATAAAACCGATCATATGAAAACCGGCAATTTCATTTGTTTTTCTATCAATTACAACTTTCGTAAATCCATAAGGCTTATTGTAAGCCATTGCCCTATAATTAATGGCATTTGGTATTTTCTTAACTATGTAATTAGGATCATTTTTAAAGGCCGAAACACCTACAGATCCTATTTCAGGTTCTGAGAAAACTGCTATTGGAATTAAAGAATAATCTATTTTTGTTTTTAGGCCTGCAATATTCTCTGCGGCTACTATTGCCTGTAACTTTGCTACATTTGCCATCATGCTTATTCCAGTCACATCACCTGCTGCATAAATATTTGGAATGTTTGTCCTCATATATTCATCAACAACTACCGCACCTCTATTAGTTTTAACATTCAAACCGTCTAAATTTAAGTTATTAGTTACAGGAATTCTTCCCGTTGCTATCAAAATTAGATCAGGGTTGAGAATAGTTCCATTTGAAAGAATAAGTGTTCTGCTATTAAAATCTATTTTAGTTGCATTGGCATTTGTTATTACTCTAATACCATTCTCATCAAAAATTTTCATAAGAGAATTTCCTAGATCAGCGTCTAATCCAGGAATCAACCTATCCATCATTTCAACAATTGTAACATTTACATTGAACTTTTTTAAGATAGAACCTAATTCAACTCCTATTGGTCCTCCTCCTAAAATGACTGTATTTTCAGGCAATGATGCCAAATCAAAGAAATCATCACTTGTTATTGCATATTTTTCTTTTATTGCCTCATTAATGCCTGGAATATCAGGTAATTTTGGTTTAGAACCTGTGGCAATCAAAATATTTTTTGAAATTACAGTAAACCCATTAACTCCAACCTTATTTTTGCTTAATATTTTTGCCTCTCCTTTTATTATTTCTATTCCGTAGCTTGGAAAAACGTTATATGTATACCAAGAAATTATTTGATTTATTAGATTATCTTTTATCTCCTTAAATTTATTGTAATCGAATTTTCCTCTTTCAATTGCAAATCCTTCAATCAGGGATTCATTTATTCTCTGATATGTATCTGCAAAATGTATAAGCTTTTTTGTAGGAACGCAGCCCACGTTTACACAAGTACCACCTAATTTTTCATCCTTCTCTATTACAAGTACCCTTAAACCCAACTGTGCTGCTCTGACAGCAGCATCGGCTCCAGCCGTTCCAGAACCTATAACAACCAGATCAAATTCCTTTTTTAAAATTTCATTGTTTTCCATTTTTATCACTTTCTTTTTCGAATAATTCTCTTAAGGTAATTTCAACAGATTTTCTAACAATATAAGTACATTTTTTTCTCTGTTCTTCAGATATTAGGTCAAATTTAGTATTAAGATCCTTGCAGTTTGGGGATCCGAATGTGCTGACAAAATTTTTGTATGTTTCAGATGATTTGTTATGGACTGAAATGTAATGTAATGTGAAAGGTTCATTTTTATTTTCATTATTCTTATCAACAATTTTTTTTTGGTATATGCTAATTGTTGCAATTGATGCCCATAATGCACCACATATATGTCCGGAACCGCTTATACCTCCTGCAAAACCTATTGGTATTGCATTAATTTCATCATTTAAGGGTACATTGATTGCTTCCATTAATGCAATAAATGGGGAATATGCACAGTTTTCTGTTTTGGCAAATATTTCAGTTGCCCTATCCTTAGTTTTTTTAATAAGAATTTCAAGATCTTCATTATTCATTTTAAATCACCCTTTTTCAATTTTTCATCAATATTTTTTAAAAATTCTGAATATTTCGTTCCTATGACAGGAATAGTGCCAAAATCTGCCTTGTAAAAAATATTGGGCTGTGCTGGATAAACAATGAAATTAGTTTTGGCCTGTTCTTCCATCGCATTCAATATGTTTTCCATTTCATTAAATGGAATAATGAATAACAATTCATTATCTTCAACATGACCAAGCATTCTATCGCCAAGGCCAGGTAATACTAACCTTGGTTTTTTAGAAATCATTACTTCAGCAACACCTGTATCTGATCCAGCCTTTCCACTGGATGTTAAAATTATTTTTTCTCCATTATTATAAACAGATGATGTGATAAGGTTAACCATTTGACCAGGTGTTCCGTATATTAAAACCAAATCTGGTTCTTCTATTGATAAATCTAGAGGCATTGTTATAATTCCCTTATATTTTCCAGCTTGCAACCTTGGTAGGCTGTTATCAAGTTTTTTTCCATCTTCTTTTGTTTTGGTATATAATCCAAAGCTAAGACTACCATCCAAAAAATACTCTGGTGGTTCAGCAAATCCAAAAATAATGATTTCCCCGGGACAGGCCATATCTTCTAAAGAAGCACCCATAACAAATCCATAATATCTGGATGCAGCAACCATTTGGCAGAATGTGAATTTTCTATGAAAATTTTGGAGGGGACGGAGCATTGATATATCTGTTTCTTCCAGATTTTTTTCCACAAATTTAATGGATACAGGTCTTGTTCTCAACTTTAAAAATTTTTTCAATTTTTCATTATATTCCTTAAATTTATTTTCCATAAATTAAAAAAATATAAAAGTAATTAATAAATCTTTCTAATTTATGCTATATTATTTTTACTTATTTTTTAATTCTCTCCTTAAAATTTTTCCAACAGGTGCTTTAGGAAGTTCAACAACAAATTCTATCTCTCTTGGTATTTTATATGCTGCTAAATTTTCTTTAAGAAAATTTATAATATCATCTGAATTTACTTTATTTACATATTCACTTTTTAAAACTATAAATGCTTTTGGAATTTCACCTTTTATTGCATCTGGCTTACCAACTACGGCAGCCTCCTTTACTGCTGGATGCATATAAATTATATCTTCTATTTCTCTAGGCCAAACTTTAAACCCAGATACATCAATTATATCTTTTACACGGTCTATAAAATAAATCCATCCATCATCATCAATTTTTCCCCAATCACCTGTTTTAAACCATCCATCAATGAATGCCCTTTTTGTTTCTTCTGGATTATTCCAATATTTTTTAATTACATTGGGCCCTTTTATAATAATCTCACCAAGTTCATTTTTATTTACCATAACCCCTGTTTCAGGATTTATAATTCTTATTTCAGTACCTGGCAGAGGTTTTCCAACAGTTATGGCATTTGTATCTTTGTCAACTGGCCCTTTTTGATCAAATGGGACCACCGTAATAATAGAAGCTGCTTCAGTCATCCCCAAGGAATTATGTATGTATACCCCAGTTAATTTTTCCCATTTATCTATTAGTGCTGGTGGTGCAGCCATTGCACCATGACCAAGTTTTTTAAAATGTGAAAGATCCCTTTTTAAAAAATCTGGATGGTTCATTAAAGCTATGTATATTGTAATTGGATTTGCAGAATAAGATCCTTTCCATTTTTCTATTAATCTTAATGCTTCACCAGGGTCAAATCTATACATTAATATTAAAGGAATACCTGAATATAAAGATGTAACTAAAAATGATATATTCCCACCTATATGAAATAATGGAACCATCGTTACTGTAACATCATTTTCATTTAGATTTACTAATTCCTTATAGGAATTTGCAGCAAATATTATATTGTAATGTGTATTAACAGCACCCTTAGGTGGTCCCGTGATACCCGAGGTATAAGAAATTAATGCAGGGTCATCTGGATCGGGATAATGTGCCTGATCCAATTTTTCATCATTCATTTTTATTATATTACAGAAATCATTATCTTTTCCTAAAGGATAATTCTTTATATCATCTTTTAAAATGTTCGGAATATCATTTTTTATATAATCTTTAGCATTAGTTGTTATTATTATTTCTAAATTAGTTTTTTCTTTTATAGGTAATAAATTCAATTCAGTATCTTTTTCTAAGCCTATAAATGCTTTTGCACCAGAATCTTTTAAATAAAATTCTAATTCCTTACTTTTAAACATAATATTTAAGGGTACTACAATTCCACCCAAAAGCCAAGTAGCAATCTCTGCGATTACAAATTGAGGTACATTTTGAAGATAAATTGCTACTCTATCCCCTGGAGCTAGTCCTTTATTTTTTAAATATGAAGCAAGAATCATTGAATCATTTATTATATTCTCATAATCAATAATATCATCGAAATAGTATATTGCAGGTTTTTTAAGATCATGTTCAAATATTTTAATATGTATTGGAATGAATTTATTATAGAATTTTACAAAATTATTTTCTCCAAATTTTATTATTTCCATAAATTTTCATTAATTTTTTCTTATTTAAATTTTTCCAATGAATATGGTGTGTTGAGTAATTCTGACAAATAAGTGACATTTTTATGACATATTTATATAGGGCTATTGATTTTTGGGTTTT
>JBMFTB010000055.1:0-7187 GCA_049967255.1 Thermoplasmata archaeon
GGATTCCAAGTTCATCTGCTGATGCAACAGCACTTGCCATGGAAATAACAACTGCCAGGTTCCCTCCAATTGTGGAAAAATCGTCTGTTCCATCTATTTCCTCAAGCAATTTATCAAGAGAATACTGGTCAGTAGACTCCTGTCCGATTATTTTTTTCAGAACCATTGAATTGAAAAGCTTAACGGAAGCATCAATTCCACCCTCAGGATAATCCTTTACTTCAGTAGCTCCCTTAGACGCACCGCTTGGAGCAGCCGCAACTCCCTTTCCATATTTTGTATATATCTCTACTTCAACTGTTTCATTACCTCTTGAATCAAGAATCTTTCTCACTTTACCATCAACTATCTCAGACATTCAGTCCACCTCGTGGAATTTATGTGAGTTAGCTTGAGCAGCAGCAAGAATTGCAAGTGGAACTCTGTATGGTGATGCTGACACGTATTTCAAACCTATCTCATGACAGAATTTCACTGAATCTGGATCTCCTCCATGTTCACCGCATATACCTATTTCTATATCAGGTCTGGTTTTCCTTCCCTTTTCTGTGCATATCTTCATGAGCTCTCCCACACCGTTCTTATCTAAAGATTCAAATGGATTCCTCTGAAATATTCCAAGTTCCAGATATTTTGGAAGGAATGTTGCCTCTATATCGTCCCTCGAGAAACCGAAGGTCATCTGTGTAAGATCATTTGTACCGAAACTGAAAAATTCAGCTACTTCGGCAATTTCATTTGCCATTATAGCACCACGTGGAGTTTCAATCATTGTCCCAAATTTATATTCTAGTGTTTTATTACCAAGTTCTTCATTGATTACCTTCAAAACTCTTTCTTTAACAAGCTTCAACTCATTCTTTTCTACTGTGAGCGGTATCATTATTTCCGGGATAACAGTTTTTCCTTCCTCCTTGACCTTCATCGCGGCTCTGATTATTGCCCTGGTCTGCATCTCATATATCTCTGGGTAAAGAATTCCGACCCTTATTCCCCTGAAGCCTATCATTGGATTGAATTCAGAAAGAGCAATGACTTTTTTCAAAATTGCTTCCTTTTCATTTATCTTTCTTTTCATTCTTGCTTTCCTTTCCTTATCAAGACCCTTCATTTTATACTTCATCTCTGCAATCTCAAGCATCAGATCTTCCTTGCTAGGAAGGAATTCATGGAGTGGAGGATCAAGAAGTCGTATGATCACGGGGAATCCATCCATGGTCCTGAAGAATTCTACGAAATCGTTGTACTGCAGTGGAAGAAGTTTGTCAAGCAATTTTTTCCTCTCTTCCAGATTATCAGACATTATCATTTCCCTCATTACTGGTATCCTGTCCGCGCCAAGAAACATCCTTTCAGTTCTTGCAAGTCCTATCCCCTCAGCTCCATTCTTTCTCGCTAGTATTGCCTCTTCAGGTGTATTTGCATTTGCAAGGACACCAAGTCTTTTTACGCTCTTACACAATATCATGAAATCCTGAAAATCATTTCCCATTTCCGGTATTACCAGAGGAACCTTACCCACAAAAACCTGTCCTGTGGTCCCATCGACCGTTATCTCATCGTATTCCTGGAGTATTTTATCTCTGAATGCGATTTTTCTCGTCTGTAAATCTATTTTTACGTCCTCTGATCCTACTATAGCTGGCTTCCCCATTGCCCTTGCAACCACCGCTGCGTGCGATGTCATCCCTCCTCTTGCAGTCAATACTGCCTCAGATACCGCTATGCCATGAACATCATCAGCCAGTGTCTCATTTCTGACAAGAATAACCTTCTCGCCTTTATGATTAAGTTTAACTGCATCATCTGGAGTCAATACTATCTTCCCAGAACCAGCTCCTGGGCTTGCAGGCATTCCCTTTGCTATCGGAATCCCTGCCTGTTTGATATCAACCTGGGGATGAAGGAGCTGGTTTAACTGTTCAGGTTCGACCATATTCACGGCCCTTCCTTCAGAAACTTTACCTTCCCTTAACATATCCAGAGCTATTTTGACGGCAGCATATGCACTTCTCTTTGCACTCCTTGTCTGGAGAAGATAAAATACCCCATCCTGAATCGTGAATTCTATATCCTGTGCATCCTTGTAATGGTTCTCAAGTATCTCAGCTGATCTAATCAACTCTTTATAAGCCTCCGGGATTTCCTCCTTCAGTTTTTCCACAGGTGATGGAGTCCTGATTCCTGCGACAACATCCTCCCCCTGCGCATTTATAAGATATTCTCCATAAATTTTCTTTTCACCAGTATTAGGATTTCTGGTGAAAGCAACACCTGTGGCAGATTTAGGTCCAGTGTTTCCATATACCATTGTAACTATGGAAACAGCCGTACCGAGTGAATCTGGTATCTTATTTATTTTTCTATATACAACAGCTCTCTCATTCTTCCATGAGTCAAAAACTGCTTCTATTGCCATTTCAAGTTGTTTGTAAGGGTCATCAGGAATCTCCTTTCCCTTATCTGAGATTAACTTCTTGAACTGTTTAACTATTACCTGCCAATCTTCGTGAGTTAATTCATAATCGTTTCTAATTCCCTTCATACTTTTGATGTCGCCTATTATTTTTTCAAAATTATCTCCCTCAATTCCAAGGACAATTCTTCCGAACATTTGGACAAATCTTCTATAAGAATCCCATGCAAATCTCAGATTAGATGTTTCAGAAGCAAGGATCCCAACATTATTCTCATTAAGTCCAAGATTCAGGACTGTATCCATCATACCTGGCATGGATACAGGTGCTCCTGACCTGACGGAAACCAGTAATATTTTTGGCCCCCCTCCAAAGGTTCTCCCTGTCCTTCTTTCCAATTCATGCATAGATTCTACAGTCTTTCCCCACAATCCGTCAGGCAATTTTCCATTCAAGAAAAAGTAATTACAGGCTTCAGTAGTTATGGTAAACCCTGGAGGAGTTCTTAGACCTATTCTAGTCATTTCAGCAAGTCCGGCCCCCTTTCCTCCAAGCAAATTTTTCATATCCTTCGATCCCTCTTCAAAAAAGTAAATGTATTTCTTAGATTCTGCCATAACTCTCCATGTTTTTTTCAATTTAAATCTTTATGGAATTAAATTTTTAACACAGTTAAGGCAGATATAGACGCAATAACGTTCTGATCAAGCTTTCTCAATGCTACGGTGATTCAATATAATAATCTGGGAGAGTTTATGGCATGGTTTAATTTTTCTTAAGGCCGATGATAGTAATATCTATTCAATAAAAAATTCAGGAAGACAGATTGACCAGAAATTTTTTGTTTTCTTGTACAAACACTTACATTAATTGTGCTATTAAATTTATTCTGTTGTGTTATTTATTTATGTTTGATGAATAGGTTGTTAGGCAAAAAATGAGATAAAAATTAAATATATGTCGTTTATTACACCAAGGTGTCTTTATGCAAAAAAGCTATAAAATGGGGCTTTCAGTACTGATCATATCCCTTCTAATTTTTTCAGGTTTGATGGTACTGATACCAAGTGCATCTGCTCAACAGTCGCAGAGCACAAATCTTTTTAATTATCAGGAACCAGGATTTAAGGACATGGGCCCGGTTGCATTGAATCAACCGGTTTCCGTAATAATCAATGTGCCATTAAGAGATCAACCTCTCATGAATACATATCTGAGGGAGATATCTATTCCAGGATCTTCTTCATTCGGTAAGTTTCTTTCAAAAGCTCAGATAGAACATTTATTTACAAATCAAGCTCTTTTTAATCAAACTTTACAGGCAATGAAATCATCAGGATTCCAGATAGAATTTACCTCCCTTGATTCAATGATTGTTGCGAGAGGTACTGCTGCTCTTGTCAAGGACTTCTTCGGTAAACAGGTAGATATTTTTTCCAATGGTTCTGTTTCCTATTACAGTATCACAGGATCGTCTTATTTTGATGGAGTGAACATACTGGTATCAAATTCAACTAATTTACTATTCAATCATCCTTCTACTTTTATAGGACCGAAGCAGATATCACAGATAAAGCAAAAATTGCAACAGCTTAATGAGACATTTTCAATTGAACCATACCCAACAACATCACTGCAGAATGTATATAATGCAACCGGGCTATATTCTCAAAATATAACAGGAGCAGGCAAAACAATTGGAATACTAGATTTTGAAGGAAATCCATACATACAACAGCAATTATCATATTACGACCAGATATATGGCCTTCCTAATGCCAATCTAACGGTAATTCCCATAGGTCCATATAATCCAAATCTCGGTATTGCTACTGGCTGGGATGGGGAAATAAGTATGGATGTTGAAGCATCACACACTATGGCACCTGGAGCTTCTATAGTTCTTTACATAGCCAATGATAATCTCCCCTTGTCTGCCCCTATTGCTTTCATAGATTCCCAGGATAAAGTGAATACAATTTCTCAAAGTTTCTCAATACCGGAATCCTATATTGCTAATTCACCAGCTTATCAGCCAGAATCAGTGTCATTCTTTTTTAACTTCATATTACCTGATTATTACTATGAATTAGGATCTTTGGAAGGAATAACGTTCAGTGCAAGTACAGGTGATGCAGGAGGAAGCGGTTACAGTTCTGGACCCTTAGGAACCCCAGGTTATCCATCCACATCACCTTATGTAACTGCAGTTGGAGGCACAACAACATTCCTGACATTCAAGGATGGAAATGTATTTTCATTCTATCAGACAGCATGGTCAAACTATGGCTTTGTTCCAGATAATGTTAATTATGGTGGCAGTTCGGGTGGGGTTAGCATGTTTGAGCCTATCCCGTGGTATCAGTCAGGCATAACAGTCCCAGCTGGTTATCCTAACGGCAGAATGGTTCCAGATGTTTCACTCGAGGCAAACGTATTCCCCGGAATGGTCTTCGTGTTTGGTCAAAATCAAACAGGCATCAGTGGGGGAACGAGTGAAGCTAGCCCACTTTTCGCTGGGTTAATAACACTCATTGACTCAAAGCTGAACAGATCTCTTGGATTAATTAATCCATTACTATACTCTTTAGGTGAAAATAATAGCACTTACAGCAAAGTTTACTATCCTATCACCCAAGGATATAATATTCCGTGGGTAGAGAAATACGGATATAATCTTGTCACTGGTTTCGGAGCCATAAATGCCGGGGAACTTGCATACTTAGCAGGAAATACTATTCCAGTTAACGCCCTAAATATCACAGTAGAGGCATATAATCCAGTCCTAAACACTTCTTTTGAATTCCCTGACGGTTCAAATGTGACTATTCAGGCAACAGTAATGAACGGAAATATAACTGTAGAAAATGGAAATTTCTCAGCTTATTTAGTGTCTCTGCAGAACAGGACAAATCCTGTGAAGATGTCAATAAATAAGTCAAAGGGAATTTGGGAAACAAACATCACATTACCTGATGGATTCAATGGACTCACATATCTATACGTGAGCGGAAACAGCGGAAACAGATCTGGAATGGGTTTTGATCAGTTATTCAGCGGATATTTTGTTCAGCTTGATTTCCCTCAGGTCTTTTCAGGTTACTACTTGCCACTAGGTCTGCCTGTAATGGGCTATGTTAGTTGGTTAAATGGGACGGGAGTTAACACAACATTGAACTTCACAATTTCAGGGTACAGCATACTAAATAACCAGTACTATAAAGAATTATATTTCAACACCTCTGCATTTTTCGGAGAATTCAGTACATTGATCTATGGAAACAATTCAAGTCTAGGTGTTTCAATGATAGAAGGCCAGAATTCATACCTTTATTTTCCATTCTATAATGGAGCCGATCTTCAAAATACTATAATCCTGGGGCCAACAGAAGTTGAACCTGGTTCAGTGGCTCCAGGACAGGAAATATTCTTAATGACAGCAATAGCTCCACCGGTAAACTATTACTTTGACAATCCGAATGGTTATTACAATGTGATGGCTGGATCCAATATAACATATCAGCTGATTAATCCTCAGGGGAAAGTAATAAACACTGCCTTTGCTACTCCATTCGTACCGTCAGGGCTTACTGTACCTTCCAACGCTAAACCCGGTCTATATACCATAATGATCAACACTGTTTACAATTCATTCAGCTACGGACCTATAATGGGTCAGTATTTCGGGCAGATACTAGTTACAGGTCCAGCAAGCGTACCGGAGGTATGGCTCAATACAACAAATATTACAGAGGGCGCCATAGTAAATGTCTATGCCAGTATAACAGAGAATGGCAGCGAAGTACAGTACGGAATGTACTCAGCCACTCTTTATCCAGCAACTCTGGGTTCAGAATATTATTCGATGACCCAATATACTGATATACCACTATATTACAATGTTAGTGCAGGGCTATGGGAGGGTTACATAATAATGCCATCCGGTTATAATTCAGGCAGCGTGTATTTCATCAACGGACTCCCTGACATGGCTGGAGCATATTACCTCTATGTTACTGGTATATCTGCGGATGGCACAGCAGTTACCAATTCACCCACTACACAGTATCCAGTATATATCCAGAACCCCGTAATTGCAAATATAGAGAATCAGATCAATTCTATATCAAACAACGTCTCATCACTGAGTTCAAAGAGCAAGCTGACCCAGTCACAGATTGATACACTCGAATCACAGATCAATCAGATCGATTCAGAGCTGGAAACACTAAATTCCTCATATCATGTGAATGTTACCGGACTTGAAAATCAGGTTAGATCTGTCCAAGATACTCTGAACCATTCAACCAACACTACCAAATCCATAAACATTACTGCCTACTATGCGGAAATCCTTGCAGCTATTGCACTCATAATTGCAATTATAGCAGTTGTAATATCAATAAGAAAACCCAAGAATTAATAATATTTTATTTTCCCTCTTTTTATTACATAATTCTGAATGCGATCAAATTTCCATCATAATCTATTAAGGATACTTATGAAGAATCAATTGTATCTTAATAGAGCCCCTATGCCTCCAAATGCCTTTAAAAATAAAGCCCCTTCATCAGATTCGTCACTCACAAGTTCTATTTTAGCGTTTATATTCTGTCCTCGCTCTATGTATTCCTCGATTATATCTATTTTCTCTATGGCCATCATTGTGTTACCGCATTTTGGGCATTTATGTTCCTGCTCTTCTGCTGAAACTTCAGTAATCTCTTCACCATCAACTTCACATCTATATTTGAACTGGAATTTCTGTAG
>JBMFTB010000056.1:0-7084 GCA_049967255.1 Thermoplasmata archaeon
TAAACCTTATTTTTCCATTTGCTATGTAAACGTGCAGTGTTTTTCTGGAAATACACAGTAAATTCAAAACCTCATTTTCCCTCATGGTTAATAATATAATACATTTATTGTATATAACTTTTTATAATAAATGGCTATATTTTAAATCAAAATGGTGTTCATTAATTTTTCCTCATGGTTTTATTTCATCAAGAGCATCACGCAGGTATTTTAAATAAAATGGTACCGAATAATTCACATTGTCTATCCTTGTTTCATCAATTGCCCTTATGGGGTTTATTGAATATACAAGATATTTTATGCTTTCGCCTGGCCTTTTTAATTCACCTCTTTCATAGAAATTTTTTAAGAGATGATATTCTGCAGTTTTTGCGCTGTATTCCCAGGGATATTTGTTTACTCTTTTTTCAATGAGTAGATCTTTTTTTGATATCCTCCTCATTTCAATTCTTTCCTTATAACGTGTAAAAAGATCCATTATTTCCTTCCTTACATTCTCCATGTCTTCCAATTTTTTCATTTTTTTCAATATTTCAAGGGATTCATTTTGAAAATTTTTAATGAATTCAGGAGAATCACTCCTTCTCAACATAATGCCCCTTACCTTAAAATCACCTTTTTCTTTTAATGCAATATATTTTCCTGGTGAACCAATGCCTTCAAACCTTTCAGGAAGTATTTTCATCCATAAATAACTGTCTGAAAGATCTATGTTAAGCGATGTTTTCTTTTCAATTTCATCGATTACACTTTGTGTATCACCTGTACCTTTTACCCAAAGAGAATCAACAATACCATGAATGATTTCAAAATTATTCTTTTCAAGAATTTCTTTTGCAATTAACAAATATTCCCTTGCAAATGCATTTATGGATTCATGTATTTCTATTGATCCAAACTTGGCATTTCTATACCCTGTATAACCAAACGATGTTACAAGCATCCACTTCAATGCATTATCCATTCCAGAAAATTTTTCATCAAACATTTTCAATTTTTTCAATTTCATTCTGAAATCGAGTAATTGTCTTAATGCAGATGCAAGAAATCCTTCCCTGTCCAAGCACACTTTATAATTCAACTCTGGTACATCCATTGATATTTCACATTTTCTGTTCAATGTTTCAATGGACAGATTTTTCCTAACTATTATTGATGGATACATTGAAGTGAAATCAAACTCTTTAACATTCCAGTAAATACCTGGGTATGGCTGATATACAATTCCACCTCTATCAGCGAGAATGAGCTGTTCAAGTGTTTTTTCTTTCTCTGCATTATATTTATGGTATGGTACTGCTATATTCTTTTTTAGTGCTTCATAAACCTCAAGAGTGGATACAAGCGTTCCGGGTGTTGCCCTGGCTGCATATGATGCGGGCAAAGATGAAATTCTTGATGCCATTATAACACCCTCAAGACCCCCTTCCCTGTAAATGAAACTTGTTTCAGGATCAATCAATATCCTTCCCTTTGGAAGTATTGATCGCTCTTTATAAAATTCTCTTCCATATGAAAAATATTCTCTTGACTTTAATTCTGTCCAGCCCCTGTGCCTACCTATATTGAAATAATCTCCATTTTTTCTTGCCTTTTCATAAAGCATGGGTAAAATATCATCCGCTCCGTTAAAAACAATTATATCCGGGTCATTTTCCATTATTTCATTCTCAATTGCATAATAATTTTGCAGAGATAATTCCTTACCCCCTATTTTCAGGATATTGTTTTTCTTTTCAATAAAAAGTGTTTTTATTTCTGAAATGTCAGGTATTGAAAATCTTTCTTTCCCGTTGAAGAAAGGAAATAAAGATTTTTCCGCAAGATATCTGACGCTTAACCTTATATCCGCATTGAAAATTTTTACTGTATAGAAATTGAAATATCTGTTAAGCATTGAAGAGATTGAAAAGAATTTTTCAGGCCTAACACCAATTGCAATTCCATCCAACTCATCATCAACTGTTTTGATCCTTTTATTTTTAACATAAACTATGCCTTGGATATTCTCAATGTCAAGATTTTCAAATTTTTCGCGTTCACCAGCTATTAATATTTCAGGTATAAAATCATCAAAAACATATTTTACCCTATCATTTTCCCTATACCAAAGCATTACCCTTTGACCTACATCTATGTCAATGAGCACCATGCTTCAAATCCTCAATTTCTCTTTCCAATTCAACAAGAACAGATAGAAAAACAGCTTCAAGAGGATCCTGGAGCGCATAAGTTGCTTCACCTGAATGCATCTTTGCTTTTTCTATGATATCATCCATAGCCCTTCTATCGTTCTCTTTCATAGCCCTTTCATATGATTTCCATCTTTCAATAATTTTATTTATTTCTTCACGCATCGAAGGTACATTCCTTCCCATTTTTACACCTCCAGATAATAATCAAGTGATACCTGAGCTGGATCAGAATAAATAAATTTCTCCTCTCCTTCAGATATTATTTTCCATCCATTTTTTATTGGTTTTGCATTTATCCTTTTAACATTATATTGGAAATTGAAATTATCCGTATGTGCAAAAACAGAAATCGTATCAAATGTTTCAGCATATTTAAGCAAGTTTAGCATTACAGCCTGAGAAAGAGCAAATTTTTCTTCAGTTGAAAGATCCTGAAATGATATGGGGTCATGGAAAAATAAAATTAAATCGTGGTAAGAGGATAGTTCAAGCACTATTTGCAGTATCTGATAATATGTAAATCCTCTCCTTATAAGTATCTTTTCTTCAAATTTTAATCTTTTTAACGCTGTATGCAATAATCTGAAATTTATATTCAAATAATTACCAAGGATTATATATGTAGACATTCCATATTTCATAGCATCTATTATTATTCTTTCCCAAGGAAAACCTTCTTCATATCTCATTAAGTTCAGTACTCCATGCCTGAACAACGATATTCCCATTTCCATTGTTTAATAGCATGACATTTTGGGAATTTAAACTAATCCTTAATTTTTAATATACTTAATCTATTTGGATTATTATGTTAAAAATTCCAGAAGAAATCAATGAACTCTGTGATCATTGTTTAGGTCGAATATACGCATCATTGGGTCATGGTCTTACTAATCAGGAGAGAGGAAAAGCTTTGAGAGTTCAGTACTGTATGGATAAAAATTTGAACTGTAAAGATGCAATACCAGAAAATTGCTATGTTTGCAACAATCTTTTCGACAGTATTGATAAATTTGTTTCAATTGTTATAAATGCACTTAAAAATTACGAATTCAATACCTTTTTAATTGGGTCAAGGATAGATTATGAAATTTTAAAAAGAGATAAAGATTTAAACGAAAAATATGGAAATCTGGGTGAAAGCATAAAAAATGAACTTGACAGAGAAGTTGGTAAAAGGGTTTCTGAAAAGATTGGTAAAGATGTTTCATTGGAAAATCCAGATATTACAGTAATACTTGATTCCATATATGAATCAACAGAAATAATTCCAAAGCCCATATTTATATATGGTAGGTATAGAAAATTTGAAAGGGGGATGCCTCAAACAAGGTGGATACATGAAGATAATGATAAGAGCATCGAGGAATACATTGGCGAAATTACTATCAGATATTTTGATGGAAAAAATTATTTTCTTCATGGTTCAGGGAGGGAAGATGTGGATGTACTTATGCTTGGAAATGGAAGACCATTTATACTTGAGATAAGCAAACCAAGAAAAAGGTTTATTGACCTTAAGACAATAGAGAATGATATAAACAGTAATGCCAAGGGAAAAATAGAAGTTTTTAATTTAAGATATTCAACAAGGGATGATGTAAAAAAAATTAAGGAATTCACAGGTAAAAAAATATATAGGTTGGTTATAGAACTGGAAAATGATGTTGATACAGATGATCTAATAAAAAAGCTTGAATCATTAGAGGGAAAAGTTATAAATCAAAGAACTCCATTGCGAGTAATACATAAAAGATCGGATATTGTGAGAGAAAAGAAAATACATTCAATAAAATTGATATCAAAGAATGGAAGAAGTGTTGAAATTGAAATAGAAGCTGATCCTGGTACATATATAAAGGAATTTGCAAATGGTGATGAAGGTAGAACAAAACCGAGTATATCCGGGATCCTGGACCAAAAAATAAAAATAGAAAGACTGGATGTAGTTAAAATACTTGATTCGGAGGAATGAATATGTCAAAGATGTCCCATGGACCCAGAGCACGTTCTGGAATGAAATTGATGAAGAGTATTAGAGAGAAGGGTATGCCTCCAGTTACCCACTATCTAAAACAATTTGAAGAAGGAGAAAGGGTAGCAATAGATATAGATCCTTCAGAACATAAAGGTATGCCACATCATAGGTTCCAGGGTTTGGTTGGTACAGTTATTGGTAAACAAGGAGATGCATATATAATAGATCTTAGGGTAGGCTCAGTACATAAAAAAATAATTTCTTCTCCTGTTCACATAAAAAGAATATAGAGGTCAAGTATGAACAAAAAATATGTCACTATTGCTGAAGTGCGCGAACTTTTGGAAGAAATTTCGAAGGAAAGAGAGTTAAGTGATTTACAAAAAAACGCGCTCAAGCATGCTGAAGAATTTTCTAAAGTAAAATCTCAGAATGTAAAAAAACTTAAGGAAAAATTAATGAAGCTTGAGATTGTAAATGAAAAATATGCGGTGAAAATTCTTGATATAATGCCTAGAACACCAGATGAAGTTAGAGTTATTTTTTTAAAGGATAAGATAATTCCAACCCCCGAAGATATACAGAAAATACTAGAAATACTTTGGCCGAAAAAGAGCGAGGCATAAAGGGGTATTTTTTATGGAAGATTATGCATACATAATTGATTATTTACCACAGGGAAGGTCAGATGACAAAAGTTTTAAAAGAGTACCTCTAGCTCTGGCCATTGGTGAAACAGAATTCAAGCTCTTTGAATTAATACCTAAAATAAATATCACACTAACAATAGGAGAAAGGGTTTACATAGGCAAGGACCTTGATAAAAGAACAAAAATAGAACATGTAAAAAGGAGAATTACATATGAAGAGCTTACACATGCTGCACAGAATGAATTACCCTATGTTCTTGAGGACATAGTGAAAAAACAGGAAAAAAAGTTCGTTGATTTTTTCAATAATGCATCTCCAATAACAACAAGATTACATATGTTGGAGCTTTTACCCGGCCTAGGTAAAAAGACCATGTGGTCAATAATAGATGAAAAGAAAAAAGGGCCATTTAAAAGTTTTCAAGACATTGTTGAAAGGGTAAAGTTATCCCATTCACCAGAAAAGCTGATAGTTGCTAGGATCGTTGAAGAACTGAAAAACAGGGATATTAAATACAAGATTTTTGTAGCAAAATGAACGTAAAAATGAAGAGAATGGGTCAGGTATTCCTGATGGACAAGAATATCATCCGTATCATAGTTGATTTTGCAGAAATTGAAGAAGGGGAAACAATATTAGAAATTGGCTCAGGACCTGGAAATCTTACAAAAGAGTTGCTTTCAAGAGGTGCAAAGGTAACTGCAATAGAAAAATCAAAGGAATATTTTGATTTGCTTTCAGTAACACTTAAGGAGGAGATAGATAGTGGTAAATTAAATTTAATTCATGGTGATGCTGTTGATATTGAATTTCCTTATTTTGATAAAATTGTTTCAAATATACCATACGGCATTTCATCACCTATTACATTCAAGCTTTTAAATTATAATTTTAAAATGGGTATAATAATGTATCAAAAAGAATTTGCAAAGAGATTGGTTGCGAAGGTAGGGAGCAAGGATTATTCAAGATTATCAATTGATCTTTATTATTTTGCGGATGCAGAAATTTTAAGATATGTGCCAAAATCGTGCTTTTACCCTGTTCCTGAAGTGGATTCTGCAATTGTAAAAATTATACCAAGAAAGAAGTTTATTGTTAAAGATGAAAAAAATTTTTTCAATCTTACAAAAATATTATTTTCCCAAAGAAGGAAAAAAATTAAAAATATTTTAAAAATGGATAATATACCCTATGGGGAGAAGAGACCAGAGGAATTGAGCCCTGAGGAAATTGGTTTGATATCGGATATCATCACTGAACAGGTGAATTGAATGCAAAAGAACAAATCCATAGGTCTTATCATTACGGCAACAATCCTTTGGGGCGTTACATTCCCAATGATGAAAATTGCAATTGTATCTATTTCACCAGTATATTTAACATTCATAAGATTTGCAGTCGCATCCATAATACTTTTCATATTATTTTACAAGAGGATTATTAGTTCTTCAAAAGGACAAATACTAAGTGGAATATATATAGGTGTTTTTCTTTATTTTGGTTATTATTTTCAAATTATAGGCATAGTATATACGTCAGCCATGCACTCTACTTTAATAACAGGTCTTTACGTAGTAATTTCACCCATACTTGCATTTTTCCTGCTCAAGGAAGGTCTTGACAAAAAGGTTATCATTTCTTTGTTTCTAGCATTGATTGGACTTATTTTGATAACGGGAATTTTGATTACAAACGTTAATATAGGCGATATTCTCACGTTATTTTCTGCAATTGCATATTCATTTCAAGTGGTTTATGTTGATAAATATTCAAAAAAATATGATCCCTTAGCACTGACATTTTTTCAGATTATTATGGTAGTTCCATTGAGCCTTCTTTTTCTTCCATTTTCAGGAATTCAGGTTGCATGGAATAACACCTTAATATTTTCAATAATTTATCTTTCAATTTTTGCAACAGCTTTAGCCCTATTGCTTCAGAATTTTGGCCAGCAAGGCCTAGATTCTGCAACTGCCTCTATGGTATTTGCACTTGAACCTGTATTCGGCGTTATTTTTTCATATTTTATTCTTGGTGAAACAATGGGACCATTGCAAATTTTAGGCGGGGTTTTTATAGTAATTGCAATGATTCTTGTATCATCTCGAAAAACTAAAAATTCCTAAGAAAGAAAAATATTGAAATAGGCTTTTTTTTATAAGAAAAAGTATTTCAAACTCTGTCAGCTACTCCTCGCTAAAGCTTCGGAGCTTGTTGCTGGTCTCCTGCTCCACCCGTGAGCGGAGTTTCATTGAAC
>JBMFTB010000057.1:0-7029 GCA_049967255.1 Thermoplasmata archaeon
TGAGGGAAGTCCGTGTATCTCCTCCCTGAAGGTCGGAGTTTTACTGCTTCCCTCAAACTCCTAACTTTTCTATAAAATTGGATGGACCGGCGGGGATTTGAACCCCGGGCCTCCACATTGCAAGTGTGGCGATCTTCCAGCTGATCTACCGGCCCTTTACTCTATGTCCCCCTCTTCTTCCATCCTTCTTCTTTCCTTTTCTTCTCTTCTTTTTTTCTCCATTTCAATTTCCTTAAGCTCCTCTTCAGGTACCTCAACATGCCTTTTTCTTGCCTTTTTTATGAATGCAGGTGGAATATCCTTAGATATATATATGGTCTTCGTAGCCCTGTGAATTTCAACTCCATTTTCAATTGCATCCTTAACATTAATTTCAAGCACCAATGGGTCCTCTGATCTGTGCCTTCCAGCAATATATGCTTCCTCATAACTCTTTGAAAGATGCACCCATTTCCTTTCGCCTGGTTTTATACCAATTTCAGTTATAAATTCTTCTTCCTCAGGAACAATTGCATAGAACAATTTATCTGGAATGTTGTCCTTTGGCAAATCTGATAAATCCACACTTATTGAATGGCCATATACCGCCCTGACTTTTCTTTCCATAGGATCCATCTGAAATCTGCCCTTAGGGTCTGTTAAAATAAAAGATTCTACATGCTGTGCCTTAAGCCATCTAAATTTCCTTTCTTTATTTTTTATTCCTTCTGTAATATCATCTATTGTGGCCCATCCTTTCTCGTCAAGTTGAACCCCAAATTTTTCAGGGAAATGCCTGAGAATACCAGTAATTATTCTGCTTATGGCTTCCAGTTCCCAATCATTTAGGAGTAATTTACCCTCGCTACCACAGATTGGGCAACTTTCACCCCTGAAGGGTCCATGCACCTGACATACTTTTAATTTCATTTTTACACCTTTTAATGGATTAATAATATTATAAATAAAAACCTTTCATTCTATCTTTTCGAGAATCTTAAAAATTTTATCAAATAACTCAATTAATTCTTGTTTTTCATTTTCAGTAAGATTTTTCATTATATTTTTGAATTTTTCTATAGTCATTGTCTTAATTTCATTCTTGACCATTTTCCCTTTATCGCTTAGGACTACTTTTGTGCTTCTTCTATCACCACCTTTTTTCCTTTCTACTAGATTGTGTCTCTCCAGCTCATCCACTGTAAATGTAATTAATGTAGAGGAAAATCCAGTAATCTCTGATAGTTTTGTCATTGTTATTCCTTCCTCATTTGCAATTTTCATAAAAACAAATATATCAGTGTAATTTAAATTTTCAATTTGTGGATCAAGCATTTTATTGATTTTAACAATAATTTTTTTCATTTTTATTAATTTTTCAAGAATTTCATTTTGATCCATCTGCACCATCCCCCGTCTTTAATATGTTTAATTCCTCATGAATATATTTTCCTCCCCTAAATGCTGAAAATAATGTTCCTATTAATATAATTACGATTGAAATATAAAGAGAATAATGTAATCCAGTAATAAAAGATGGACCTATAATACTTGGCAAGAATGTAGATGAACTTAATGCACTAATTGCAGTTTGTGATAAACCTGATGCTTTTATAGCGGCAAGTGGATCAACACCCAAGAAGGCAGCAAACAATAATCCAGATGGTGAAAGTTGTGAAAGTTCATAAGCAATTTTTTGAGGTACAATATTTATAGCTGCTTTATACATAGCATCTGGCACGCTTTGTGAAAATACAGTTATTGTTATGGAAAAGAAGATTGCCATGCTTATTGTTGATCCAATATTGCTCAATGTCATCCTCATACCATTACCCGTCCCTCTGTGCCTAGATGATATTGAATTCATAATTGCAGTGGTATTTGGTGAGGCAAAAAGACCGTTTCCTATACCGTTTAAAAACATTATAAGTTCAAATTCCCAAATATTAAAATTATAAGGTAGCAATATCAATAGAAATAAAGAAATAGCAATAACTATCATACCCGTTGTTGCAAAAATTCTAGCACCATATTTATCAGTTAAATGGCCACTAATGGGAGCTAGGGAAACCATTCCAACCATCATAGGGAGAAGATAAACACCCGCCCAGAAGGGTGTTTGAGTATATGGATAACCATGTAAAGGTAGATAAATACCCTGGAGCCATATTGTTACAAGAAACATTACTGCTCCCCTTGCAAGTGTGTTGAAAAATAAACTTAAATTGCCAAATGAAAAAGCTCTAATTTTGAAAAGAAAGAGATCAAATAACGGATCTTTCGTTCTCCTTTCCACAATAATGAATAAAATAATTGAGAGAAGACCTAGTATAAATGCAAAGATTACCCATGGATTTGTCCATCCCATTTGAGAACCATCATATGGTTCTAAAACATAGGTGAATCCTAGAGAAATAAGGATTAAACCCAATGCCAATGTTAAATTGCCTAGGTAATCAATTTTTACATTTATTTTTTCATAATTTCTTTTTAATTTGAATATGGACCAAATTGTACCTGCAAATGCAAATGGTATGTTAACAATGAAAACCAAATGCCAGTTATATCCAGCCAAAAATCCACCCAAAACTAATCCTAACACAGATCCTACAATGAATGCTGATTGATTCAATCCAAGTGCTTTGCCTCTTTCATTTATTGGAAAAGTATCTGTTAAAAGCGCTGTACTGTTTACCATAAGAAAGCCACCACCAATCGCTTGTATCATTCTAAAAAATATTAAAAGCAGAGCACCTAAATTTTTTGAATTGTCTGGAACAATGGAAAGAAGAATTGATGCAATTGTAAAGATAATAAAACCCCAGGTATACATTCTTGTTCTACCATAAATATCTGAAATTCTTCCAAATGTTACTAAAACACTTGCTAGAACAATACTGTAACCCATCAATATCCAAAGGAGATATATGAATTCGCCACTACCAAATGGGTTTATATCAAGTCCCCTAAATATTGTAGGAAGGGATATCATCACTATATTCGCATTCAGGGAAGACATTATTACGCCTAGTGTAGTATTTGTTAAAACTGTCCATTTGTATTGCATTTATTCGGATATTATTTTTACTCTTAAAAATTTTACTATTAAAGTATTTTTTGTGCTATTTCCTCCGCAACGGATACCACACTCTTCTCATTCTCTATTGTATCAGTAGAAAAAATAACATCCACGCTTCTCTGTATTCTGTTTAAGGCATTCGCAACAAAAAGACCATGAACACAGCCCACTACTATTTTTGATGCACCTAAATTTTTTAAAATACTTGATGCAGTGGCAATTGTTCCTCCAGTTGATATCATATCATCAATGATCGCGACAACTCTATTTTTAACATCAATATTACCTGTTTGAATTTCTACTGTTTCACTGTCTATTCTTTTTTTCTCTAATGAAATAAAAGGCTTGTTCAAAAGTTCAGAAAGATATTTGGCTCTTTCCATTGAACCCTTGTCAGGTGATATTATGATATCTGGATTGAATTTTTCAAAATATTTTGCCAATATCTTTTCTGCTTTTATTTCCATAGCGGATACTTTAAACCAATTGATTACCTCTGGATTATGAAGATTAATAGTAATAATCCTGTCCACATTTTCAGAAAGATGTTCAGCAAAAACTTTCGCGCTTATAGGTTCACCCTCATTGAATCTTTTGTCCTGCCTTCCATATCCAAAATATGGTATAATAGCAGTTAAACTCTTTATTTCATATTGCCTAATAGCATCAACAAGTAAGAAATATTCTATAATATTGGAATCAGGATAGGAGTTTTGTATCAAAATTACATCTTCACCATTTAGTGATTCATGTAGCCTTACATAACATTCTCCATCAGAAAATCTTTTTATTTCTCTATGTGCCATAGGTATTTTAGTCATTTCAGATAACCTTGATGAAAGCATCAATGAACTTGATCCACTTACAATTTTCATAATTTATGTAATGTTAAACGATTAAAAATACTTTTTTCTGGTTTTATTTGAAAAATATTAAATAATTCTGGTCAATTTACTGTTTAGGCCCCGGTGGTGTAGTGGCCTATCATATGGGTCTGTCACACCCATGACCTGGGTTCAAATCCCAGCCGGGGCGCTGATATAAAAGTTAAGCTCCCAAACATTAAAATAGATGAAAGGATTTTAAGAATTATGGTAACTCCTTACAATGTAAAAATAGAGGAGGAACTAGAAAGACTTGATAAAGAGCTATTTAGTGAAGAAATTAAAAAAAATATACGAAAGTTTGTAAATGATCTTAAAATAAAAGAAGGCATTTCAGAAATTAGAAGAATAAATTATATCCAGAGGCTTAGGAAAATTGCAGAATGGATTCCAGATGGTTTTCTTAATCCAACAGAAGATGATATAGATAAACTTCTAGAAAATTTATATGATGATAAATACACTGATTGGACAAGGCATACTTACATCTCAATGTTAAAAAAATTTTACAAATGGAGGATGAATAATCTTCCCGAATATATATCTAGAATTAATGTTAAAATAAAGGAAAATGGAAAAACACCTGATGATCTAATTACTAGGGACGAATTAAATTTACTGATAGAAAATTCAAAAAATGCTAGAGATAGAGCTTTATTTTCTTTATTGTACGATTCAGGATGTAGAATAGGTGAAATTATAAATTTGAAAATAAAAGATCTAGGGTTTGATGAATACGGTGCAGTAATAAATGTGACTGGTAAAACAGGGTTTAGGCGGGTTAGAATTGTAGGTGATTCAATTCCTTACTTAAGGGCATGGCTTAATAATCATCCATTTAAAGACAATGTTGATTCATATTTATTTTGCAATCTTTCAGATAAAATAAGAGGTAGAATATTAACCTATCACAATATTTATTCAATCATTAGAGAAACGAAAAGACGAGCCGGAATTAATAAAAGAATACATCCTCATCTATTCAGGCACACAAGAGCTACATTACTTGCTTCTAAAGTGCCTGAAGCTCCATTAGAAAATCAGATGGGATGGGTTCATGGATCTAAACAGACTAGAACGTATGTTCATTTATCTATGAGGGATCAGGACAAAGCTATTCTTAAAGCATATGGAATAGATTTAAAAGAGGATGATGTGATAAAAGACCAAAAACCAAAAGAATGTCCAAGATGCCATACTTTAAATCCCAGTAATGCAAAGTTTTGTACAAATTGTTGGTTGCCTTTAGATATAGAAACTCAGGTTGAAGTAGAAACTAAAGAAAAAATTGTAATAGAAGCTATTAAAAATAGTGATGCTTTTGAACCTTATGTAAAAAGATTAATAAGTGAAGCACCCGATGATGCTAAATTCCAATTATTGGTAATATTAATGGAAGAAATTGCAAAAGATCCAAAAAAAATGGAAAAACTAAGGGATGCTTTGGGTAAATAAAATTTTGAAAGTTATTTTTTATTTATTTATCCATAATCTTATTATCTAGAAATTGGTTCAAAAGTTTTTTAATAAATTTAATGTTAATATTTTTCTTAATAACCAAAATTATAAGAATATTATATAAATATTTAGATAATAGATAGAAAACTTTATAATACCCTTCAAAATTAATACACTTATATTAATAAGGTGTTAATTCAAAATGAAAAATAAAAAGAACAAATTGACATACAAAAAATCAAATAAAAGAAATTCTCCATTTTTAGAGAACACTTCGAAATCAAATTCCATTAATAGAATTGTCTTGAATAATAAAAATCATTTAGATAATTCAAAAAATACAGAGAAAGAAAATTTAATAGAAAAATTTATGGAATTATATGAAATTATTTTTGATGAAAATCCCATTAAAAATTCAAAAAAATTAAAAGGAAAATAGATGAAAAAATTTAAATTTTTTATTTTAAGCTATTATAGAAAAATATTTAATAGAGTAAAAAATACTTAAATCTATAATGGATACAAAAATAAACGTTGATGGAAAAACAGCTACATTTGAATTATTAGGTAATCCTAGATGGCCACTAATGTATGATATTTTAAATTATCTGATAGAAAAACACATAAAAAGTTCAAACTATGGTGAAGTACCAAAAATAACAAAAGCCCGGGATACTGATTATGATATACTTGAAAAATATGGGTTGATACATTATTTCAAAAATCCAGATGGAAATTTCAGGTATTTGTATATTACAAGGAAAGGCGTAATTATAATGAAAAAGATAAAGGAAATAGAACAGCAGATGGAAAAAAGGTTTTTTGATCCTGAAGTAAAGATACAGCTATTTGATAAGAGTTGGATATACACTGCTATGAGATATGCCTTAACAATAATAATAGATTCTGTTAACCTTAAGCTTGATATGGTAAGAGGAGTAGCAGAAATGGATGATCTATCCTACAAAGGATCAAAAAATGAAAAGCACATAAGAGTACTTTTCAACGATCCGAAAAATATTTATTGCAATGCATGTGAAAGCAATTCCTGTGAACATGTTGCACTTGTGAAATTTGTGCTTCAATACCAGTATGCACTTCTAAGTCTTTTAAAATAAAATTAAAATTTAAAATATATTTTTAATTCACTGTATTGTTTGTTTTCAATGAATATATTGTAACATTCCCAAGGAATTCTGTTGTGTTGTATTTATTAATACTCAATCATGTTTCCGTTCTTGTTTTTCACAATTTCCTTTCCCTGATCCACGATACCCATTGGATATGCATTTCTGCTGGAAGGCATGGGCTTCGAGCTGTTAACAAAGGCGGTTTTGTTTAGGATTGTTATTTCATAAGTTTTTTGGCTTTGGCTATACATACTGTTTCCCGTATACTCATTATATTCGCTATAAATAGATAATACTGAAAATATGATTATTAAGACGGCTAATATACTTATAATCATATTTCTTTTTTCGTTCACATTAAAAACTATTGAAAACAATATATTAAATGTTTCTTTTTTAAATCTTTTTTTAAATTTTTTGAAAGCCATAATTTTTTTATTAAATTTAAGTAATAATAAAAAATTCCTTAATTAAAAAAATTAATTAATATAAAAAAACC
>JBMFTB010000058.1:0-7003 GCA_049967255.1 Thermoplasmata archaeon
ATCTTGAAAAAGGAGGAAGCGGATTACATAAACACAACCATTGCACAAATGGTTGGCAAATAATTTTTTATTTTAAACCTTAACTCTGGATTTTTTGCGTAATATTTTCTATTTCTTTTTTTCTTGTTTTTTTGTTAGCTATTTATTTTATTTACTTTGTTACCAGTTCTGGTTATGAAAAATTTAATATACATATTACGTATATATACGTAATATGACTGAACTACCTGAGTGGGTTAGAAAATTTAAATCCAGGGGTATAGAGATCAGAAAGTTTGGAAATAGATATTATGCTTATAGTGTATCTAGTAAATACGATAAGAATAAGAAAAGAGCAAGGAAAGTAACAGAGGAGTATCTGGGTGTTGTTACCAAATCCGGAATATTTAAAAAGAGCTCGATTCCAATAGTTCATACGGATTATGAATACGGTGCAGTAGCACTATTGTACGGTATAGCAGAAAAAACATTGAACCCGATAATAAAAAAACATTATCCCCTTCTTTTTGAAAGAATTATTGCGTTTGCAATACTGAGATTGATAGATCCTCTGCCTTTGAAATCAGTGCGCTATATCTATGAAAAAACATATTTTTCAGATGTATTTGATGAAACAATGTCGCCGGAATCACTGTCCAATCTATTATGGGCATTGTCTGATCAGAAGAGCACGGATATTATGAGGGAGCTTTCAGAAAAAGGGGAATATATGCTTATGGACATGACAGCAATATTCTCAAGATCAAAGAGCATAAATATAGCAGAACCGGGGCATAATGCTGATGAAATACATCTGCCACAAATAAACATCCTCCTATTGTTCTCTATTACAAAAATGGTGCCAACATTCATAAGGATTGTACCAGGTTCCATAAGAGATGTTTCAACCCTGATCAATACAATAGATATGACCAGCTCGACAATAGTCATACTGATAATAGATAAAGGGTTTTATTCCAAAGACAACATAAAAGAATTGGAAAAACATCACATAAAGTACATAATACCTTTAAGGCGTGATTCATCACTGATCCCTGAACTTGAAGAATTTGCAGGAGTATTCAAATACGATGGAAGGCCAATCAAGTACTGGAAGAGATCCAACAACGTGATTGTGTATGAAGATCCAGAATTGAAAGCAGAAGAAGAAAAAGATTACTTAGATAGAATAAATGAGGGAAAGAGAAGCAAGAAAGAGTATATGGATAGTGCAGGATCTTTTGGGAAATTATATCTGTTATCAAACATAAATGACAACCCGGAAAATATATACAAACTGTACAAACAGCGTGAATATATAGAATATGCATTCAATGTATTCAAGAATCTACTTGAAGCTGATAAAACATATTTAAGAGATGCAAACAAGCTATCATCATATATGTTTCTAAATCTATTATCGTTATATCTATACTTCCAGGTACTAAATATGTCAGATGGAAAATATAGTGTACGTGAGATTCTGTTAATATTATCTAAGATCAAGATTTACAAATATAAAGATAGTGAAATTTTAGGAGAAATACCGAAGAAGGCAAAAGAGTTAGTGCAAAAGTTATCAGTAAATCTGGAAGTATTACGTAAAAAATGAAGAGTTAAGGTTTAAAGTAACAGTGCCAAAAGAGATGGAAAAGCAATTAGAATATCCTAAAAAATAGTTTTGTCCCAGAACCTATTACAAAATAAAATATATTATCTATCTTTTAAATTCGGTAAAAATTACGCATAGCACTCGTTTTTATGAGAACTTAACTTCAGAATCGTAACCTATTACCCAATATGAAAAGTTATATATATTATACTATTATATGTATCATCTATGAAGGTACATAGTGGTCATATTTACTTATCTGAAAAGCTAGATTGGAAAGATTTAAAGAAAGTTTTTCCAGAGATGTTCAAACTTTTTTTAGAAGAGAGCAGGCAGACTTTTGAAGAACCTAACTTTGTAGATATATTGATTTATGAGAACATGTTAGATTTAGATCGCAATCGCAAGCCAGAAGGCTTTATAAGGGATGGAAAGATGAAAATGCTATTTTCTAAAGATGGCGGGATAGAAATAAAGATAATAAGAGACAAGGTTGTGCCTAACGAAGATACCAAGGCAGTGACAGAGCAGTTAAGCCACTTTTTAACATCGAAAAAGATAAGAAACAGAGTTGAATACGACAAAATGTTTTGGATAGAGCTCAAAAAAAGGAAAAAGTGATGGCATATGAAAATAGAAGAGATAATGACTAAAAAGCTGATCAAGCTGACTCCGGACATGGAGATCAGGGATGCACTTAAATTATTGGTTGAGAACAACATAGCAGGGGCACCAGTAACTGTTGGCAATAAGTTGGTTGGAATAGTTACGATGAGGGACATATTGCGCTATTTGGATTCAGAGTACAAGAGGCAGGGCTGGGTATTGGTTCCTACTCCGTTCGAGATCATTGAGATTCCTAGAGCACAGGAGTTGCCCTACGAAAAAATCACCGAAATTTATGATCGCATTGGGGGTATAAAAGTGAGCGATATTATGCAGAAGAAGATATACACGATTGGTCCTGAAGATACTATTGAAGACGCAGTACAGCTACTAATCAGATGGAAGATTAACAGGTTACCGGTTATAGATAAGAATGGTGATCTGGTAGGCATAGTAACACGCTCTGATCTTTTAAAAGCTTTTTTAAAGAAATGGTAACTGGTCACGATTATGAAGTGACGATATAACAGAAAGCGCTTTTAATACAATATATTCTAAATTTATTATTACAAAATAAATATATTATCTATCCTTTAAATACCATAAAAATTACGCATAATACTCGCTTTTATGAAAACTTAACTTCAGAATTGTGATCTATTACAAGAAATGGAGATTGCCATTTCTTCGTTGAAAATATTAAAAAGAGCATCCATCATCATACATAGCATATTTCGAAAACAATTTAAATTAGAGGATCCAGATAAAAGCTATGCCTTCGACAAAATGAAATAATACGTATTTATCAACGAAGATTTGACAAGACCAAGAAATGAAAAGATTTAATTAATAATATTGTTTTACCTGCGCAATGATTCCAACAATTAATGTAAACTACTGTAAAGGGTGCAACTTATGCATAGAAGTGTGCCCTAAAAAAGTATTTGATATGGGGTCTAAGATCTCAGATACAGGCTATTATTACCCGTTAATAGCAAAACCTGAATTATGTACCAATTTTAAGCTTGCCAAGAAAGACAGAATCCTATGCGAGATCTGCTGGCTCACATGTCCGGAGCATGCTATCGAATACGAGGTGCAAAGTTTATGATCGCGCATGGCAAATATTTTTTGCAGGGAAACGTGGCTGCTGCAGAAGCGGCAATGCTAGCAGGATGTGGTTTTTATGGAGGGTATCCAATCACCCCCGCTTCTGATCTGATGGAGTACATGGCCGCGCACTTATCCAAGAATGGAGGTGTGTTCATACAGATGGAAGACGAAATTGCAGCTATTGCCGCGATTATAGGGGCGGCATGGACCGGTAAGAAAGCGATGACTGCAACGTCAGGACCTGGTTTTTCACTGATGCAGGAAAACATTGGATATGCGGCAATGACTGAAACCCCAATTGTGATAGTGGACGTAATGCGTGGTGGGCCTTCAACGGGGCAACCTACCATATTAAGCCAGGGAGATGTTATGCAGGCTAGATTCGGCAGTCATGGTGATTACGAACTTATAACACTAGCCCCGAATTCTGTGCAAGAGTATTTTGACCTTACGATAGAGGCATTTAATCTGGCAGAGAAGTACAGAGTGCCAACCGTACTGCTATCAGATGCTGAAATTGCGCATATGGTTGAAAAGATCAGGGTACCTGAAACTATAAAATTGATAAACAGAAACGATTATAAAGACAAATATATGAGAGAGTTCAAGGCTCTGGGAACTAAAAGTAAGACTACGGTTACAGGACTGACGCATACTGAAGAAGGATATCCAGAGACAATATCCCAGTCTTTACACGACAAGCTGGTTCGAAGGTTGGTGAGCAAGATAACAAACAATGAGAAAGACATTTCGCAGGTAGAAGTGATAAATCCTGATGCCAAAAAGATGATTGTAGCATACGGGTCTGCGTCTAGGGCAGCATACCCAATTTTAAATAGCAATGTAGGGTTGATCAGGCCCAAGACACTATGGCCATTTCCAGAATCGATATTTAAAAATCTGGTTAATGGAAAGAGCATATATGTATATGAGCTGAATTTGAGGGGATACGCACTTGAAGTAGAGCGTGTATCCAGAAAATATGGGGCTGAGTCAGTGAATGTAACAGGTTATTTGGGCGGGAAGATACCTACTCCATATGAAATTGAGAAATTTGTGGGGTGATTAACTTATGGAATTTTTTGAGTTTTACAGAAAAGAAAGATGGCCACACCAATTTTGTCCGGGCTGCGGACTGGGAACGATAATGAATACTATATACAAGGCTTTTAATGACAGTAACATTTCTCTGGACAATACGGTGTTTATATCAGGCATTGGATGTACAGGTAGGGTTCCAGGATATATCAATGCCGATTCTCTGCATACTACGCATGGCAGAGCGCTTGCATTTGCTACCGGCGTTAAACTTGCAAATCCAGCATTGAACGTGGTGGTAATAAGTGGGGACGGAGACCTGTTTTCGATAGGTGGGAACCATATGATTCATGCTGCTCGCAGGAATCTGGACATTATGGTTATCGCTGTGAACAATGGTAATTTCGGGCTTACAGGCGGTCAAGTTGCACCAACCACCCCGCATCTCATGCGCTCTACTACCACGCCTGAAGGAAACCCTGATTTTCCATTCGCGCTGGCAGAGATCGTTGCTGCAGCAGGAGCAAATTACGTAGCTCGCTGGAGCACGGCACAACCTTACCAGATTGTAAACAGCATTAAAACCGCATTTAAGGTAAAAGGTTTCTCGTTTATTGAGATTTTGTCACAGTGCCCTGTCAATTTTGGAAGAAGAAATAACATGGCAGATCCAGTCAAGAATTTCAGGTGGATACGGGATAACATGGTATCCATTAAACAGCTGGGAAAGGATATGGATAAAATCTATACTGTCATGGACCTGAACATAGAAGGTGTTTACACGTTTGGAGAATTGGTCAAGAGAGACAGGGTGCCGCTCGGTGCAAAATTAAGCGTTGAAGAAGAAGAGTATCCAAAACAGAATTTAGAAATACTGGACTCTAAAAATGGCAAGAAATGATAATCAATGTTGATTTCCATATACACAGCATGTACTCTGGTGCTACCAGCAAGGACATGAACATTGCAAATATTGCATATTATGCAAAGAGAAAAGGAATAGATGTGATGGGCTCTGGCGATATACTGAATATACACTGGCTCAATGACTTTAAAGGCATTGAAAAGATTGAAGAGGGGCTTTTAAAGTACAAAGAAATGTATTTTGTGTTGACTACTGAGGTTGAGGACATAAAGAGGGTGCATCACGTCCTAATTTTTTCATCAATGTCAAAAGTGGAAGAGTTTAGAGAACAGCTCCTTAAAAAAAATAATAATCTCGACACTGACGGCAGGCCCAAGCTGGCAATGAACGGTGTAGAACTGGCAGAGCTAGCAAAGAGCACTGGCACAATGATCGGCCCTGCCCACGCGTTTACGCCATGGACGGCAATGTACGCTTATTATAACAGCATTAAAGAACTTTATGGAGAGTATACTGATTATGTGCAGTTTTTAGAGTTGGGGCTGAGTGCAGACACTGACTATGCTGACAGGATCGAAGAGATCAGGCACTTGACTTTTCTGACCAACTCTGACGCACATTCTTACCATCCCAACAAGATCGCGAGAGAATTCAACAGGTTAAAGGTTGAATCAATAGCGTTTAATAACATCAAGGATGCAATACAACGGAGAAACGGAAGGGGCATTGTTATGAATGTTGGAATACCGCCACAGGAGGGAAAATACAATGAAACTGCTTGTACCAGGTGCTTTAAGCATTACACGCTCGCAGAGGCCAAGGCATTAAAATGGAGATGCCCAGAGTGCAAGGGTATCATTAAGAAAGGTGTGAGAGACAGGGTTGAAGAGCTGGCAACGTACAAAGAGCCTATGCATCCAGAATACAGACCTCCGTACATGCATTTGATACCATTGATTGAGATTATTGCAAAGTCTCTGAACGTCTCAGAGTCTTCAACCAGAGTGCAAGATCTCTGGAATTCGTTGATCGATAAATATGGCAATGAGATAAAGATAATGGTTGATGAGCCTTTATCTTCAATATCCACAGACATCAAAGTGATAAACGCAATACAAGCTTTCAGAAACGGTCAAGTAAAAGTAAAACCTGGTGGTGGAGGGCAGTATGGCGCTGTTGAGATACTAGCCCGTGAACAGTTGGCAGGGCAAACTAAACTCCTTGATTTTTAATGTTTAAAAAAGATGTTGCCAATTCTCCGTTGAAAATATTAAAAATAGTATCAACAATCATACCATGCATATTCCGAAAGCGATTTAAATTAACTGATCCAAATAGAAGTTATGCCTTCGGTAAAATGAAATAATAATCTCATATCGCGAAAAGTTGACACAATCAAAAAAGCAAGTTTTTTTATATGTTTTATACATTCCTTTAGCATGTAGCCCCGTGGTGTAGCGGTCAAGCATGCGGGACTTTGGATCCTGCAACGGCAGTTCGAATCTGCCCGGGGCTGTTTAATTTTCTGTAAACTACCTCTTTTTTATTTGCGATATCGAAACAAAAAATAGAAAAAGATGCCACAATATTACGTAATAGAGAGGTTTTATGTAGCGTAGCAAACAGGAACGGTCACATTGAATGGAGCTTCTGTATCAAAATCTATAACATTCTCTACAAAAAGGTTCTGGGACAAAACTATTTTTTAGGATATTCTAATTGCTTTTCCATCTCTTTTGGCACTGTTACTTTAAATATATAGAGCTCTGCACCATAACTCTTCATGTATG
>JBMFTB010000059.1:0-6879 GCA_049967255.1 Thermoplasmata archaeon
CGGTTCAATGAACATCCACTCATGGGTGGATGGGGAGACCAGCAACAAGCTCCGAAGCTTTAGCGAGGAGTAGCTGACATTAACCTTAGATCCTCATAAGCACTCAATGCCGCTACTGCACCCTGCCCTGCGGATATTATTATTTGACCTGAATCACCCGTGATATCTCCTGCTGCATAAAAATTCTTTATATTTGTTCTGCATTTTTTATCCGTTAATATATATCCCCGAGCATCCATGTTTATGCCTATGGACTTAACACTCTGGCTCTGAGGTATAAGACCAACATAAATGAAAACACCATCTATGTCAATTGTCTCTTCTTTTCCAGTTGACCTATCCTTGTATTTAAGACCCTTTACCTTTTCACCATCGCCAAATATTTCCTGTACCTGTGCATTCATTATGTACTTTATATCATTTTTTCTAATCTGATCCTGATATGCCTTTTCGCACATATATTTTGGCATAAATTCAACAATTGTAGGAGTAACGTTAACACTCTTCAGGTAAAGGGCAGCAATAGCGCCTGAATTACCCCCACCAATTACAGCTACTTTTTTATTTCTGAAAAAATATGCATCACAGGTAACGCAATATGATACACCTTTTCCGAGATATTCCTCTTCACCCTTTATACCGAGTTTTTTATGTGTTGTACCAGTTGCCATTATTACTGCCTTTGCCTCTGTAGTTTGTCCATTTGAAAAAGATAACAAAAATTTTTCACTTGACATTCTTAAATCAGTCAGTTCCAGATTAGATATAATTTCTATGTATTTCAAAGCATGATCCCTAAAATTTTTTGATAACTTTTCGCCTTCTATGCTTTCAAATCCAAGATAGTTTTCTATCAAAGGATCTTCAGAAACAAGACCACCTGCTAGATTTTTTTCAACTATTACAGCATCTAGACCTGCCCTTACAGCATAAATACCAGCTGATAATCCAGCTGGACCACCACCTATGATCACTAATTCATATTCATCTTTCAATCTTTTTTCTTCAGCCTTACCTAAAGAAAATGAAGGAATCATAAAAATCATTAAAAAAATTTACATTTCGGGCATTCCGCCCATTCCACCCATGCCGCCCATTCCAGGTGGCATACCCTGTGGTCCACCCTGTCCAGGCTGTCCTTCTTTCTTCTTTGATGCAATAACATCATCAATTCTGAGTATCATAGTTGCGACTTCCATTGCACTTTCAATTGCCTGTGTCTTTACCTTTACTGGCTCAACAACACCTATTTTAAACATGTCCTCCACGCCATTGCCGAGCACATCTACACCATGGGATTTCTTACCCTGTTCATGAAGACTCTTAAGCTTCATCAATATGTTTATTGCATCCATCCCAGCATTTTCTGCTAATGATCTAGGTATAATTTCAAGCGCATTTGCAAATGATTCCACAGCAAGCTGTTCCCTTCCACCTACCGTATGCGCATAATCCCTAATTCTCAATGCCAATTCTGTCTCAACAGAACCGCCTCCAGGCACAATAAGACCTTCCTCGACAGTTACACCTACGACTTTTATTGCATCATGCAAAGCCCTTTCCACTTCAGCAATAACATGCTCTGTTCCGCCCCTGATTAAGATTGAGACTGCATGTGGATCCTTACAGCCTCTTACAAATGTCATGTAATCATTCCCTATTTTTACCTCTTCAACAGTTTCAGCATAGCCAAGGTCCTGTTCCTTTAAGTCATCCAGGTTTGTTACTATTTTACCACCTGTTGCTTTTGCAAGGCTTTCCATGTCACTCTTCTTTATTCTCCTTGAACCGTATATATTATATTTTGCAAGGTAATGCTGAGCGAGATCATCAATGCCCTTCTGTGCAAAAACAACATTTGCACCAGATGCCCTTATTTTTTCTACCATTTCTTTAAGCTGATTCTCTTCTTCAGCAAGGAACTCATGTATCTTTGATGGATCCTCAATCTGAATCTTTGCACTAATTTCTGTCTTTTTTACTTCAAGGCCCTCATTCAATAATGCAATTTTTGCATTTTTGACTACTTTAGGCATCCTGGGATGTACCTTTTCCTTATCAAGAACTATTCCATCTATGAGCTGTGTATCTTTAACTCCACCGCCTGCCTTTTTCTCAACCTTTATATTATCAACATCCGCTTTTAACTTACCGTTTGATTCTGAGGCTACAGTAAGTACAGCTTTTACGACAAGATCTGCAAAATATTCCCTATCAGGACCAATATTCTTACCTGTCATAGCAGTCATTGCTATTTTCTTCAAAGTTTCTGTATCATTTTTTGAAACTTTTTTTGCTATCTGTGGTAGAATTTCCAATGCTTTCTGGCTTGCCATTCTGTAACCATTTGTAATTACTGTAGGATGTATGTTCTGATCCAAAAGAGCTTCAGCCTGTTTTAGAAGTTCACCAGCAAGGACAACAGAAGTTGTCGTCCCATCCCCAACTTCCATATCCTGTGATTTGGCTACTTCAACAATCATCTTTGCTGCAGGATGTTGCACATCTATTTCCTTCAGAATTGCTGCTCCATCATTTGTAATTACAATATCACCGAGAGAATCTACAAGCATCTTATCCATTCCCTTTGGCCCTAATGTAGTTCTTACAGCATCAGCAATTGCCTTTGCTGCCTGTATGTTGTTTTTCTGTGCATTTTTTCCAGTTTCCCTTTCAGTCCCTTCTTTCAAAACCAATATAGGTACTTGACCTGCCATCATGTTATGATCACCTCATTTACCGTTGTTATGCGTAAATTTGTACTTCTATTTAAAGATTTCTAATGTTGATTTCATAAATCATCGTAAAAATAAAATATAGATTGTTAATTCCACCAGCCAGATGAACCCTACTGCAAGAACAATAGGATTATTTGCACTTCTTACGCTTTTGTTTATTTTAGTAGGATACATTATCGGGTATATTTACGGGGATACAATTGGTTCAATGCTCATATTCTTGATCTTTGCACTTGTCATTAACCTATTCAGCTATTTCTTCAGTGCAAAACTAGTTCTATGGTCATACCATGCTAAAATCATAAATGAGAATGAAAATCCAAGAATATTCAATATAGTTAAAGACGTAGCACAGAAGGCAAAGCTTCCGATGCCAAAAATTGCTATTATTGATATGCAGGTTCCTAACGCCTTTGCAACAGGAAGAAATAAAAGAAATGCAGTAGTTGCTGTCACGACAGGATTACTTAACATTCTCAATGACAATGAAATAGAGGCTGTAATTGGCCATGAAATGGGCCATATAAAGGATAAGGACATAATTGTTATGACTGTAGCTGCAACTATTGTAGGTGCTTTATCCTTTGCTGCAAGAATGTCCATGTTTGAAGCAATGTTTTCTCAGGGAAATGGAAGAAATAATAATAGTATTATTGCTATTATTGTTTTGGCTCTCGCAGCATTTGGTGCATTTTTACTTCAGCTTGCAATATCAAGGCAAAGAGAATTTAAGGCGGATATTCAGAGTGCAAAAATAACAGGAAAACCACTTTCACTTGCAAATGCATTAAGAAAAATAGAGGAAAGTGTATCAAGAAGACCTCTAAGAAATGGTAATCCATCCACATCATGCCTTTTTATTGTTAATCCATTCAGAGGAGGATCCATAATGAACCTTTTTTCAACCCATCCGCCAACAGGTGAAAGAATAAAAAGACTTGAAGAAATTGCACGGAAAGGAACAACTGAATCATTTTACTAAAATTTATTAACAATCTGGCATTATTCTTTTTATGGAAAATTTGTGGGCTCCTTGGAGAATCAGGTACATTGAAACACCAAAGAAAAGTGAATCATGCATATTCTGTAATGCACTTGATGAACCTGAAAAGAGGTTTGTTCTTGCTAAAAATAATCATGCAATGGTGATGATGAACATTTACCCATACAACCCAGGGCACCTTATGGTAGCCCCAATAAGACATGTAGGTGATTTTAAAAATCTTACATCTGATGAATATATAGCAATAGGAGAATTAATAAAGAAAAGTATAGATGTACTTGAAAAAACTATGAAACCTGAAGGTTTTAACATTGGTATAAATCTTGGTATGGTCGCAGGTGCTGGCGTTAAAGAACATATTCATGTGCATATTGTTCCTAGGTGGTGTGGTGACACAAACTTTATGCCTATTACTGCAGATGTAAAGGTTTTGGGTGAATCACTTGAAGAAACATATAAAAAATTGAAGGAGAACTGGTGATATGGAAGATCACAAGGCTCATAGTTATAATTTGACTTTTTCTGTTATAACCGTGAGTACAACAAGAACAAAGGAAAATGATGAATCTGGAAAGACCATAATAGATTTAATAGAGAAGCAAAACTACAAAGTAACGCAATATGAAATAGTAAAGGATGACGTAGTGCAAATCAGAAAAGCTTTTTTTAATTCAATTACAAAATCTGATGTACTTATTTTCAACGGTGGTACTGGCATAAGCAAACTTGATCAGACACCCGAGGCGCTAATGCCCTATTTAAAAATACTTCCTGGGTTTGGAGAAATTTTCAGGTTATTAAGTTACAATGATATTGGAACAAGTGCAATAATGTCAAGAGCACTTGCAGGTATATATGAAAATAAGATTGTATTTCTTTTGCCAGGCTCACCTAATGCATGCAAACTTGCAATTGAGAAGATAATTTTAAATGAAATTAACCATATTTTTTACGAAATAAATAAAGAAAAAGTTTAAGCTTAACCCCATCTAAAATTTACGCCAAATGTACCTCTAGGATAGTCCCAGTCAATGTTTTCTTTATCGCATGAAATAAGACAAGAGCCACATTCAACACAATCCTCATAGTGGAAGACTATCTTGTTATTCTCAATCTTGTAGCATGATGCAGGGCAAACATGCACGCAGTACTTACCTTGACAAGAATCACAAACACTGTCATTTTTCAGAACAATATGAGGTTTGCTATCAACCTTGTACTTGATAAGGGCCAGTCTATCATCTATGCTCAATTTCATAGTGCTTTCACCCCCTTCAATGCATCTTTTATTAAATCCCACTGATTAATTTCACTCTTCAAAAGATTAATAAGCTTTTGTTTAGGTTTGCCATCAGATTTTATTATTTTTTCCATTAAATCAGTTACAATTTTTGGATATTCGCAATACATCCTTGGATTTTCAAGGAAATATGGCGCGTCCCTGAAGTTCCTGAATTCTGAAAGTACATTTTGATCCATTTTTTTCTCATATAAAGATAATGTTTTAGACGAGAAATCATTTATCTTTTTTGCTTCTATTACAGTTTCACCTGCAAGTATTCCTGATTGAACAGCAATGTCAACACCGTTAAGGTATATTCCTGAAGAACTCACAAGACCTGCAGCGTCACCAACAACCATAACACCATCCTTGTAAAGTTTTGGAATCATTCTGTAACCCCCTTCTGGTATGGCATGTGCAGAATATTCCTTTATCTGTGCCCCATCTATGAGATCCTGAATCATTGGATGCTCTTTTAAATCTTCCAGGAAGTCTATGGCATAGTATTCACTCTTTCTTAATGCCTCGAGTGAAACTATTACACCAATGGAAATAGAATCCTTAAATGTGTAGATAAAACCACCACCCCTTAGATATTTTGTTGGGTATCCCAAAATAAGCTCTTCAACACCATCTTTACTTGTTATACCGAATCTCTTATTTACTTCTTCCTCTGACAGTGAAAATACCTCCTTCATACCTATACCAAAGTTATTAGGATCTGGTCTCTGCTTTAACCCCTCTGCCTGAGCGAGAAGGGATACAGAGCCATCAGCAAGGATCACCACATCACCTTCCATTTCATCCTGACCTGATCTTACACCATTAACCATATCATCCTTGTGTAAAAGTGAATCAACCTTCACACCCGTGGCAACAAGTGCTCCGGCCTCTTCAACTTTTTTTGAAAACCATTCATCAAATTTTGATCTAAAAACTGAAAATCCATTGTAGAATTCCCCCCTAAAATCGTAATTTTTATAATCCATTGAAAAGAATGATTTATCTGTCATAAAGGTAATCCTTCTTCTAGTAATCGGTCTTTCAACAGGGGCTTCTTTCCAGAAATCAGGTATCAATTTCCTGAGAGAGTTTGTGTAAATAACTCCACCAAAGACATTTTTTGAACCACTGTATTCACCTCTTTCAAGTACAAGGGTTGATAAACCTGCCCTGGCTGTAACTAATGCTGCAGCCAAGCCAGCAGGGCCTCCACCTACAATTATTACATCAAATTTATCGCTCATATTATCATTCCTCACCCATAAATGCATTCATTGGTATTTATTTTTTCATTTTTAACGTGACTTTACAGGTATTTTGAATTGAATTTCATGAAAGATTGATGAAATGTTAAGAGGATAAAATCCTTAAAACGTTTTGTCATCTTTTGTTTTGAGATTATAGGAGGTAAGAGGATGAATTATGTGGGATTGGATATACATACTAAAAACATTGTGTATACAGTGTTATCAGAGGATGGAAATGTTATAATGAGGGGTAAGATAGAGAACAATGTAGAAGAGATCTATGAGTTTCTCAATAAATTTGAAAATGGAGATTCTTTTGTAATGGAATCCACAGGTTTCTATGAACCAATATATGATGCAATAGAATCAAAGGGATTTGAAGTGAAGCTAGCGAATCCATTGAAGGTAAGATTGATTGCTGAATCAAGGATTAAGAATGATAAAATAGATTCAGAGATTCTTGCAAAATTATTAAAGAACAACTGGGTGCCAGAATCATATGTACCTGTGAAAAATATCAGGGATATTAGTGGTGTGTTGAGTAATTCTGACAAATAAGTGACATTTTTATGACATATTTATATAGGGCTATTGATTTTTGGGTTT
>JBMFTB010000060.1:0-6227 GCA_049967255.1 Thermoplasmata archaeon
TAAAAATGAGAGAAATAAGGGCATTTATGGATAAAAATAATTACTCAACAAACCATGAATGGATTGTAGGAATTATGATAATTTTTTAAAAAAATTTAATTAAATTGAATTCTTTTTCTTAATTTTATAAAGAAAAATTAAATAATTATTTTATATTCCTAGACTTTAGTATTAGTTATATATATAATATTAAATTTAATTATAATTAGATTTTTAATGTTTTCATTTTTTAACATGTGGATTTCAATAACTTTTACTATAAATTATGCCAAATGATCTAATTTTATCATTTTATAAAATGAACATTCTTTCTCTGAATGTCTGTTTTTTTATGTATTTCTGTAATCTCTAAATATTCTTGTTACTTCAAGGAAATAAATTTTAAAATTGTGAAAAAATTTTTTCTTCCATTTATATAAGGAGGAGCATTTTACATATATGCCTTCCAACCAAAATAGGGGATATACAATGTTACGTGATCTTATACCATCAGGTGTACTTATTATCTTTTTAAAAGATTTCAACAAATTTTATTGATAATAGATTAATTTTCACCCTCTTAAAATACTGAATTTATTTACACAGAACATTTTACATAGATAATGGCACATAAATGTGATAAAAATTTTTGAATTTTTTACATCAGAAAATGTTCCTATAAAATAAAAAAATATAATAAGAAGGTCGTCCTTACATATTTAAGAGGTTTTTCATATGGTAGAAGAAAGAAGTCCTATGGATAAAAACGTTGTATACATTGGAAAAAAGCCAACCATGAACTATGTCCTTGCAGTTGTCACCCAGTTCAACAATGGAGAAAAGAATGTCATTCTTAAGGCTAGGGGTCAGTCAATAAGCAAGGCAGTCGACATTGAGGAAATTGTTAAGAACAGGTTCATAAAAGATCTGAAATATGACGTAAGAATATCTACGGAAAGAATAAAAGGTGAAGACAGGGAAAGTAATGTTTCCTCTATAGAAATAATGTTAAAAAAATAAAAATTTTTATTTTTTGCTATTACAAAGAATCAATACTCGTATCAAGACCACTTATGTGAGCCGCTTTTTTCATTTCTGTCAAGGATGCTTTTCCATTGAGTATATATGGACTTTTTACACCCGTGAGAACAATAAGTACCTTTACCTTGTTTTCCATTTCAGGGTCTATGGATGCACCCCATATAAGCTTTGCATTTGGATTTATCTGTTTACTTATCAATTCTGCCGCTCTCTGAGCTTCAGAAACACTCATGTTAGGATCTCCGACAATCCTAACCAGCGCACCCCTTGCCTGATGTATATCAGCTTCAATTAATGGCGAATTTATTGCATCATTCACAGCTTCCTGAACCCTATCAGTCGAATTTTCTGATTCGCCTATTCCAATCATTGCTACGCCACCGTTTGCCATGATTGTTTTTATATCAGCATAATCTATGTTAACGAGACCTGGTTTTGTTATTATTTCTGTGAGACCTTTTAATGCTTCCATTAAAACCTCATCTGCTACTTTAAATGCCTGATTTAACGGAAGTCTAGGCACTATCTCTAGAAGTTTATCATTAGGTATTACAACTGTTGTATCACAGTATTTTCTCAAAAGATCTAAACCATAAAGAGCCTGCTCCATTCTTACCCTTCCTTCCGCTGAAAATGGGAGAGTAACAATACCAATAACAAGATTTCCGGTATTTGTTTCCTTCGCAACTCTTGCCACATATGGTGCTGAGCCTGTTCCTGTACCTCCACCCATGCCTGCCGTTATAAATACTATATCAGATCTTTGTAAAATATTCCTCAGTTCTTCATCTGCTTCTTTTGCGGCCTCCTCACCTATTCTTGGATCTGCACCGGCGCCAAGACCTCTTGTTAACCTTTTCCCGAGAAGAATTTTCCTATTTGCTTTTACATGTATCAAATGTGGTGCATCTGTGTTTGCCGCAATTAATTCCGCACCATATACCCCAGCCTCGCTAAGCCTTGTTATAGTATTTGAACCACCACCGCCACATCCAACTATTTTTATATTTACCTTTAACTGTTCTACAAGCTTCCTTAACTCCTCTTCATCAGGGGAAATTATTTGTTGTGCATTTATTTCTGGTTGTTGAGTTCTATTCTGACCACCCCCATTTTCTAGAGCCTTATTTATGATGCTTTTCATATCTATTCCCCCTTTAGTCATACCTTTGTCCGATACTTATAATATCCATTATATTAACTTTTCCCCCAAAATACCAGAATTTTTAGATCATTCTTATGGCATTGCTATAAATAGCTAACAATCCAGATCTATTAAATGATTTAATAACATTAATTCCCTCCTTTAAGATTGAATTATCCTTCATTTTGTTATAATAATAAAGGCCATAGATTATTTTCAATTTAGCACTTAAATATTTCAATCCTTCATTTTCAATTTTCTTTATATTTTCATAAAACATATTTCTTGTATTTTTACTATCAAGTAAAAAAATTGAATCAATTACATTTATCCTCCATTTTATTAATTTTAGTTTTTCAATATCTTTAATATTTTTGACCTTTTCCACAATTTCAATGATTTCTTTTGTATCAATTCGATTAAAATAGTCCCTGTAAAGAACTATTTCAAGATAATTCATTAAATCTAGGAGATCACCAATTTTAATCATATTAGTTTCTTTTAAAAAGTTTTTTCGAAATTCCTCAATATAACCATTTATGTCAGTGTTGTAAAATTTTAGCTGAGAAGCATAATACTTTGTAAGCTCAGACTGAATTGGGATATCATTTCTAAAAATTTCTACTTTAATTTCAGTATTTTTTAATTGCCCTTTAATAATATTTAATATTGTTTTATCCATCTTTAATGTTTTATTTGTAATTTTTCCTAATGATTTTTTTGAAAGTTGGAGGCCCAGATTTATTGTTTCTTCTGCCCCATCATAATCACCTTTGAGCATCTGAATTTCAAATATGTAAATAATTGCAAGGATTGCACTTGAATAGTCTTTTTTGGCAAGGGCAAGACCTACAGATCTTCTTTCATTATAAATGGCATTGGCTATATTTCCTGTAAATATAGAGATTATCCCCAAATTTATATTTAAAGCAATTATTAAAGAAATCCACCAATACTTTTCACTCAGTTCCATAGCTTTTGAATAATAATCCATGCTTTTTATTAAATCAGATTCCGAAAATATATTGCCCAAGTTATTATATATATTTGCTTTTTCTTTTTCAATATTTAATTTATTATAAATTTCTAGAGATCTATCATAATATGCTTTAGCACTCGTATCATTGAAGTTGTAATAATATATATTACCAATAATTTTGTAAATTTCTGCCTCATTTATTTTATCTTCTTTTTTAATTGCAATTTTGAGCGCTTGTAAAATTAAATCCAACGCTTTATTATAATCTTCCTCCTTATAATAAATTTTGGCTAAATTTATAAGAGAATTTAACTTATATGAGCTTCTCTTAGAGCTTCTTAAAATTTTTTTATAAAGACTTTTTGATGTTTTATAATCATTCATCAGATATGATGCTTTTGCAAAAGAACTGGCATATTTCAAATTACTCGTATTTTTTTTGTATAGATTTTTACATAAAGCATACATTTCATCAAACATCTCGTTTACTTCAAAGTACTTAAGTAACAAATCGACTACACCCGATTTTAAAGATTTGTTGTTACAATATTTTGCATAATAAATGTGATCTCTTAAATATTTTACGTCACAAATGTATTTGATGGCCTTTTTTAGATTTCCAGATAAATAGTAAAACCTCCCGGCTTCATCATAAATTTTTTTTGCTTCATACCATTTTGCAATATTTGAATAAATCAAATTTGAATTTCTTAAAGTAATATAAATTTTCTTTTTGATATATATTTCTTGACCATCAATTAAAATTAACTTATACTTGAGTAATTTTATTAAAGATTTTTCAACATTTTTTAATTCAAAAATTTTATTAAGTTCATTTATTCTTATTTTATTAACATTATTAAGAATGAATAATAGAATTCTATCATCTTCATCAAGACTTGGTATTTTAAATTCTTTAGAACTTATTTCTAAAATTAAATTCCTTATTTCATCAAGTTTTGTTTCATCCACATTCCTTATAAATGTTTTTTCAACAATGTATCCTTTTTTTTCAAGTTCAATAAATACATCTTGTGCAAAATTATAGTTACCATTTACTTCTTTATAGATCATTTTCAATAGGTTTTCATGTATTGAGTAACCATTAACTTTTATAAATTTCTTAAATTCCTCATAGCTTGGCTTTTTCATTTTTAAATCAAAAGCGCCCTGATTTACAAGCAATGAAAGCATACCTTTAAGGTATTGCTTCATATATGAATCAGTGTAAATAGCTATAATGTGTCCCTTGGACATATTATGTAATCCTTTCATAGATAAATTAAAGAAAAGACTCAACCCTTCCCTATCCATTTTTTCTATGTTGTCAAATATTACTGTTTTGTTTTCTATATTCATTAATCGATCTAGCTTCTGTAAAATTATAGCATCCAAGGAAATATTAGTTCCCGTAGTTTTTATATTCAAAACATTGCTTATTATATCTATTGAACTTGTATTTTCAAAAAATTGAAAATAAATATAATCTGAACTTTCGATCAATTTTTTAACAAAGGTTGTTTTTCCTACATTTCTTTTCCCATGAATTAATATAACAGGATGTTTTTTTAAGATAAATGTTTTATCTGAAAAATCTTCCATAACTTATAATTAAAAATATAAATAATAATTTTTCCCTTAGAAAAATTTATATGACTGCACTTTTATATATATGATAATGGTGAAAAACTATGAAAGCACCTAAATTGAAAAAAAATGGTCATATAAGGATTATTGCACCTGCTAGTGCTCCAAACCTAAGATTACTCACAGTTGGGGTGTCAAAGTTAAAAAAACTTGGTTTTAAAATATCATTGGGTGAAAATATTACAAGAACGAAACAGATCGGTTACCTTTCCGCACCTGACATGGACAGAGCAAAGGAACTTGTATCCGCATTTGAAGATGATACTGTTGATGCAATATTCTGTGCTAGGGGAGGGTATGGATCTATGAGGATTTTATCACTTATTGATTTTGATGTGATAAAGGACCATCCTAAAATTTTTGTTGGATACAGTGATATTACTGCATTGCACGTTGCCATAAACCAGAAAACTGATCTAATAACCTTTCATGGGCCAATGCCTGGCGTAGACTTTGAAACAATTAGTCCTGAAATACTTGAAAATTTTATTGAGATTTTAAGCGGTGAAACGTTGGAACTGACAAAACAGATAAACAGGATTGTTGGAAGAGTTGTTGAGGGCAAAACTTCAGGTATAAGTGCTGGCACGAACTTCTCTTTAATAACATCACTTTTTGGAACCGAATATGCCTTAAAGGCAAGTGAAAGAATACTATTTCTTGAGGATACTGCAACAAGTATATTGGATATAGACAGGTACATGGCTGAACTATGGCTTTCAAAGGTTTTATACAGGGTAAAAGGTCTTGTTTTCGGGGATTTTACACAAATTCCTGAGGATGTTGGTCCCATACCATCACTTCAGGAAATTATTTACTATTATGTAAATAAGATGAAAAAACCTACAATGTACGGTCTGCCCTTTGGCCACGGCAGTGATCAGATGACTATACCACTAAATACAAAGATAAAAATTTCAACATATGAGCCATCAATAATCCTTGAAGAGAATGTCGTAGATTGATTTTATTTAGTTCTACTAACTTTTTTATATTCATTTTCCTGTATTTAAAACCTTAACTCCGATTTTTAGGGAATATATTTGTTCCTAATTTTTCATCCAGTTCTCTTACTTTTTTTGGCACTTCTGTCATTATTTCTTTTTCGTCTCCCTCTATCATATATACAGTTGAATATTCCTTTATAACATCCATTGGCGATTTCTTATCAAGCAAGGATTTCTCTCTAAGCATGTTTTCTATTTTGCAGTATCCATATAACGATAGAAATGATACAAATATATGACCAAATACTGAATAATCATCCCTCAGATACATTATGTCAGATCTCAACATGTTTTTCACGGTATCAAAGTGCTTCTCAACTACATCCCTGCTCTTGTACATTTCGAATATTTCCTCTGGATTTTTGTTTAGATTAGATATTATTAAAATCCTGCCAGCTTTACTCAGCCGTTCCTTGAATTCATCGTATCC
>JBMFTB010000061.1:0-6045 GCA_049967255.1 Thermoplasmata archaeon
CCTGCAAGAGTCATAATAGATCTTGCAAATACTGGAACCTTTGATGCGATTGTTCTCGGTCACAGGGGTTACTCATATGTTGAAGATTTCTTCATTGGAAGTGTAACAATAAAGGTGATTTCAAGGGTGAATATTCCAGTAATCGTAATAAAGAAAACTAAGAAGAAAGAATGCGTTTGAAAACAATAAAATTTAATCCTTTTATTATTATCCTTTTTTTATGCTTACTCTGGTAGGTATTGGTCTGAACCCTAAAAAACACTTAACCTTGGAAGGTATTGAAAAAATAAAGAATGCAGAAGAACTTTATTTAGAGATGTATACGTCTAGGCTTATGGATACATCAAAGGCAGACCTGGAAGATTTTTTAGAAAAAAAAATTGTACTTATTGACAGAAAAACTGTTGAAAGCGATTTTCTTTTAAATGCTTCTATTAAAAGAAATATTGTTCTTCTTGTTCCTGGTGATCCCATGATGGCTACCACGCATATTGAATTGAAGATAAGCGCTTTCGATAAAAAAATTCCATTTGAAGTTGTTAATGGAATTTCAATACAGTGCGTAATCCCATCTATACTAGGACTTCAGAATTACAAATTCGGAAGATCGGTGTCAATTCCTTTCCCTGATTATGATTATTATCCCCGTAGCGTTTACGATTTTATTGCTGAAAACAGGAAAATGGGTCTTCATACCTTAGCTTTTCTTGACCTCAGGGAGGATATGGAAATGTCCGCTAACATGGCTATGGGCATACTGTTGAAGATGGAGGAGCTTTACAAAAAGGAAGTGATTGATGAAAATACCCTGGTTGCTATTATATCGAGGGCAGGATCATCCTCACAGAATGCGGTTGCAGGAAAAATAAAAGATCTAATAAATGTTCGACTAGGCGAAACACCACATACTCTCGTTATCCCGGGAAACCTGCATTATCTGGAGAAAGAGGCGCTAAAAAAATTTGCATTTCTAAATGAATGAAAAAATCAGAGATTTTGGCTCATGATCCTCAGCATGTCGAGCGCATTTACGAATACCCTGTTCCCTGTTATGAATCTTACAATGTTTATTGTTTCCTGAATCTCGTCAATGCTGCCGTTATTCTTTATATACTGACTAAGGTATACCTTCTCGCAATCCTTATCGTGTATAGATACGCTTACTGCATATGCAATCAGGAAAACATATTTTTTGTCAAGCAATCTAGAATTCAAAAGCTCCGCCTTCTCCCTGAGATGCTCCTTCAACATTTCCTTTGAGAACTTTGAAAGGTTCCTGATCCTTTCCGGAACCATTCCCGCCTCGCTTTCAACATTCTCCAAAATGCTTTCTGTCTCATCATCTATATCATAGTGCTCGCTCTCTATGAAATTATCTATTGCCGATAACGTAGAAGACATAAGCGACATCTTTGCTGCCCTAAGGGCATCGATAATCTCCAAATCTTCTGCACCAAACTTCTTTGCCAGTTTGAAATGTATCATTGCCGATTCCTTAGGCCCGTTTGCAGCAGCGACAGAAAATGCAATAAGGGAAACTATTTTTTTAGGTAAATTCTTGCTACCTAGGTAAAGGTTTAGATTCTCATTGAACTGCTCTATGGCTGCCTTCTCATCGAACCTGTCCAATAACTTTATCACTTCCGGCATTTCTCCAAGAGTGGATACTGCAAATTTTTTTATTTCATCAAATTCCTTGGTCATGATCGCGGAAGATATATGACCGTTATATTATAGTTGCTTGCAATTATTAGTATTTTTAATTAAAAATCAGACAATTATTGTTCTATTTTGAACGAATGTTTCAATTCTATTCCCACCCTCTGGAGCATCACAGCGGATGGCGAATATTTTTGAAATGTTAGATTTATTGCCTTTTCCATGCTCCCTTCCGAAACCTTACCACTTACGCTATAATTCAATTCGATCTTTTTGAATATCCTTGGAGGTTCTGGCTCTTGTTCCCAGTTAGCATGAACTTCAAAATTCTCAAAATTTTCATGCATTCTTTTAAGAATTGTAGTAATGCTTATAGTTGTGCAAGCTAAAAGGGCTGAAATTATCGTATCCATGGGCGCATTGCCATCTGTTCTATTAGCATCTATTATGAACTCCCTGCCATTCATTAGAATTTTTACCTTCATCTTTTCAAGGTATAATCCATATGATTCCATAAATGGGTATATTTTTCTCTATAATAAAATATTAATTAGAAATCTTAATCTAATATGATAAATTTCCCTAATTAATGTACGAGCATCTTCTATATCCAAGATCGATAGCCGTCATAGGCGCTTCTAAGGATGAAAAGAAAATTGGAAATGTTATTCTGAAGAATTTACTTTATTACGGCTATAATGGAAGGATTTATCCAGTCAATCCAAAAAATGAGTATATTTTTAACATGAGAAGTTATTCATCAATAAAGGATATTAATGACGAAATAGATCTAGCCGTGATAACACTTCCTGCACATCTTGTTCCTGATTCTGTCAAAGAATGTGTAGAAAAAAATGTTAGGTATGTAATTGTCATTGCGGGAGGTTTTTCTGAAACTGGAAAAAAAGGTGCTGAGCTTGAGAGAAAAATCCTTGAATTAATTAAAGGTTCACGCACAAGGGTCATCGGCCCAAATACCGTGGGCGTTTATTTGCCTAAGTCCAAGGTAAGTACTGCACTCACATTACCTGATAGAACTGCCCTCCCGGGAGAAGGAAGCCTAGCATTTATTTCACAAAGCGGTGCGCTTGGTCTTTTGACCATGGATACAATCTCAGAATATGGTATAGGTGTTTCAGCATTCATAAATCTTGGAAACAGGATAGATCTGTCCGAGACAGAATTACTAGATTTTTTCAAAGAGGATGAGAATACAAAGAGCATCATCCTTTACCTTGAGACATTCAAAAATGGTAGGGAATTTTTTAATAAGGCAAAGGATTTAGTTAAAAGCAAACCCATTGTTATTTTAAAATCAGGCAGAACTGAGGCAGGGGCAAGAGCAGCATCACTGCATACGGGGGCACTTGCAACAAATGATAGCATTGTGGACGGTGCATTTAAGCAGGCGGGGATTGTCAGGGCTTATTCTGAAACAGAATTGATCGATTATGGAAGGGCTCTAGGTTATCAGAAACCACTTACAGGAGAGAGTATTGCAATTGTTACAACAGCTGGTGGGTTGGGCGTGATCACTGCCGATTACATTGCATCAGAAACTAATGGTGTGGGCCTTAAGGTAGCAAGACTTGATGATAAAACAAAGGAAGATCTTAGAGAAGTGATTGTACCGTTCGGTTCGGTTGAAAATCCTGTAGATCTCACGGCAGAAGGCTCAACTGAACAGTATGATAAAGTTATAGACATTTTAAACAGGGACAAAAATGTAGATGGTTTGATTGTTTATGCACTCTTTCAGACAGCAAAGGTGGATGAATCCCTTATCGATGTACTTGAAAAGCACATGTCAGGAAAGCCTATGATTGTTGGCATTCTAGGTTCAAAGTTTGGCAAGAAAATGCTCCTTGAGGCTGAAAGAAGGAATATTCCCGCTTATCCATCGATGGAAAGGTCTGTAAAGGCAATGAAAGTGCTATATATTAGAGGTAAATACCTAAAAGGGAGGAATGTTGAATGAGCCAAAAAAAAGTAATAGAAGAATTTGAAGTAAAAGAAATGCTGAAGAAATATGGTATTAGGGTTCCAAACGGTATGCTCATCTCAAATTTGCCCGAAAACATAAATTTAGATTATCCTCTGGTTTTGAAGGTATCAGATCCAAATATTCTTCATAAGAGTGATGTTGGCGGTGTTGCATTGAACATAAAAAATTATGATGAATTGAAAATTAAATTCAATGAAATGAAGAATAAGTTTCCAGATTCAAAATTTTTAGTAGAGAGCATGGAAAAATCTGGTGTTGAAATAATTATAGGTCTTATAAAGGACAAAACATTCGGTCTATCAATAATGTTTGGCATGGGAGGAATTTTTACTGAATTATACAGGGATGTATCTTTCAGACTAGTTCCAATAGAGGAATTTGATGCAAGGGAAATGATTGAAGAAATTAAGGCAAAAAAAATATTTGAGGGTTTCAGGGGTATAAAAGCAAGTAAGGATGCAATTATAAGTATGCTCCTTAAAGTTTCTTCATTTGGCAATGATCATTATGAGGATATTGACCAACTAGACCTTAACCCAGTAATTGTGAGGGAAAATGATGCAGTTGTAGTGGATGCAAAGTTAATATCAATCATTCCCTGAAATCAAGACCCACGGTTCTGATTCCAAGTTTTGGTATATAAATTAGAACCCTTTTGTGTTTTGTTTTTTCTACCATGCTTCTTACTAGTTTTACAGTATCAATATTAACACCTATGGCATTTGATATACTAATATCATCCATGAACTGTTCAATACCGTAAAGGATTCTATCAAGAAGCTCGTATTTAATTCCAAGTTCCTCCTCATCAGTCTGTCCTTTCCATAAACCTGCTGTTGGAACTTTATCTATAAATTCATGGGGCAGATCCATCTTTTTCGCTAGTAACCTTACCTGTGTTTTGTAAAGATCACCAATAGGGTATAAATCAGCCGCTCCATCTCCGTATTTTGTAAAGTACCCTGTTAAAAGTTCAGTTTTATTGCTAGAACCGACAACAAGACCATTTTCATTATTAGCTATGGAATAAAGGATAAGCATCCTCATTCTTGCTTTAATATTTCCTAAAACCTTTCTTTCGTTGTAGATTTTTTTGAATTCCTCAATGAATGGATCCAATTTTACTACCCTAAATTCAATATCAAGCTTTTCGCATAAATTTCTCGCATCTTTCTCATCTTGAGGATTGTTCTCGCTGTCCGGGATATGAACAGTAATAATCCTATCGTTCTCAATACTTCTAGAAGTTAACAGTGTAACAAGGGCACTATCTATACCTCCGCTAATCCCGATCACAGCTTTTCTATCCTTCAGGAATGATTTTATAAATTCTTCTATAGTTTCCTCTGCCAGATAGGGTAATGAAATTTCTAGCATAATTAAGATTAATGTTATTATAGATAAAAAATTAACTCATTTGTTTATGAAAAATTTCCAAAAGATTTAATACCAATTTGCGATTATTCGTGAAACACATGGAACCTGAAGAATCAAAGGTTAAACTGGATGAAATCGATGCAAAAATAATTGAAATATTAACGAAAGATGCTAGGGCATCATTAGAAGAAATAAGTGAACAGTTGAAGGTTTCAAAATCAACAGTTCATTACAGGATAAGAAAACTTAAGGAAAATGGTTTAATAGAGGGGTTTACAACAAAAATTAATTATAAAAAATTAGGATATGAAATCTATGCCCTATCCTGTGTAAAAGCTAAATACCATCAGCAAAGCCTTGAAGCAGTTGCCTTAAAGATAAAAGAGATCGAGGGTGTAGAAAACGTTTATGTTATATTAGGGGAAATGGATTTCTTTGTAATGATAAGGGCAAAGGATAAGGATCAGTTAAAAAATATAGTAGAAAAAATGATCGCTCTACCTGAAATTGATCATTCAAGCACATACTTAATAATTTCATCCGTATGAGCTGGGGCTGTGGGGTAGCTTGGTATCCTACGGGCTTTGGGAGCCTGAGACCCCGGTTCAAATCCGGGCAGCCCCACTTGGTGCATGGGGATATAGATAAGACTTCAAAACGTGCCGCTTTTTAATTCAGTAGTCTGAATATTATCCTTTTCATTAGACTTGTACAATTCAATCAATGTTTTAGCAATCTTTGACCGGTTTTTCAGTCCTTTCCCTTGCCTAATTTTCTGCTTAATGTTTCTTAATCCTCTTTCAGAGATTCCGAAATCCTTGAGGTCCTTAGGTTTCAAGGATAGGATCCAGTCATAAATTAAAAAATTGAGAAAAGATAAAAATAAAAAAAAATTATTTATTTTTTCTTTTTCTTTAAAGAAAAAGCTACGATTAATAGGACTATTATTATCACTAAAACTATGATTATAATGAAAAATAAGAATGAGCTATTCGAAGGTGAAT
>JBMFTB010000062.1:0-6030 GCA_049967255.1 Thermoplasmata archaeon
CATACATGAAGAGTTATGGTGCAGAGCTCTATATATTTAAAGTAACAGTGCCAAAAGAGATGGAAAAGCAATTAGAAGATCCTAAAAAATAGTTTTGTCCCAGAACAAAATTTAAGAAATTTTTAAATATTAGGAACTTATAAGCTAATGTCAAGCTATGTCATAGCATAAAAATACTAACAAGAGCGTGAAAAAATGAATAAAAAAATTATATATGCTATAATTTCAGTATTAATTGTAATAATCGTAGTAATAGCAGCGCTGGAAGTTATGCCAAGTGGAGTGCCTAGTATGACTGTCTCTATCAACACATCTACAGCTACTGTGGGCCAAAATATCTCGTTTACAGCTTTCATTTCAGGGGGAACACCGTCGAAAGTAACATTTAACTTTGGGGATGGATATTCATCCACTGCCAAACTATTGACAGGCAATGAATATACAGTATCACATTTCTATTCATCACCAGGCAGATACCTTGTAACTTCAAATGCCACAGTAAACGGCAAATATATAAGCAATATGAACAGCATTGTTGAGGTAAGTGTTGTGCCAGGATCAGTGACTCCAACCATAGCTTCTGAGCTTACAGAACCATCCATAATAACAGCAGGGCAAATTTATACAGAGGGAAGCAATGTTTCTTTACTTGCTTCTACACTACAGCCTCCTACAGCTACAAACTGGACTATCGGATATTATATCTGGAACTTTGGTGATGGGGTTACAAATATTAGCTATGCAGTATTGAATGCTTCTTCTGGTAATTTCAAGTCTGAGAGCATAGCGCATACGTACAGCAAGGCCGGGATATATGCTGTGACACTGAGCGTAATCACGTTTAATGACACAGATTTTGTTCGTGCAAACTATACAAGCAATGGAATTATGTACGATTACTATCCATTATCGGACATACCACCTATATTATCAAGCGGACAATATTATAATAGTACCTACGTATCCACGATAATAGTAACGGCACCGGGGCAGGTAGCACGGTTGTTGAAAAGCACCGTACTCTCTACAAATCCTCATGAGATCATTGTTACTGAAGTGCAACCAGGCGGGCCATTTTCTTTTGATCCTGCAATAGCATACGACGGAATAAGCTTTGAAATAATCCTTAATGTGTATGAGACATTGATTCAATATAATGGCTCTTCAGTGGCACAATCTCAAATGATACCTATGATAGCGAGTGAAGTACCTACTATTTCAAATGGTGGGATATCGCCAAACTATCTAAATTTCACATTTCATATTAGAAGCGGGCTTAAATTTGCAAATGGAGATCCTGTAACCGCATGGGATGCATACACCAGTTTTATAAGAACGCTGTTATTTGTGACTGGAAGTCCAGGAACTGCGGGGTGGATTATTGCGCAGGATCTATTGCCAGGTGGTGGTTTTGCACCTAATGCCACATCATATCAGAACATCACTCGTGCGATCACAGTAGATAATACTTCTCAAACGGTTACATTTCACCTATTAAAACCTGATCCTGCATTTCTGGATTATATAGCAAATCCGTTTGGGTCTTCTATTTTAGACTATAACTGGCTTGTTTTGCACGGTGCGGGTATAACATTCACACCATCTGGATTCTTATCCTATATGGTACATGGCAATGAAGCAAATTACAATAATTATGTGCGATATAACACCATGGGATCTGGTCCTTACATGATCAAGAGTTACCTAATAGGGCAGTCGATTACATTTGAACCGAACCCATATTATACTCCTATTCCTGGTGTACCTGGCTATGACCACCCTGCAAATGATACTGTGTATATACAATGGGAGAAAGATCCCTCAACTGCATTGTTGATCGCTGAATCTGGCCAGACAGACATAGTGGAGGGATTACCTAACTATGATTATTCAATCCTCTCACACTTGGCTGCTGAGGGAAAGATAAATATCACGACATTTCCTTCATTAAGCGTGTATTTTTATGCATTTAATTTTGATGTAAATACCACTATACTATCATCTCTGAGCTCCTCATACAGTTTGCCCCAATACTATTTTACAAATATAGATGTTAGAAGAGCTTTCGCTTACGCTTTTAACTATACAAACTATGTGAACAATCTGCTTGGAAATGACAGGTACGGTGCAGATTTTGGTTTTCATTATACAGGTATAATTCCTCTAGGCATGGCAGGATATATGAACTCTACACAGTTAAATAATGCAGGAGCAACAGTTCCTACTTACAATATAGCAATAGCAAAGCAATATATGGAAGAATCTGGACTATACAATACTTCCATAAACATCCCAATAATGGTCTGGGCTGGAGATCCAGTAGATTATGCAGCAGCACAGGAATGGGCTACTACGCTCAATACTATCGATCCCAACATACACGCAAATGCGTTTTACCTTGAGATCCCATCATTGCTGGGATATCTAGTAATGGGCCAGAACCCAATGCCTATTTATCTGCTCAGTTGGGGTCCAGATTATCCATTTCCATCTGATTATATAGTTCCTATGTACCAGGAAAATGGTACGTTTGGCTACGCAAATGGCTGGAATCCATATATACTGGCTAGTTCTGGGCATGTGAATCAGTCCAGAGAAGATGCACTGATGAATGAGTACATTGCCGATGCACAGGATACAGGAAATGCAACTCTTGCAATCAGGTACTATGATCAGGCAGAGGTAATTGCAGTGAACCTTACCTTATACACTTATCTCTATCAAGTCAACAATTTCTGGTTCTATTCATCAGCATTGCATGGGGTTCAGTTCGAGCAGAATCCAATATATGGAGGGGATGGTGAAACTATATACATATATCTTAGCAAATAATATTTTTTTATTTTTTTAGTTGCTAAATATTAGCGGATATTCTAATATTATCTCATTTTACTGAAGGTATATTTTGACATTTTTATAATATATGCGACATTACAATTGCTGGCTCTTAAGATTTCAATATAAAAGTTACAGATCGATAGCGCATATATTATAGGATACTTTTAATATGAGGCGTACCTTCAAAAAGCTTCAATTCTGGTTTTATGATAGTGTATCTGAGTATTGACAGAGTTATAAGGTGTTAATTAACGGTTTTGTCAAATCTTCGTTGATAAATACGTATTATTTCATTTTGTCGAAGGCATAGCTTTTATCTGGATCATTTAATTTGAATATTTTTTGAAATATGTGTAGTATGATAACTGATGCTATTTTTAATATTTTCAACGAAAAATTGACAGTATCTAATTAACATAATTTTTATATAAAGTGAAAAGTATTCTGGTAAGCATGAAGCCAATAAAAGTTGGAAAAGTTAAGGAAATTTATGATTACGATAGTGAGCTAGAATTTTACTTTACAGACAATATATCTGTATTTGACAAGATCATACCAAACAAGGTACCTAACAAGGGCGCATCGTTGTGCCGTACATCTGAATACTGGTTTGAAACCTTAAAAAACATCAACATAAAAAATCATTATATCCGATCAATAGGAAACAACAGGATGCGAGTGCGTAAATTTAATATTATTGCAAAACCTACAGAACAATCTAAAGATTACCTGATTCCGTTGGAGTTCATTGTCAGATACTATATAGCAGGATCATTGTTTGATCGCTTGAAATCTGGAAAAATCAAGCGTGATACAATAAGCACTAAAAATATAGAATACGGAGCAAAGCTGAATGATCCGTTCTTCGAGGTAACTACAAAATTCGAGAAATTTGACCGGGAACTGGATATCAAGGAGGCTATGCAGATCAGCGGGTTGAACAAGAAAGAGCTGGATGAGATCAGAGAGCAGATACTGAAGATCGATGCCCTGCTGAATACTGAGGTACTTAAGAGAGGGCTGATCCATGTGGATGGCAAGAAAGAGTGGGCCCTTGACAGTGAGCGTGTGCCGGTGCTTGTAGACACATTCGGCACTGCGGACGAAGATAGGTTCTGGGACCTTGATGCTTATAAAAATGGGGCGCACATAGAGCTAAGCAAGGAGTTTGTGCGAAGATACTATCGTGAAACAGGGTATTATGACCGGCTCATGGATGCGAGAACACATAATCTGGCAGAGCCAGAGATACCGCCCATGCCCGAAGATCTCATCAGGAAAACTTCGCAGCTTTACAAGGAGATGTACGAGAAAATAACGGGCAGAAAATGGTGATCATAGATTCTTGCTGAAACCATTCACAATTATTTTGAATACGGGAATTCTGAAATATTGGGGAAATAGATCAAACTGGGCAATGTATTTTTTCAATAAAATCTCTTCGCTGGCGCTGCCTTTTTCTCTTATTACAGAGTTCCATTCGTTGAGTATTCGCAATCCTTCTACTATTGTTTTTCTTGCATCGGGGCCAGATAATGCACCGTAGTGTGAGAATCCCACGATGTCAAAGTTCAGATTCAGAATGTTTTTCATGGACATCAGATAGTTTTCAAACCTGAAACTTGGCGGAAACGAGTTTGGCAATAATGTTGAGTATTTCCCAGAAAACAATCCTGCGCCATCTCCTGTGAACAAGAACTTGCTGTTCAGTTCCAGGAACATGAAATGATCGGAGGTATGTCCTGGCGCATAAATTGCCTTAATCATGACATCGTTACCAAGATTGAATGTGTCTCCGTCGCTTATGGGCACAAGTCTCTCTTTCTCTTTAACGGCATCTATGGGCTCTGCAAGATCGCCGTATAAGGATATTGTGGCATTGTTGATCTTATCAGGGTTTGCCAGGTTTTCGAGAGTTATCGAACTAGCATAAACTTTCGCGTTTTTGCATGTTTTCAAGATTGGAGGAGCACCGCCAGCATGATCATTATGCCTATGACTCACGAAAATATGCGTTACAGAATCTGGATCTATGCGGTATTCATTCAATTTTTCCACTATTTTTTCTCCCGAACTTTTTCCTCCAGGATCCATTATTGCGACTTTATCTCCTTTAACAATAAATGACGAGGTGGTTTTTTCATTGTTCCAGCCAAAAACATCAAGCATCAGTAAATGCGCATTGATATATCCACTTTTCTCATATAAAGTCATATTTTCTCACTTCATGGCCATAGATGTTTAAAAATATATAAAATCTTCTCAGCGTTTGTCTATATTAATAATTAGAAAAACAGGTCAGGTTACGATTTCCGTTAACCATGTTAACATCCACCTTTGGAAGTTATCATCTGTCTGATGCTTAAACTTCTTGGGTATAACCCTATACCCTCTATCCCGTCTGCGAATGCTTCAGGGATTGCCTTTCTTATCATGTTGTAGGATGCATGCAGATCTGCATGTATCAGTGTTCCGTCTGCGGATCTGAAAATGCCTCTCTTTATCCTCTTACCCGTGTATTCGTCATGATGTTCTATGCTTTCATTGTCAAGGAAGGAGCACTTGCTTGTGTGGCTTTCATCCTCTATTATAACATTGATTCCGATCTCTTCCAACTTGTATTTTAACTGCTGGATCAGTGTGTTGAATGGAATCTGCACAAACTTCTGATTATTTTTCTTTCCCATGTTTACAGACTGCTTCCATCCATTGTTGTGGCCTATAACGATAGTATCGATGTCATTTGATTTAGCATATTGAACTATTGCTTTACTGAGTTTGTGCATGATCTCCTTTATCTTTCTGTTTCTTTTCATAAACAATCTTTTTTCTCTCTTTGTCAGCTGTTTGCTTCCTATCTGTCTGTCGCTTATGGATCGCAGTATGGCATATTCCTTATTGAAGAACTGGTTTATCGATTTGAGTACACCGCCTTTGACAGCAATCCCCTCTTTAGAGATGTTGTCTCCTATAGTTACGATGTTCCTCAACCCGATATCTATGCCCATGATCCTCTTCGGTTTTACATTCTCAATGTTTTCTATCTCTCTTTCATACACTATTTCGACTGTATATCCTACACCCTGTGGTATTATTCTGACCTCCCTCAAATCCACATTTTTCAGACTTGTTTTCACCTCCAAATTCATAATCTTAGGAAATCTCAATATACCGTTCTCTATGTGGCACTGC
>JBMFTB010000063.1:0-6028 GCA_049967255.1 Thermoplasmata archaeon
AACAATCAAATATATCCATGTTTCGGTAAAACAGGGGGTTTTTGGAGAATTTTAACTTCATAACCGTGACCAGTTACTGATATTTAAAGAGTTGAAGGGCAGATACAAGCTAGACGTGATACAAAACAGGAACCCGGAGGTAGTAGAGGCATTGATCTGGGTGGCGATGCTTACCCTTCTGACGAGCCGGCTGATTTATAATGTAGTACGAGAAATGGGAGAGGCACAAGGAAAAGAAGCAGTGCGTTTTACGAGTTTGCGATGGAGTAATATATTTTCAGAAAATGCAAAGGACCTTTTATCATCATTGCTTGATTATTTGAATGTAAAAATGGACTTAATGGATTATTATAACCTATATACTGGCCAGGCATTTGATCCGCACGTTAAGAGACATCGATTTAGAGAGGAATGGTGGTCTTAACCGATGACCAATGGACAACATTTTTATGGGATCCTTTAAAATTTTTTTAATCTCCTTATTCATAAAATATTGAAATAAAATATGATATATAAATCTGACATTTGTCAGATTATTCCTCCGAAATTTTTAAATATTGGAAACTCATAAAGATATAATGGAGGTACATATTATGATAGAATTGTCATCTCAATATGGAGGAGATATTCCCATCGGTCTTAAAGTAGCTGATGAGACGGAAAAGATAAAAGCTTTAGGCATATACTGCTGTTGTTGTTGTGATTTTTGCTGCTGTTGCAGTGCTGCATCTGGGATCTAACCCTTTCATCTTTTATTTTTTATTGTGAGCTGTTCAAAATGATAACTTTAGATAATGTATCCATTAGCTATGGAAAGAGTATTGTAATAAAAAATCTTAATGCAAAAATTGAGGACGGTTCTAAATGGTTCATTATAGGGCCAAATGGGTCTGGTAAGTCCACATTCCTAAAATCATTGATAGGACTAGTGAATTATAAGGGTACTATAAAAATAAACGGTAGTGATTTAAGATCAGTTAAGAAGATTAATACCAGTACTAATGTAAAAGAGGCGGTGAATATTTCAAGTTATCTGACAGTTTCTGAGTTTATTAAGTTCCATACTGAAATTAGGGGGTATGAGTATTCTAAAGCTATAAATATGTTAGAGGAACTAAAAATGTCGGAAATTCTGCATTTTAAAATTGGCAAGTTATCCACAGGGCAAGAAAAAATGGCATATAATATAGCAGCAATTGCTACAAACTCAGATCTTGTAATTCTGGATGAACCTTTTGAAACTGTTGATCCTTGGAGAGTAGAGATACTTTCTAATATTATTAAAGAGAACGTAAAATCATATATTATAGTAAGTCATATAATTGACAATTTATCTATATCAAAAATTTTTAATGATACTCTTTTGTTAATATTTTTTAGAGGTAATATATTTGGTCCAATCGGGAAAATTGAGGATTCAATAAACCTCTATGTAAAAATCGGATCTAGCAATAATAGTATTTTAAATTATGAGACCGATATGGGGAAAATATCAATTTTAAGAGATAAAGAAGAAGGTAGTGTCCCATTATATAAGATGGGTGATATATTATGAAAAGCATAGTCAGTCAACTAACGAAACTTGAGTTCAAATCGATTTTTCGTAATAAACACAATATAATGTGGGGAATTGGGTACATTGTAATCTGGATTTTTATTTATAATTTTGCATTTCCTGCCCCTCCTCAGGGATATAAGGTAGAATATCTTGCTTCTTATGTTTCCTTTGTAGTATTGCTAGCTGGGAGTATAGCAGTAACCACTACTGCATATAGGGTTGCAAATGATGCATTGCCACATATTTATTTATATAGAAGCACAAATGCTAGTTTATATGTCCTTATAATATCGATTCTAGTTCCGGTGTTTATATTCGGGGTTATGATCTCTACCCTATCCTTCATTGTTGGATATTTAGTATTTGGATATTCATATGGCATATTTCCAGCTGTGAATATAACAATTCTTTTAATAGCCTTGATTGAAGTGACTTTTTTTTACATTTCTTTTGGTAGTTTTATCAGTTACATATTATTAAATTTAAAAAGTATAAAACTTATCAGATATATCACAATGATTCCCCTGATTTTAGTTTTGGGCCTAATCCTAGGGTTACAGGTTACGAGATCACCTACTCTCGAACTATTATATATCTCTCCTTTTAACGCAATATATTCTGCATTTGAATTATCGATAACTGGTTCTTCCAGTAAACTGTTTAATAACCTTGCAATCAAAAATTTTTACCTCTTACTATCTCCAATTTTGTGGGCAGTCATACTGCTAATATTATCCATTGTTTTTTACGGTATATATTACCTATCCTCTGCTAAAAATGAATTTAAGCTTGAAGATCTCTACGGGTAGAAGGGGTGTAAAAATATGTTAATAACAAAAAAACAACAGATCTCTCTTTTAAATTTTAATGATTTAAATCCCATATCTTTAGATCGTGACACAAGAATAAATGAAGGATTATTGCCAATAAACATTAATGAATATCATAATAGATTTTTCAATAAATATGACATTGCGGAACTCTATCACGAAAACAGTAAATTATATCGGAGTACAGATAGTAATATTGCCTTATCTATTGCACAACTAAAGACTGACCCTGCTTTACTGAGCCAATATTTAATAACCCCAACATATGATACAATATATTCGATTGACACCCATGGAATAGTACTAGATGGTAAGGATAAAAGCTTGCGAGATTGCATATTTGGCCGTAAATCAATAAGAAATTATACAGCCAAAGAAATAGAGGATAAAATATTATTTTCAATACTTAATCTATCTGCCGGGAAAACACGCGAAGAAAGTATTAAGTTTCATGATCAAATACAAAAAATCAGATTCAGGGCAATACCATCAGGTGGGGCACTATATCCCGTAGATATTTTTATACTATTAAAAAATGTTAGAAACATTGAAAATGGGATATACTGGTATAATCCAAACAACTATATTTTGAATCTCCTAACCAAGGATCAAGATAGGATGGATATGCTGGATAAAGCCATGATTGATCAGAATATCTCAAGAGATTATTTTGCACTTTTTGTCCTTGTTGGAAACTTTTGGAGATCTAGAGTAAAATATGGCCCAAGAGCATATAGATTTGTTTTATTAGAGGCTGGTCATTTGGCTCAGAATATACTTTTATCACATGTTTATTATGATCTTGGATCAGTGCCTTTGCAGGCATTTATCGATGATGAAGTTAGTAGAGCCTTATTGATAGATGGGGTGGATATTGCGCCCTTATATGTCATTGCAGGAGGTACCTATTAAATGAAGTATGATAGCAAAAGCTTTTACGACAAGTATACCTTGAATGATAGTTTTTCGATCTTTTATATTTCAGATAATATTGTTGAGTTTAGATACGGTTTTTTGTCATATTATTCTATTACCTTGCAGGATCCATTGAATAGAGGGAGACTAAAGACTTTAATAGATACGATCAAGAATAAATTGGCAATTGAGGAGATTTCGTCTAAATTTGAAGAAGATGAGTTCTTGGACTTGATAAATAAACTAGAATCTGCAAATATATTACTCATAAATAGCAATACATCCACAATATTTGATAAGGTTTCAAGGTACATTCAACTGATCTCTGGAAAAACTTATTCGCCGCAAGAACTAAAAAATGCACTCAGTAAGAATATATATATATTAAACAATGGTGGATCGGGAGAGATCCTTAAAGAATTACTATTGCAACTAGGCTTTAATAATGTTTACCAATTTATGATAACCCATAATAAAAATATGGATTCAAGCATAAACCTTACAACTATGAAAGAGAAACTTAAAGATGCTGATATTTTATTATGCATTCTTGATTATTTTGATCCTATTCTCCCAAGGATAATAAATGAGTTTGCAATAGAAGAAAACAAGAAATGGGTTTTATCAGCTATTGATGGGATTAATATATTTATTGGCCCTACGTTCATACCAAAAGAGACTGCTTGCTATGAATGCATGCAAAATAGGCTTATAGCAAATCAATCGGATTCAGAAATATTTAGTAGGGTATTACCAAATATTATGAATGGAAACTGGATCTCTGGTAAAAATTTAATGCCGGTCACATATTCTTATTTAATGGCCTCTATAGCCGCTCAAGAAGCAATGAACTTATTGATTTTAAATCAACCAATGCTGATTAACAGATTGCTAATTGTAAATACACAAAATTTTTCATTTTCTATTCAAAAAATACTAAAACTTCCGCGATGTAATGTTTGTGGAGCGAGAGTTTCTCCAAAACCAATATATCTCTCTATGAGTGAAATCCTTTCGCTCAATGAAAATACGGAATCTGCTTCTGAGCCCTTATTTTTAAAAATAAATAAGAATGTGGAATAGTGATTGAAGTAATATGATTGGGTATAGAGTTTTTAAAAGCCCACTTACGGATCAAATACTTAGTCTTTATGGCAACTATACTGGTATAGCTAAAAGTTTAGGAGCAAACAGTAATGAACTGCCATCATGTACCTATTCTGATATATCTATTGAAGAATGCAATCTTAATGCAATAATGCATACAAAACATAAAATAAACTTACGCCCCGCATCACTGGACAAAACTATCGAAAAAGCAATACTAAAAGGATTCTCTGAACTTGCGGAAAGGTACTGCCTATTTATGTACCCATTTGCATACCCAGATATTCTAACAAAAGGTACATATAAGGGTATCGCACAAAATGGGATTCCACTATCCTTATCCTATGTTAATTTATGGGATAACTCTAATAATAAATTTAAGAATTACTGGGCAGAAGGGGTAATATCAAGTTTAAAGTCAGATGATGAGATTATGTGGATTGAGGGGGAGTCAATTACTAAAAATATAAAAGTATACATCCCGGCACAAATCATTTTTTTAAGTACGAGCTCTTTATTCAATGAAAAATTGTACTGGCTTGGAACCAGCTCTGGAACTGCATCACACACAAATAGGAATGAGGCAATAATCTCTTCTGTCCTAGAACTTGTTGAGCGGGATAGTATAATGAAATATTTCTACACTAATATCACACCAATAGAAGTATCTCCTTTTGGTGAGTCAAAAAAATTATTAAATGAAATTGGTGAAAGTAGATTGTTCAGGTTTTATTTTTTACCAAACGAATTCAAAATACCTGTCTTTGTTACAGTTTCGCTATCAAGAGATAAAAAGAAGCCTTATGCGGTATTTGGTTCAGGGTCAGGATTAAATCCAGATAGTGCGTTGAAAAAGTCATTAATGGAGTCTTTACAAGGCATATCACTTGTAACATATTATACAATAGTAAATGATATCAAGAATAACAAAAAATTTCTGGATCTGGATTCTGGGCCAGTTTTATATGGAGACCCTAAAAACTCAGATTTTTTAGAGCAATATTTAACATCAACTTCACTTGATTTCGAAAGTGTGTTTGAGTACAATGAATATTCATTGTATGGTTTGGAAAACATCCTTGAAAGAGTTAAAAAAAATGATTATGATCTTTTTCTTTTTGATATAACCACGGAAGATATTAAAGAGGTGGGGTTAACTGTCATCAGAGCATATATTCCTCAATTGATCCCATTTTCTGTACCGGCATTGCCGCCAGTTTCACATCCTAAATTTGATGATGTGAAAAATATTACCCCCTTTGTCCATCCATTTCCATAAGACTTAGGTAAAAAAGGTATACTATTGTATATTATCCCATATATTTCAGCTTTTATCTTAAACTCAGGAGCTTATTTAGGAATAAATTGAAATATTTTGGTGAATTCAACGAGGTTGTCAATTCTCCGTTGAAAATATTAAAAAGAGTATCAATTATCATACCACGCATATTTCAAAAACTATTCAAATTAAAAGATCCAGATAAAACCTATATTTTCGGCAAAATAAAATAATATTCACATATCAAGGATAGTTGACATGTCAGAAAACTGTATAGTCCCAGATCCTTTTACTATATAAAGGCTCCTCATATTTTTATTTTTTCTCATCTTTTTCAGC
>JBMFTB010000064.1:0-4952 GCA_049967255.1 Thermoplasmata archaeon
GCATATGATCCAGCCAATGGTTACATGTATGTTACAAATTCTAATTCTGGCACGGTTTCACTAATAAACGGTATGAATGAGATAGGTAATGTAAGCTTAGGCACTTATCCAGATGGTATTGCATATGATCCAGCCAATGGTTACATGTATGTTACAAATTCTAATTCTGGCACGGTTTCAGTAATAAACGATATGAATGAGATAGGGAACGTTACCGTAGGTTATAGGCCGAATGCAATAGCATATGATCCAGCCAATGGTTACATGTATGTTACAAATTCTAATTCTGGCACGGTTTCACTAATAAACGGTATGAAGGATCTAAAAAATATATATGTTGGTATTTTTCCAGAAGGATTAGCATTTTATCCTGTTAATGAATATGTTTATGTTGTAAATTATGACTCTGGTACTATTTCAATAATAGGTACAGCATATAATATAACTTTTTATGAAACAGGTCTAGTATCAGGAACTTTATGGTATGTGAATTTAAGTAATAGGGAGTCATTTACAAGCACAAATAACACAATTTCCTTTAAAGAGCCTGTTGGAAATTATTCTTATACTATTGGCACTGTAAATACAATATTTACTTCTTACCCATCCTTTGGCATGTTTACTGTAAATAATAGATCCTTGACGGAAAAAATAAAATTTTCTACAACAAAAGTCTCTACATATACAATAACATTCATTGAAAATGGTTTAAATTATGGGGAGACATGGTCTGTTATGGTAAATAAAATACAAGAAAAATCAAACACTAGCTCAATTCAATTCACCTTATTAAACGGGACGTACATTTTTAATGTGACTAAAATAACTCAGTATGCTATAAGTCCAATGATTGGAATCATTAATATATCGGGTTCTAATGTCATTAAAAATATTTACTTCAAATTAAAAATATACAATATAACTTTCACTGAGAGTGGAATGCCTCTCGGAAAAAATTGGGGAGTGTATCTAAAATCAAATACTGAACAGACTTTTTACAATACCTCCAACAGCTTTAATGTATCATTTAATCTTGAATTATATAATTATACTTATTTAATACCTAACAATTCTAATTATACTTTTTCTCCAGAGAATGGAAGTTTAACGCTAGGAAATCAAACACATTTAAATGTATTTGTGAATGCAACACCAACATCAAAATGGGCAAACCCGGGGTTTAATTACAGCACAAATCAAGGAGCAATTGCAGTTGGTGTTTCACCAAATGGTAAGTATATTGGTATATCAAATACCAATGGAGGTGGATGGTACTTTAATCAATTCTTCTCTTTATACAATTCAAACGGTCAATTATTATGGACAAACACATCCCTTTACGATATCATATCTGTGAACTTTGCCGGTGATAATCAATATGTAGCTCTTGGATCTCTTTCATTAGCCTCTTGGGGGATATATAATGCTATGATTTATGTTTTTAATTTAAATGGAACTCTTGTCTGGAATTACAGTTTTGTAGATTATTCTATGTATTCTGGTATCTCTACAATCTTGATTTCAAACAACGGAACAAATGTAAGTGTGATAGGTCCAACCACGGCAGGTAGTGGGGCAGCCATATATATGTTTTATATGGGTAAACTCGTGTATTATTATAACATTTCCTTTAATTTTCAGCGGATTTCAATGAGCCCGAACGGTGAATATGTTTTATGTGGGGGGACACTCAATAAATCAATAATCTTAGATTCCTTTAATTTTAAAAATGGATTTGTATGGCAAAAGGTAATTGGTACAGATTACAGCAAATATATTAATCAAAATGGTGGGATAGATGCACTTCAAATATCGAATGAGGGATACATAGCATTTGGTGCCTATGAATATAATGCAAACTCTACAGAATATTATTATCTTGGTGTGATGGGTTCTAATGGGAATGTTAAATGGGTGGTTAATAATACAGCTTTAGTATCTTCTATCAACATATCTAATAATTCAACTCTTTTCAATTTTGTTACAAATTCATGGAAACTTACCCCTATTCGTAATATCACGAGCTACAATGCATACGGAGAAATAAAGAAAAGTTTCATTATACAGTTTCCTTCAAATCAAGATTATTTTTACTTTTTCAGTTGGCTATCAAATGGGAATTATTTATTCTCTAATTCTAATAATGCTTACCTTTATTCATCTGAAGGAATTCTGATTTCCAATTTCACTTACAACAATAGTGCTGCCAAAATTTTCCCAAGCCCTTATACACCACCGCTGATTAATGTTATATCTTCAGAAAATGGGACAAGTTTAGTTCTAGTATATTCCGATCCAATCTTCGGGTCTTATGCTTCTGATGGGGTTGTACAGTATTTATCAACTAGTGTAACGTACAATAATACATCAATCTCTTTCATCGAATCTGGTCTTCCAGAAAATACTAGCTGGGGGGTATCTATATTCAGCGGTAGTAAATTTTATTCATTAAACGAAAGCATTTATTTACATTTGCCTCAGAAAGCTTATGTTGTATCAGTAATAAATCCAAGAGGGTATATATCCCAAAATCAATTCATTTATTTGAATTTGTCTAATATTTCTCATTTAGTAATTTATATAACTTTCATTAAAATATATCAGGTTACATTCAATGAATATGGATTAGTGAACGGAACCTTTTGGAGTATAGATATTGGATCAACTACATTTTATTCAAAAAACAATACAATAACTTTTACAGAATCTAATGGGACTTATTCCTATTCAATTGAATCTTCAAATAATAAATATGCACCATTAGATTCATCTGGAATATTTACGGTAAATGGAAAGAATGTAAGCATTAACGTGATTTTTAAACTAGTAACATATTCCATATCATTTACCGAAACAGGACTGCCATATGGGATTTTATGGTACCTGAATTTATCAAATGGGCAATCATTCAAAGGATCTGAAAAAGTTATTACTTTTAATGAAACCAATGGGACATATTCTTATGTTATAGGGATTTCAAATGATACTTATCTGGCATCACCATCATCAGGAACATTTAATGTCACTGGTTTTCCAGTTTCAGTTTCAATAAGTTTTTCAAGCATTAAAACAATGATTTATACAATTAAATTCTTCGAAAATGGATTGGTAGCTGGAACAACTTGGGCTATCACATTAAACAATGTTACGATAAATTCGATGGCAAACATTATAGAATTTAATGAATCAAATGGATCATATACTTATACAATAGGATCGATCAATGGATACACAGCCTCCCCATCTTATGGAACTATAACAGTGAACGGGGCAAATGTATCTCAAACAATAACATTTACTGCCACCACTACTACTACATATACAATCACATTTACTGAAACAGGACTGCCATCAGGAACATCATGGTCGGTAACATTGAATGGTGTCACAAAAACATCAACAACAAATACAATAACATTTACAGAGCCATACGGATCCTATACATATACCATAACATTGCCAAGTGGCTACAAAACCATTACTTCAACAGGCTCAGTTTCTACCACGCAACCTAGTTTAAACGTTCCAGTTACCGTTAGCTCTACAAGTCCTACACCAGCTCCAACCCCTAGCACTTCTGCTTCAAATAATGATCTATTGATTGTGGTAATAGTAATAGTGATCATAATAGCAGTGTTAGGAGCAGTAATGGTAATGAGAAAAGACAAAAACAAAAAATCACCCAAAGAATGGAAAGAACCACCTAAAAATTAATTTTTGGTTTGGACCATTTTAGATTTAGACAATATAAGAAGAGTATATATATATATATCTTAATATATATAAGTATTTGAGATCACTCTACGAGTTCGTAAAGTTAGAGCGGAAGTTCCATGAAAAATAGCAAGGAAAATCTCAACAATATTGCGTGATTTACTACTTTTTACGCTTTAGTTCCAGTTTCTTCCTCGTGGTTATTTTTATGCCTCTGCTCTGAATTGCCTTGGGCAATGTTATTGATAGCGCGCTTAAAAGCTTTGAGCCTAGCTCTCTAGGCTCTGGTATTTGGTTGTATTTCACTGCTCCTGACTGTACTGTTACACTGTTTATGCACATTAATTCGTGTACGCCTTCTTCTACCGTAATATTGAGATCTTTCCATTTTTCTTCCAAATATTTCTCAATCGTGTATGATAGCATCGCAATAAATACATGTGCTCGTGTTCTTGGTTTCTTCCTCACATATATAAGACGTAATTCTATCGTATCTGATTTCATAGTCCTAAATGCCCATTCCACATTTGCAAGATCCTTATACCTCTGATGCATCGTCTCCATGCTACCCTCATTTACTGGAAGATTAAAGCGAATCACATAACAGCCATCAAGATATGATTCTGCTCTGTAAACGGCAGTTGAATTGTCCTCATTTTCGGCAGAGTAAAAATCCACATATATGGCAATTTAAAATTCTACATCTCCTTACCCATATTGGAGGTGTGGAAATTTGTTATCACAGGAGGATTGGCTTATGATAAGAGAACTGTATGATGGTGGAATGAGTATCTCGAACATTGCTAGAAAATTGCAGATTGACAGAAAGACGGTCAGAAAATATGCCAAGAGTAGTGAAATCCCTAAATATCACAGAGATAAAAGACCATCAATTATAGAGCTTACCTCCAGTGAGATAGATTTACAGAAAATAATAGGAACATACAAGCTAAGATGGAACATAGAGATAACATTCAAAGTGCAGGATCAATGCAAGATACAAACGAAGTCGAAGGATATACTGGTGCGATATTTTTTATTTGCATATGAACAGCTGATCGAGGCATTATGGTACTTACACTATAAGGAGGTAAGTTTCAAGAGGTATTTGATAGAATTAAGCGACGCATGTACAGAAATGGTAAATAACGAGGAAAAAAAGAAAGCAGATCGATAAACAGGCATCTGGAGCTGTTTATCGAAGCGCAATCTGGTTCTTTTTCTCCATAACTCACTAA
>JBMFTB010000065.1:0-4921 GCA_049967255.1 Thermoplasmata archaeon
ACCTAGGGCTGTGAATATGTGAATCTCTTTCATCCTCTCATCCCTCATCTTTGCATGGTATGCGTCTATGAACACCGCAAACATCTTGTTTGGCAAATCGGATGTCTTATACGGAACAGGGGGCATCATATGCAGGTCTTGTACTTAAACAGGATCAATCGGAAAAACTGACAGGAAAGGGCATATAACAAAGGAAGGGTCATCAATGTTAAGATATCTTCTGGTAATAGCTGCACATAATGTTATAAAATACTCTAAAAAATGAAGAATAAATATTTAAGCCTTGTAAGGAGGATTGGGAAAACAGGGCGATAGTTGCAATAGCAAGGATATTCGCTGAAACATTATTCACAATGCTAAAAAAAGAACGTTAATTTTGTTGATGAGATAGTTCCCTTGACAGGAAAAAAGGTAAAGAAAATGATTGAAAGAGGGAATTCAGAACCTGTAGAAATGAACATTCAGGAAAGCATAAAATTAATATCCTCCAAAAGATTTAGTTCATTGTCAAATAGACCTTTTTCATAGAAGGAAATTTAGAAAAATGAAAATCACAAAAAAAGAGAGAAAAGAAAATTTTATCTTAAATACAATGGTAAAAGATATCCGCTAAAACATGTAATTTTACTGGCAAATAAATATGCCAATTGAATGGAGCTAGATCATTAAAATTTGGAAGAGAAAAAACAAACGATTATTTAAGAAGACTGGAAAAGAATTTCATCTATTGATTTTTAACTTTTATTTTGTAATTGAAATTAAATTAATGTAAAATTCTTGTTATCAGATGACTTATCAAATCTGGTAATAAAAAAATTTATTAAATTAAAGTTAATTTTACTTTTATCAAGTAAATTTTAGGTGATAAAAATGATTAATATTGAAAAAGAATACGAAAAAAACAATGAAAAAATGATAAAAATAATAGATGAATATTTGAATAAAGAGGATTTGGCTAGACATAATGCAAATTTAATATATTCATTGCCATCACTTTCAGGTATAATTTCAGGTTTTATTCAGAAAGAATATTATCTAAATAGGATTCTTTCTGAAGATGAAAGATTACTGCATGAGGAAGGATGGTGGTATCATCATCAAATGAGCCAGCTAAGTCCCTATTGTGCAGGTTTCTCTGCCTCAGATATAATGAAATATGGTCTTCAATCATTAAATGTATCCTCTATAAAATCAAGGCCACCAAGACATTTAAGAACATTTCTAGATCAAAGTTCAAATTTTATTCTTAAAATTAGTCAAGAAATATCTGGAGCGGTTGCTTTAAATGATTTAACAACTGTAGCGGCAGCTTATGTGTGGTATGAAAGAGAAAAATTACAAAAACAATTAACATATGAGGATATAAAAAATGCCTTCCAATCATTTATATATAATGTAAATCTTGACTTTAGAAGTGGCAATTCACCATTTACAAATGTAACAATTACAATAGGGGGTCCATCTCCATCTTTATTAAATGAACCTGTATCCATCGGAGAAAGTAAATTTAAGATTACAACAATGACTTTTAGTGAAATACCTTCAGAAATTTATGATGAGGTGAATCAAGCATTTTTTGAAGTAATGGCAGAGGGTGATTCAGAAGGGAGACCTTGGACATTCCCATTAATTACTTTATATATTACTGAAGATTTTAAATGGGACAATAATGTATTCAACAAACTTTTAGAATTAATGGATAATTTTGGTGGAATTTATTTGGAGAATTATATCAAAAAATCTTTTGAAGATGAAAAATGGAAAAGGAAAATAGACAATCTTGAAATTAGAGATCCTACATTACAAAGATCTTTTTGTTGCAGGTTTCAAATTGATTTAAATGAATTGAAAAAGGTACCTCATTCAGGATCCATATTTGGAAATATATCTGGGGTGGGCTCTATAGGAGTTATTACAATCAATTTTAACAGACTAGGATATCTTTATCGTGGGGATTTGGAATCACTATTTGAACATTTAGATATTCTATTAAGTTATGCTAGAAGTGCATTGAATAAAAAAAGAGAGTTTATTTTAAATCATATCGACCTTTACCCAACATTTTTTTATTATGTAGATAAATCTCTCAACACATATTTTAATACCATATCCCTAGGTGGGGGTCATGAGGGATTAGTCAATTTTGGAATTAAAGATGGTATATTGAGTGATGAAGGTTTAGAATTGGCCAAAAAAATAGCTAAACATATATTAAATAAATTAAATGAATTTGAAAAAGAGGATGGTATGGCTTGGAACTTTGAATATGCACCAATGGAAACTGCTGCAGGTTATTTAGCAAAAAAAGATTTAGAGTTTGTAGAAAAATTGTTAGCAGGAAAAATAGATTTTATGTTTAAAGATTTAATAAAGGAACGTATAGAGAATTGGGTTGAACCAGGTCCTTGCCCAAGACCTTTCATTCCAGAAATTTATTTATCAGGCTCTAAAAATAGACCTTCATTAACATCTGGTTTTCAGCCACCATTTAGTTGTAAAAATATGGCAAAATTGGCATTTTCATCGGCAATAACTCAAAATTACGCTAACGGTGGCTCAGTTTTACATCTTTTCTTGGGGGAAAAACTTGATTTACAAACAAAGAAGAAATTAATTAAATCCATTTTTTCCAACTATCCTGTTAAGTATATGACACTAACGCCAACACTTACAGTTTGTAACAATTGTAAACAGAAATTTGTAGGCGAATATCTAGTTTGTCCTCACTGTAAAAGCAATGATACAACTATTTATTCAAGGGTCGTAGGGTATTTCAGACCTATTGCTAGGAAAGTAAAAAATAAAGATTCACAGCTTGGATTATTTGAGGGTGAGGAAAACACTTGGCAAGAATCTAGAAGAGCGGATTGGGTGAATAGAGGGATCATTACAGAGGATGATATAAAGTCTATTTTAGGTGATTTCTAATGAATGTAAATGAATTACCTAAAATTGCTGGAGTTTTAATTTCTGGTATTGATCATCCATCCCATGTATCATTAAATATATATCTACCTTATTGCAATTTTAATTGTAGAAACTGCCATAATTATAAAATTGCAAAGGGCATATTTGAAGAAATACCATATGAAAAGCTATTTTGGGAATTTGAAAATAATTTTATTGTTGATATGGTAATTATAACTGGTGGTGAACCAACTCTGCACGGAGAAAAATTAATAAACCTTATAAAATTAATTAAAAATAAAAGACCTGACCTTTTAATTAGAGTAGATTCGAACGGTTCTTTATCAAACATAATCAAAAAAGTTTCGCTTTTCGTGGATGGATTCGCCATAGATATAAAGGCACCCCCATTTGATGAAGAGAAATATGAATATACAATAAGAAGAAAATTTTATTCAGCCTCTTTAATAGAATCGGTTAAAATAGCTTCAGATCTTCCTTATACAATATTTAGGACAGTAAAATATCCATGGCTTACTGAAGATGATATTGAAGAAATAAAGGTATTTTTAAATAAATATGGGAAAGGTAAGCCCTATTATATCAATCCATTTTTTAATATAGATAGTGAAAATGTTAAATTAGAGAGTAATCTTCAGGAGGAATAAGTTGTTGATTAGTACTATTGCAGAAAAATTAATAGAAAGGAATGGTAAGACGTTTCTAAGTAAGGGTACACAAAAAAGTGGTATTTCCTCAACCGAGTTTAAAGGTAATAATAGAATACATATGCTTTATGTGCACATACCATTTTGCAGAAATCTTTGCCCATTTTGTAGTTTCAACCGATATTTATATAACAATAAAATGAGCAAGTCCTATTTTTCAAGTTTAAACAAGAAATAGAAATATATAATGAAACTGGATTTAATTTTAAAAAAGTTTACATTGGTGGTGGAACACCTACAGTAGATTTTGATGAACTTATTTTATTTCTTGATTTTTTACATAATGAATTTAATATAAAGGAGATATCAATAGAAACTACACCAAGGGAACTAAATGAGGAAAAGATCAATGAACTAAAAAATAAGGGGGTTAATAGACTTTCAGTAGGAGTGCAAACACTTAACAAAGAGTTGCTTATTAAAATAGGTAGAGTTTGGCAGAGCCCTGAATATTCATTGGAAATTATAAAAGTAGCAAATGAAAAAATAGATACACTGACTGTAGACTTGATGTTCAATTTCAAAGATCAGCTGGTAGAAGATTTTGAAAGAGATCTGGATGTTCTTATGGAAAACAATATTAAGCAAATTACAGCATATCCACTAATGCCTTCCATTTACTCACATCAGTTTAAAAATATAGATAGAAGAAAGGAAAAGGAATTTTATTTTGTGCTCAATAAAAAAAGGGTTGAATACAATTATGATCCCCATACAGTTTGGTCTTATTTGAGATATGGCTACACACCTATAAATGAATACATAATAGATGAAGAATCATATATAGGCTTAGGTTCAAGCGGTATTAGCTATATGGATGGAACAATAAGAATAAATACATTTTCTTTGGAAAAATATGTAAAATTTCTTAATAAAAAATTTATCCCTACAGCATTCGAAAATAGACTTGATATTAGTCAACAAAATATTTTTTTCATATTGAACAAGCTATTTTCTACAAGAGTAGATAAAGGAATCGTAGAATACATCAGTAAAAGGGATCTAGAAATTGATATATTAATTAAATTACTAGAGCTTACAGGAATTGTTCATTTGAGGAAAAGTGCATATATATTAACAGAGAAAAGATATTATGTGATAGGAAATTCAATGCGTATGTTTTTTTCAATTTTAAATACTCTCCGAGAAGATTTTAGAATAAGACAGATTTAATTTTAAAACTGTAATTCCTTAATTTTTAAGTAATATATCCTAATCTCCCGGATTTTTAATAACAAGGTCATCAATTTTTACGTTTAATCCTTCCAAAATTTCTCTCACTTTCT
>JBMFTB010000066.1:0-4897 GCA_049967255.1 Thermoplasmata archaeon
AAAGTTCCTGTGTATTGTGATGGAGCATATTCCTTATCTATTGTTGCTATTGTATATTCATATGTTCCATTTGGTTCTGAGAAGGATATTATGTTTGAAACTGAACTAAATGATTGACCATTACTGAGATTCAAATACCATCCAGTTCCTGCTGGCAATCCGTTCTCTGTAAATGTGATTGTATATGTGACAAGATTGAACGTTACTGATTCTGATACTGATGCTCCATTCACTGTGAAAGTTCCTGTGTATTGTGATGGAGCATATTCCTTATCTATTGTTGCTATTGTATATTCATATGTTCCATTTGGTTCACTGAAGGTGATTGTATCTGTAATTGAAGCGTAAGATTTATCACCTGTTATATTCACATACCATGCTGTTCCCGATGGTAATCCACTTTCTGTGAATGTTATATTATTAGAATTTGATACGTTGCTTGTTTTGGATTCAAAATTGGAAATAAGGTTCCATAAATTTTCAACCTTAGGAAAGCCACCAGGTTCACTCATTGACCAGATACCAAGACCATGAATGCCGTTTTGTTCAACATAATTTATCCTTTCATTCATTTGAATTTCATTGAATGGTAAATTTGTGTTAGGATTTATTGTGGATAAAATTATCTGAATCTGATTTATTGATATATATTCTCCCACTGCATTTAATATTGATTGCACAGCACCTATAAAATTATATGGATAATCTGATGAATAATATCCCTCGTATGCCATTACCATTACATAATCAACATTTATCTTAGTGTAAGGATGATAAATGTAATAAAATAATTCTGAATTTGGTACTCCATTATAGGCAGGATCTATTGCCACAAATAACTTCAGATTATGCTGGTGAAGTGCACTAGAAAAATTATTCAAAAATTGAACAAAATAATAAGCATCATTTTGAGAAAAGTCTGACCCTGATGGGGGCTCGAAATCTATAGAATAGCCAGAATAACCATTATTAAGTGCAAAGGAAATGGCATCATTTATAAATTTTTCTTGAACATTATTCACATTATAAATCAAATTTTCAACATTTGAGATTTCATAATTATTTACGATCATTGGGTAGGCATTAATTCCTATATTTAATAAACTGGATGTAACATTGGAGTCCCCAAAATAATTCAATGAACCGTTACTTTCTATCTGAAACGCTTCATACTGCAGGCCAGAAATTAAGCTTTTATTATTTTCTAAATCTTGCTGATAATTATTATATACAGGGTAAAGATAAGGATAAACATCATTGGAAGAGTTTAAAGAAAAATTTAGGAACTGAATTGCATCCTCTCCATTAACTATTATTGTTCCTGATGATGGTGTTGCTATGTAATTCCCAACATCTTGAACAATAAATGGATAAGACCCATCTGATATATTATTGAAAATTATGTAATTCATTATAGTGGACTCCACAATATTGTTAAATCTTACTGACCATGGTGTTCCTAATGGCAAGCCACTTTCTGTGAAATTCACGTTATATGCACGTTTTGGCTCGCTAGAAACAACACCTTGGATATTACTACCGTTCAATACAGAAAACTTCCAAGTCCCATTCTCATATACCCAGTTAAGGTTTTGAGCAGTTTCACCTGTTTGATCATTTGATTCATTAAATGTTTCAGTATTAGCTTTAATATATTGGCTATCTCCTAATGGTAAGAGATAGGATTGCATAGTCCCTGATGTGGGGTATTCAAAGTTACCGATACCACCAGATGGGCCACCAACAATACCAATTTGTGGAGCTAGACCACCAGGATATGGATTGTCGGGATATGGGCCATTATAGTACCAATTTCCCTGCCAATAATAACTGTAATTTAATGAACCGATTATAAAAGAAGCTCCAGGAACTGGTATTTGAAGTATCTGCGAATTTATTTCAAAGTTCATTATCTGGTTCATTGGATTGTTAACATTCGAAATCCATGTCTTAATATTAAATGTATGTGGAAGTGAAACAATTTTAGCATTAGAAAAATCATATTCATAAACTGTCTCACCAGGGTATTGCCCGTAAAATGGATATACTACCCATCCGGTATAATCCATATACCATCCTGATTTTTGCGAACCGTTAATATAGATCACATTTTGTATCCAATATATAGGAGCACCCAAGCTATTTGCAACAAATAAATTTTGTTGGATGGATGCATTGTATCCAGTATTTAAGGTACCATTTGAATAATATGAGGTGACGCTCAATCCAGAAAGTGTTAAATTATTTTGCACACCATCTAATGTTCCATAGGTGCCATTGTAATTAACGTTGAGTATATACATAGTAAAATTATAAGCATCTAAAGACCCCCAGCCAGTAACAAAATTGTACCCATAATTTGCATCATATATGTGATTTCTTCCATAGTCCACATTGTAAAATGGCAATGTTGGCAATGAGGAATTATACGTGCCTGTCGCTATGTATCCTGTATCATTTGTATTGGTTAAAGGTTGTAATTGATCATTTGCAAGTCTGTATAATAAAGGATTCAAATATCCTAAAGAAGGTTGATTATTGAGCGATAAGACTGCATTTATTTCCGCAACTATTCCTGCCTCAACAGGTGATGCAACTGACGTACCCCACATGAGATATTGTCCAGAATAGTAACTTGTTCCATCAACAGTGATATAAATTATTGTATTGTTAGCAATAGCTGCAATATCCGGAACACCCCTACCTGTACCATTGAGAACGTTGTTAGCAATGCTATCGTATTGCCAATAAGGCTCTTTGAATACCTTGCTAATTCCACCAGTACTACCTGCTGGGCCTCCATTTTCTGTATCGTTCTGAGAAATGTACCATGCAACCTGATTTTCGATACTTAGCGTAGAAGTAAGTCTGAGCGTAGTTCCTCCTACTGCGGTAACGCCAAAAGAATCATATGCCATTGCTGATGGAAACTCTACCCAATCGTTTGCATAATTTGATCCTAAGTACTTAGAGCTTTTAGCATTATCCCCAGAATCTCCGCTACTTGCAAGTACTGTTATGCCTCTTGCTTCTGCTTCTTGTAAATATTCATACCATGCTGTGTCATTATATTCACTACTGCCCCAAGAATTTGATATTACAGATACATTATTTAATTGCAGGTATGATGAGTTCGGGTTCAAAATAAATGCTAACTCTTGATCTATATTCATGTTTGTGGCAGGGGTATAAACATTAAATATTATTGACCCTGGAGCAGTGCTTCCTACCATTTCTAGATCAAGTGTATTTTCATCTACCGCTCCGCTTGTATCATAAGATGCGATAGGACCGGGCCGAGGTGCTCCGTCTAATGGTACTGCTAATATTTTAGAATGAGGTTCCCATGCTGGCAAAGTATCATTATAATATGCATAAATGTCTGCAGGATCAAATGGCCCCAAAAGTGTTCCATTTGTTAATGTGCCGTAGGGGGTTGTAATGTTCTTTCCTATATATTGACCTGACCAGAGTATAGTGGCAACTACCTCTTTTGTCGGATATGTGAAATTAAACAATGTTTGCTCATCGTATGCTACCTGCAAATCAGATCCGTAAATATATTGTACACCACTGCTGTTTATAGGAGTAGGATATTCAGAGGCGATTAAATTACTGTTTCTAAAAGATTGCTCTTTTGATTTATTAGTATTGATATGCATCGATTCAGAGTTTATTGCCGGTTTATAATAATTATCCATACCAGAAATCTGGCTAATGTAAGGTGCCATCCAGTTTGGCACTGAAGGTTCCTGGTTTATTGAATAAAATTTATTTTGTCCTTTTATATATACTCCAAAGCTCACATTAAATATCCGGGAAATAATTGATGATGAACCGGTTAAAGAGATAGATACTCTGTCCGCATAAGTTTGAATCTTAACACCAAAGTTTTTAAAATAATTTACAGACTGATCATATATGGCCGGATCAGGAGAATACAATTTTTCAAACATTGCTTTGGTAATGTACTTGTGATATGCTGTATTGCCAGGAGTTGATATATTTTTCAACAGATCAAGAAGTGCAGATTCATTATTTAGCTTAAATGTGATAATCACAGTTATATTTTCAGTATATTTACCCAGGTACTTGCTATTGCTGATTTTTAGGGGATATGATACTTTGGCCATTGTATTTTTAAATGCTTGATTATCAGGGAGATTCAAGATAGTATAATTCTTTGAGCTATGTGTTAAATGATCATACTTTATGTATTCATTGTACCCTGAATCCGGAGATCCATAGACCATAACTGAAAATCCTGAGATCAAAAATATAAGCACTATTGATACAGCTAATGTTTTTATTATATTCTTTTTAGCCATTTTTATTTCACCTTAGTGAGGGTTAAATATGAAACTATGTATCCTTTTTTACTATTTTATAGTTTTTGACATGTTTATTTATTCATTAATAAGCGACTGTATGTCTAATAGTAGGAATTTTGATATCCATGATTTTGCATAGCTCTTTGACAGGAAAAGTGAGTAGAAAGCTTTCTCTATAATACTGCACATACTCTCCCTGGAATCAATAAATGACCTTGAAATAATTCTCTTTATTGACTTCCATATGAATTCTATTGGGTTGAAATCAGGAGAATAAGGGGGAAGGAATATAGGATCGATACCCAGCTCTACTGCTTTCTTAATAACATTCTTGGCATGATGTGATTTGAAATTGTCCAGTATTATCATTATACTGCCTTTTGGATTGTTCAATCTTATCTTCTCAAGGAATGCAATTACGTCCTCCTTCTTGGAATGTTCAGGGAAATCCATGACTGAGTTGCCCTTGATAGTATAGAATCCAAAGGTGTTTGATTTGTATTTTTTTTGTATCCTTAGTGATTGTTGGTTTGCTAAAGGACCACAGCCTTACCGTATTTGAGGTG
>JBMFTB010000067.1:0-4842 GCA_049967255.1 Thermoplasmata archaeon
CGGTGCATTAAATGCAGATTCCCATTCTGTTTTCTGTACATAAATCTTGGCGTTGTGAAATATATTTGCTGTAGCAGTATGATCAAAATGTAGATGAGATAGAATAAGAATATCTATATCTTCAGGCTTAAGTCCAATTGTTGATAATGCATCTCTAGTACCTTTCTCTCCACCACCTTTAACAGGAAATCCATGAACCATACCATTGCTTTCAGGCTCTTCGATGCCACTGTCTAATAGGATTTTTCTATCACCACCTTCTATATAAAATATGTAAACGCCTGTAGTTACAAATGTTCTCATATCTCCCATTAAATAAGAGACTCCTAAAGGCGCTGTAATATATGCTTGCAATAACGGCCTAATAACATACTCATTCATTTTTTTTCACCTCCTTTTTTAAATTTTTCTTTTTCCTGTAAACTTCTCCAATCTATTTTACCCGCACCTGATCTAGGTAAAGCATCTACGAATTCAATAATTCTAGGATACTTGAATGGAGCAATTTTATCTTTTACCCATTGTTGAATTTCTTCAGGTGCTACTTTCCCTTTGAATTCATCCTTTAAGACTATGAATGCCTTTATCTCTTCACCTGTCCTTTCATTTGGAACACCTATTACTGCTATTTCTTTTATTTTCGGGAAGCCATACAATACCTGTTCAACCTCTGCAGGCCATACTTTTAATCCAGCTCTGTTTATCATTCTTTTCAATCTATCCACCACGAAGAAGTATCCCTGATCGTCCATGAATGCCATATCCCCTGTTCTAAAGTATTTTTTTCCATCGATTTCAATGAATGCATCCTTTGTGTCTTTTTCTTTGTTCAAGTAGCCTTGAAATATTTCAGGGCCTGATATTACAAGTTCTCCAACTTCTCCTTGATTTAATACCTTTTTTGTATCTACATCAATAATCAAAGCATCTACACCAAAATCCGGAATACCTATTGAGCCATATTTTGGATTTTCTGGTGGATTCATGTGGGTTTGAGAAACTGTTTCTGTTAAACCATAACCTTCTATGTATTTTATACCAGTAAGGTTTTCGAATTTTTCTCCAATGGCTTTAGGTAATGCCATTCCTCCGCCACCGCATACTCTTAAAGAGCTCAAATCCTTCTTCTGTAGATCCGGATTGGAGAGAATATCAAAAAGCATTGTTGCAATGTTTATCCAATGCGTTACCCTGTACTTTTCAATTGCTTCTAATGCTATTTTTGAATCCCAGCTTGACATAATAACCATCGCAGATCCTGTGTATATAGGCGAAATCAAAGAATGAATCAAACCTGTAACATGATAAAATGGGAGAGTGGAGAGATGAATTGCAGAAGATGTAACTCTCTCCCATACAGCCGCAGCTATACCATTGCTCAATACAGTACTATGGGTATGGATGCATCCCTTAGGAATACCTGTTGTTCCTGCTGTGTAAGGTATCATGGCAATATTATCAGGTGTAATTTCCAATTTTGGGGGGTCAATTTTATCCAAAACATTTTCCCATAGATCACCAAATTTAATAAGAAAATCTGCTTTCATGAAATCCGGAATAGGAAGTTCAGGTTCCTTAGGAAGATATTGTGAAAGTTTTCCAACAAGTATTTTTGTATCAAAATTATTTTTTATATTCTCTAGATTTGAAACTCTATCGGATGTTGTAATAATCATTTTAATCCCTGAATCTTTTATCAGATGCTCTAATTCTTGAGATTTATAAAGTGGATTCATAGGTACGACAACAGCGTTAGCACTAAGAATACCAAAGTATGATATAACCCAATGTGGTGAATTCAACATGTAAAGCCCAACACGATCTCCTTTATTGATGCCCTGATCTTTCAGATAGGTAGCTAATTTTTCCACCTGTTCGAGCAATTCTTTATATGTTATCCTTTTTCCATAATAGATTATGCTATTCCTGTATCCATAGTATTTTGCTGCATTTTTTAAAGCGTCTACCAATGTCATCTCTGGATAACCCAATGAAAAAGTCACTCCCCTTGGATAACTTTTAAACCAAGGTCTATTCAAAGGTACTTCCCAATTTCTCATATAACTTAATTGATGAGAAACCCTTTATTTAAATTTTTTTCTGTATATTTTGTCTGTCAAAGAACTTTTTATATCTAAGGGAACCAGATTATACATAAGCTCGTCGGTGAGCCTATAAACTGCAATCAACGAGTGCCTGAACTGGATGGTAATCACCGATTATTCTATCCTGCCAAGTTAAGGTTACATGTAAATGACATGGTGAACCATGACCATAGGTCCCTCAGTTTTCATAGCGCCAAAATAGAATTATCAGGCGAAGTTATGAAAATATAATACTCCATTCTGGGTGAATTCCTGTCCGTACGTATTAAACACAAAGAATGTCTCACTATGGTGGCACCAGCACTTCCATTTGAATATATGCCAATTGTTAAGTTAACATTATCACACGATATATTCTGCCAAAACGCAGCGGTATTCCCCGTTTTCCAGAAAAACTGCATCACTGCATTTGTATAGAAAGAAACATTGATGAGAGCGTCAGTATGATTCTAATTGTACCTGACGCTGATCTGCGCTATCTCTTCGTATAATATCTATCCTGTCAGAAGGGGCTAGGTCCATTAATGTTGTGGTGATGAGTTATTACAGAGACTGTTATCAACGGAGCAAAAACAATAACCACCACTATAATAGCCAGCATGAACATTTTATTTCCACCAGTCAACACTTTAATTACCTCCTTTATAAAAATTAATGTAAAAATATAAAAATTTTAAAATTATTAAATATAAACTCAGAAATATTAAAATAATGGTAATCCATAAAATCCTATAAATTATGAATAAAAATAAATCTAAATTAAGAGAAAATCCAAAACATGATTTCGATGGCACAGATGTTTCTTTAGAGAGAATTGGGCAACATAAAAAACAACCTCTTTTGGAGGAAATTTCCCATACTGAAGAATTAATTATTTTAAACAAAGAAAAATTTATACAATTTTTAAATAGTGTTCATTCTCAAAATGATTTAAACTTATTTAAAAAAAGGATACGAAAATTAATAAATATTATAGCTAAACCTGAAAATGATATGGAAAGCTTATTAAATATTAATGCTAATGGTGATACAATTTCATTCCGCAGGGATATTTTAATATCCGAATTAAATCAAATTTTAAATTCTCAAACACTTGATAGAGCAAGGTACTATCTCAAAAGGTTAGAGAATGGAATTATAAAAATTAAGAATGGAAAAATTAATGATTTAAATCTTTTACGATGGAAAGAATACGATAATATTATAACTGACAGCCTCTGGATATTTAGTAATAGAGATACATCAGGTGCACATCTTGGTTGGTATTGGGGAAATTTCATCCCACAAATACCCCATCAAATTATGCTAAGATATACAAAAAAAGGAGACTGGGTTTTAGATACTTTCGTTGGAAGTGGAACAACTTTAATTGAATGCAGGAGATTAGGAAGAAATGGTATTGGAATAGAATTAAATTCGGAAGTAGCAAGAAAAGCAGATGAATTGGTTAGCAAAGAACTAAACAAATATAATATTGTTACCGAAGTAGTCATTGATGACAGTAGAACAGTGAATATAAAAAAAGTTTTAGAAAAATATGAAATAAATAAAGTTCAACTTATTATTATGCACCCCCCTTACCATGACATAATCAAATTTTCAAACAATGAAAAAGATTTATCAAATGCAAAGAGTACAGAAGAATTTTTGAAAATGTTTGGTGAAGTTTTGGACAATGTAACCAGATATTTGGAAAATGATCGATACTTAGCTCTAGTAATAGGTGATAAATATTCTAAAGGTGAATGGATTCCTTTGGGATTTTATTGTATGAACGAAGTTTTAAAAAGAGGTTATTCATTAAAAAGCATTGTTGTAAAAAATTTTGAAGATACGAGGGGTAAAAGGGATCAGAAAGAACTTTGGCGCTATAGAGCACTTGTTGGGGGGTTTTATATTTTTAAACATGAATATGTTATGTTATTTAATAAAATAAGTGGCAAAAAATGATAAATTTCAATATTCATATAACAAAATAGAATTTTATATCAAAAATTATATTTAGTGTTCATAAGTATATGGAAATGTCAAGAATATCGAAGATCCTCATTATATCATCCTTGCATACATTTAATCCAAGGATTTCCCTTCCACTAAATTTATCATTTTCTCAATGATCCTTAAGTGTATAATTTTCTTGCGGATTCTTCACCTGGCAATGAATCTATTATCTTTATTCTTCTTCTGATCTCTTTGTTTAAACGTTCTATCTATTTGTTGATCTTATTATATTCCTTATGGGCTCTGGATGTTTGTAGTATGTTAAGAGAATATCCAACCTGTTTTCCATATTATAGATTGCCCTTGGATATCTATTGTTCCATTCATCCTTGAATTCATTAAAACTTTTTCTTGCTTTTTTTTAAGAAGAATCAAATATCGTTGTTTTAAAATTTCTATCTCTATTTTTTAGAACTCTTTGATTATCTATGAAACTATATTTTGTATTCAAAGTTCTCTTATATGTTCCATTTTTAGTTCCTTCGTTTCTCTCAATGAATATTTCTCTTTCAGCGTTCATTATTGTTTCCAATGTTTCTTTCACAGTCTTTCTCACTTTTCAGAAAATTTTATTCGGATTTTCCATATTTTTCATGCCCTCTTGAGTTTAAGTTAGCCAGGAAGGTATCTTTAACCTTTACCCAAAATTTACCTATGCTATTAAAAATCAATATATCCTAATCTCCCGTAATTTTAGTAACAATATTATTTGAATCTTCATCAAAACTTCTTGAAT
>JBMFTB010000068.1:0-4825 GCA_049967255.1 Thermoplasmata archaeon
CAGGTTCAGGGATCTCAGAGTCCTCTCGATCTTGGATTCTGAATAGCCACTTGCCAATAGTGCCAGTATTATATTTTCATACTCTTGATCAGCCCTGCTCCATTTATCTGGTAACATTGCAGGCCTGAAATTCCTGGATTCCCTGACTCTTGGAACTTCCAGATTTAATTTTCCTAAAGTCATTTGGAGATCTCGAGAATAAAATCCATTGGCATTATCCTCATGTTCCTTAAGGTAGAGTTCTCTTTCTTTGATCATTATGGCCGATATCAGCTCTTCCAGTAATTTGCTGAGCCCGATAGATCTTCCAGCCTCTATTTCCATCCCATATTTTTCCGCTGTTTTATTTATTATCTCTCTCATTTCTGGATCTAGTTTTTCCTTATCTGTTTTTTCTTTCATTTTTACACCTCTGCTACTATTTCATGATCTCTATATTATGACCTATATACTTACACAATTATAGACCTTACCCCCCAAAGAGGCAAAAATTGATATTGGAGGCATTCGAATCATAAACATGGTGGTAAAAGTGAAACATTCAGGTTGTTACATCTTTCAAGGATCCATGAGATAAAAGTAGGAGATCGATGGCACAAGACGGAAATACCAAGAAAAACAAGACAGATAATTGAAAAACTTCAGATCCCTATTATCTAAAATTTGAAAAGTTACGGTTTTATAGTCAAAGGTTTCGGGACTATACACATCAAAAAATGTACCGAAAAGTATATATATCAAAGTATTCTTATTGTATTTTGAGCTTTGACTTAGCGAAATAAAAATATTGTGGAAGTCAAAGTAAAAAAATGGAGAGATGAAAAAATATGAATAAAAAAGCTTTATATGCGGTGATTGCCGTAGTGGTGGTAATCATACTGGTTGTTGCTGTTCTAGAAGTCATGCCTAGTTCTGCAGCGAGTATGACTGTTTCTACCAGTGCTACAACCGCTACTGTCGGACAAAGCCTGACCTTTGCAGCGTTTATATCTGGTGGTACTCCATCAAGCGTGGTGTTCAACTTTGGAGATGGTGCTACTGGTACAGCTACACATTTGTCTGGTAACGAGTATACAGTCACACACAGCTATAGTTCAGCCGGTAAATATTTAGTCACAGCAACTGCAACAGTTAACGGTAAAACTTTGAATAACATGAAGAGCATTGAAGAAATAACAGTAACTCCTGGGTCAGTAAATCCTACTATTGCATCCGAGATCACAGTACCTTCAATAATTACAACCTCACAGATTGTTGCTCCTGGCAGCACAGTACCATTGACTGCATCAACATTGCAGCCCCCTACAGCTACAAACTGGACTATTGGCTATTATGTATGGAACTTTGGTGATGGGTCTACGAGCACGAACTATACAGTATTCAATACCTCCTCAGGCAACTTCATGGCCGGAACTGTAGCTCATACATACAGCAAAACCGGAATATATACAGTTACGCTCGGAGTAATCACGTTCAATACCACGAACTATGTACCGTCAACGTACACGTCTAATGGAATAAACTACACGTATTATCCTGTCTCCTATCTGACATCAATATTGTCCAGTGGAAAGTACCAGAACACCACCTATATGAGCACAATTGTTGTCAATTCTACAGGAAGCCTTTTAAAAGCCAGTGCGCCATCAACAAATCCAAGCGAAATTACTGTTACAGAAGTAGTACCTGGTGGGGCATATTCTTTTGATCCTGCAATTGACTATGAAACAGTTGGCTTTGAAGTAATAATGAATGTATATGAAACCCTGATACAATATAATGGTTCCTCAACAAGTCAGTCACAGATGTTCCCAGAAGTAGCAACTGTTGTTCCAACTGTAGCAAACGGCGGAATTTCAGCAAACTACTTAAATTATACATTCCATGTTAGAAGTGGCTTAAAATTTGCAAACGGTGATCCATTGACAGCATGGGATGTCTATACAAGCTATGTAAGAACTCTACTATTTGTCCAAGGTTCTCCAGGAACTGCAGGTTGGATATTGGCTCAGGATCTATTACCTGGTGGAGGATTTGCACCTGGCCTGTTTTCAAACGGAACTGCTTTATATCAGAACATTACAAGTGCAATTACAGTAAACAATGCGACTCAGACGGTTACATTCCATCTGTTAAAAGCAGATCCTGCGTTTTTAGATTATATAGCTGACCCGATTGGCGGAGGAATAATTGATTACAGCTGGGCTGTAGCTCATGGTGCTGGAATAACGTTTACACCCCCAGGATTTTTGGCATATACTAACTACTCAATGGAATCAAACTATAACAACTATCTCAGATACAATACAATGGGATCTGGTCCTTACATGATCAAAAGTTACCAGATTGGGCAGTCTGTAACAATGGCACCAAATCCGTATTATACACCAATCCCTGGAGTTCCGGGTTTTAACCATACTGCAAATGATACTATATTCATACAGTGGGAAAAAGATCCTTCAACAGCACTATTGATTGCAGAAAGTGGACAGACAGATATAGTATCAGGATTACCTACATATGATTATCCAATCATTGCAAAATTACAATCAGAGGGAAAAATGACTATTACGCCATTCCCAACATTGAGCATATTCTGGTTCGAATATAATTTCGATGTTAACACAACTATGTTACCAACATTGGGGTCTGGGTATACCGTACCACAATACTACTTTACAAATCTGGATGTTAGAAGAGCATGGTCATATGCATTTAACTACACAAACTACATTGAAAACTTAATTGGAAACGCTAAATATGGTGCAGACTTTGCGTTCCATTATACTGGAGTAATACCCTTGGGTATGCCTGGATATATGTCTCCAGCACAGTTACAACAGGCAGGAGCAGTAGTGCCAGTTTACAACCTGACTATTGCAAAGCAATATATGGAAGAATCCGGATTGTACAATACTACTATAAACATCCCGATCATAGTATATGCAGGAGACCCGATTGATTTTGCAGCCGTGCAAGACTGGATAACAACAATGGAATCAATTGATCCAAACATACATGCAACCGCTCTATACATGGAATTCTCTCAGATAATAGGGTATATGGTACCCGGTCAGAATCCAATGCCAATATACATACTTGGCTGGGCTCCAGATTATCCATTCCCGTCAGATTACATGATTCCAATGTATCAGGAAAATGGTACTTACGGAGCTGCAAATTCATGGAATCCGCAGATTTTAGAGGCAGCAGGACATCCTAACCAGGCAAAAGAAGATGCACTGATGAACCAGTACATTGCCGATGCACAAGCTACAGGTAATGCAACGCTGGCACTTAAGTACTACGATCAGGCTGAAGTTCTTGGGGTAAATCTTACCTTCTACACATACACTGAGCAAGCAAATGCATTCTGGTTCTATTCATCAGCATTACATGGAGTACAATACGAGCAAAATGCAATATACGGTGGTGGCGGAGACACAATGTATATATATCTATGGAAGAGTTAATCTTCCCTTTTTATCTTTTTAATTTTTTTAAGTATAATATTTCGTTTTATCGTATATTAATGAAGTTTTTTAAAATATTTATATATCAATTATTTTGATAACAATGTAATAACTTTATCAACATAATTATAGAACTCGGATGACCTGTTATTTCTTGGCCTTGGCAAATCTATCTTTATTTCCCCTATGATATGACCTGGTCTAGGGCTCAATATTATAACTCTATCGCTTAACTGCACTGCTTCATCTATATTGTGAGTGACGAGAATAATATCATCAGGTGGCAGACTTGGGTCTGACCATAACATCAAGATCTCCTCTCTTAACCCTTCTGCTGTAAAAGAATCTAATGCGGAAAAAGGCTCGTCTAATAATAATAATTCTGGGTTTACAGCCAGAGCTCTGGCAATTCCGACTCTCTGTCTCATTCCTCCAGACAATTCTTTAGGATATGCATTTTCAAAGCCATCTAAACCAATTACCTTAATATATTTTTCAACAATTTGGGTTCTTTCTTCTTTTTTGATCCCCATTGCTTCTAATACTACCTCAATATTTTCTTGCACTGTAAGCCATGGAAATAGGGAAGGTGTTTGAAACACTATCGAAAATTTCGGTTTGTTTATAGGCAAAGGCAAATCTTTGTAAAGAATCTCACCAGATGTTTGCGTGTCTAATCCTATTAATATTCTCAATATTGTAGATTTGCCACATCCTGATGGCCCTACAATTGAGATAAACTCCCTTTCAACCATGGAAAAAGATATATTTTCAAATGCCACAGTTTCTTTCTCTCCTGTTTTGAATATTTTGGTAAGATTCTTTACCTCTATAAATGCCATTACATTCGGTTAATGCATTCCATATTAAATATTTTTACTGGAGTTCTGAGTTTTAGAAATATTTTAATTCTGTATCTTATTAAATGCTATCTATGTACATATTGCCAATAATTCATAACTTTTGTTCTGTTTTTTTCTTTTTCAAAGTGTTTTTTTAAAGTGCCAATCTTTATGTGGATAAAAACAATAACGACAAATAAACTTAGATTTCTACCAAAATTTTATTTTAACATTTAGGATCTTGTCAACTCTTCGTTGATAATTACTTATTATTTCATTTTGTCGAAGGCATAGCTTTTATCTGGATTATTTAATTTGAATATTTTTTGAAATATGTATGGTAGGATAACTGATGCTATTTTTAATATTTTCAACGAAAAATTGACAGCGTCACATTTAGACAAACTCTATAAGATCTAAGCTAATAACATTTCATTGGTCATCGGTTAAGACCACCATTCCTCTCTAAATCGATGTCTCTTAACGTGTGGATCAAATGCCTGGCCAGTA
>JBMFTB010000069.1:0-4277 GCA_049967255.1 Thermoplasmata archaeon
CCTCAAGGAGCATCGAAGTACTCAGTAAATCTGAGTACTTCAGGCTGTTGTCAGCCAGCCAATCGTTGCGGTTCAATGAAACTCCACTCATGGGTAGAGAAAACAGCAACAGGTTCCGAAGCTTTAGCGATGAGCATCTGACTTATGATTAAACTTAAATGAAAAATTTAGAAAAATCCTCAAATTTAGCATTTCAATCATTTTTAATTTATGGAAATTTTTTTTAACGTAATGTTGATACTTAATTATGGAATTGTATGAATTCATAGACAATTTAGGAAAAAAAGCTCTGAAAGAATTAATGCCCCTTGGCATATCAAGAGAAAGGGTTCTTAAAGATGATCCGGACCACGAATATTTGCTCTTTACTGGGTACCTTTATCAGATTACGCCATATCTTGAAGGATTGAGGAACATTTTAGAAAAAGTAGAACCACTGGAAGAAAGACTTTTCTCTTTATATAAAATAATGGAAAATGGTATATGGCATTTTATAAAACCTGTAGAAAAAGATAGGTTTTATAGTATCGTTAGAAGAGCATACTCGTTGTTGAAAGAAAAAATAGATATTGGATATGATTATTCGATTGATTATTATTCTGGTATAATATTTCATGATATGGGTTCCGATGTTTTTGAAGATTACGCTAAGAAAATTATTAAAATAATAAATAATAAAAAATTGGTTACTATTGATCCGCATACAACATATGCTTTAAAAGTTCTTTATCCTGAAGTGGATAAAAATTTTAATGCTGAAATATACCATTATACAGAATTTTTAAATCTGTCTGATGTTAGTGATTTTGTTGACCATGAATCATGCTACCTAAACAGATATTTAAAAATAAAATATGGGTCAGATGCAATTAAACCTCAGGCATCAGGAAAGGAAAGTGGTTGCTGTGGTGGTCCAATAGAGTTTGTATCTCCTAGACTTGCAACTGAGATAGCACGATCCAGAATGGATGAACTTCTTTCAACTGGAAAGAAAAATGTAATAGTTTGGTGTCCCATATGCTTATCAAATCTTTCAAGACTTAGGAAAGGTAATGTCTATGATGCACTCGAATTGATTAATCAATAATGGATTTTTCTGTACCTTCTGAAAAAATAGATTAGTGCTATAACGAAAATTATTGCAATTATGAATTCCAAAAACACCTGTGTAAGTGTGACCTTATATAGGGGAATGTTTGTGTAGGTAACCATAAAATAATTTAAGGTTATATTTGATGAAAAAACGTTCAAGATTTTTTCATTTAGTAAAACACCAGAATATTCGGAATAATTTAAATAAATAATTCTCTCACCATTAATTAATGAGTCATAATGTAGAATTATTTCATTCGATAAAACATTGCCAGAAAATGTTGCAACAGTGACATTTTTTATTACTTTTATAGAATTTATCCCGGGCAAAGAAATCTTTGAAATGAAAGAGGCATTCCCACGGTTTAATAATTCAAGATTTGATAAATTCAACGCCGGAAAACCATTAGGATCTTCAACAGTTCCATTGCTTTTGACCAAGGTACTATTTCTATCAATTTTTTTATAGTATGTGTAATTAAAATAACCGTTTATTGTGTATGTAATTTTATATGAAAAATTCCAAATCATATTAGGCGTGGAATTTAACCCATAATAGTCGTATGCTGAATAATTCAATGTTGCGCCTGTAAAATACCATGCAGGATAAGTACTTTCCTCAATGGAAAAAATTGGTATTGAAGAAATCAATATTGTTATTGCTATTACTGTAAAATACTTCATAATTTTTAGATACATTACTCATATTTATTTATATTTTTTGAATTCATGATAAGTTAATTAGTATTAGTATTTTTTATTAAAATCTAAATTTATTAAATTTTGTGTTTCTAGGCCTTGAAATTATTATTAACATTTAACAAATATTTTTAAATTGAGAAAGAGAAAAAATATATGCCAGCAAAAATTACATTTGAATATGGTTTTGAAGCTCTCCCAGAACATTGATATTACCGATGATCTCGTTTATAGGATTTTAGATCATTTTAGAAGATTCAAGACAGATTATGCAAAATCTGTTGGAAGAGATATTGAGTTGAACAAAAGGGTAGTATGTGAAATTTTAAAAAAGCTTTATAGTGATGGATACCTTGAAAAAAGACCATCTGGAATGCTAAAAAGAAAAGAAGCAAAATTAAAAAAGAGGGTAACAACACAGCCTCACCATACATATTATCAGTTGAGTGAAAAAGGAAAAGTGTATCTTGAGGACCTTGAAAAGAAATTGAAAAAGGCTTAATGCATTATCAATATTAGCCTTAACTTTTTTAATTTTCTTATAATATCAGGTATATTTATATCCATTGGACAAACCTCTTTGCATCTACCACAACCAAGACAGAAATAAGAAAGATCATTTGCAATTTTTATAGATCCAGTAATTGCAGTCCAAGGAATTCCTATGGCTGCAGTGTAAATATGTCCCCAGCTGCCATCTATTATATGAAATATAGGACATGAGAGTTGGCATGAGCCACATTTTACGCAGGCTAGTGTTTCTTTGAGAAAGTCATCCCTAATCCTTCCATTGTTTAATAATACCAAGTAAATTTCTTTTGGTCCTGGTAAATCTACCTCTGATGCTCCATTTAAAATATGTATGTATGATGTATTTTTGAAACCACTGTAATTTGTTTGAACAATAGAAGCTTTAAATGCATCCAAAAATCTTTCATAAATTTTTTCTATTGAGGTAATCACTATCAATTTTTCAGGTAAAATGGATGATAATGCCCCATTTCCTTCATTTGTGATAAAAATTATGGAACCTGTATCCGCTGCAAGAGCATTTGCCCCAATTATTCCAATTTCGGCACTTAAAAATTTTTCTCTCATGAATTTTCTAACACCTAAAACAATCGATGTTATATCATCAAGTTTCTCATTGATAAAGGGTTGAAGGACCGTTCTCGCCCTTTTCTCTGTCATGTTTACTGCTGGAGTAACCATATGGGCAGGTTTACCATTAACAAGCTGAACGAGAAATTCACCCAAATCAGTTTCGTAAATACTTATTTCATGTTTTTCAAGAAATTGTCTTAATTCAACTTCTTCACCAACGAGGCTTTTGCTTTTTACAATTGTTTTTTTATCATTTATTATTTTTAAAACTATAGCTTTCATGTCTTCCTTAGAATCAACGAAATAAAAATATTTATTTTCTCCTAAAAATGAATTTTTGAATTTTTCTAATAATGATTCTTGTTGAATTAATATATCTCTTTTTAATTCCCTTATTTCTCCGGCCCATTTAATAACATACGGATGTCTTTCAATTGCTTCTCTTCTGTTTACCACTTCTTCTTTTGTTGCTTCAAAGGAACCTTTCCTTAAATCCTCATCTTTTAATGCTTTCAAAATTTTTTTGTGTGCTTCAGAAAATGACATATTAATCTTTCAGTAAAATTATGTGTAGTTCCTTTGGCCCATGGGAAGGTCTTACTATTTTTTTCTCTATATCTCCAGTTTTGCTAGGACCCTGAATTATTTGTATTGTTGAAGGCACATCAACAAAATTTTCCCATAAATATTTTAAAGCTTCAAGAATTGTTGAAAAAAGAATGGATTCATATGAAATCACTATATGTTTTTCAGGTAGAAATGCAGCATAACTCTTCATCGAAGAATTGTCACATAGTATAATGGAACCTGATTCTGCGGCTAATGCGTCTGCACCTGTAATGCCTATTTTAATATTTTTAATTAAATATTTTAAATTTTTCTCTCCTGCCAATGCATTAAGATCATAAATCTTAAAATTTTTTAGTTTATTTATTTTCTCATCTATTTTTTCATCAATTGGAAAAAACATTATTTCACTTTCATTATCTATAATCTCTAATAAAATTTTTTCAAGATTTTCAATGGAATTATAATAAAAATTTCCATTGTTTTCTTCAATTGCATTTTTAAATACTTCGATGGCTTCTTCTTTTGTATAATTATATCCATCAATTTTCCAGTCAATGAAATTTTCAGGAATTGGTTTTGATATTTTACGATTATTCATGATCATTAATAAGATTAACATTATTTAAAAATTGTTATCTTTTTTAATGTGTTGCATCATTCCAACAATCAAAGCATTATAGAATTTGAAAAAATATGATAAAATTTTAATAATCTCATTCCTTAAGATTTTATTTTAACCTTAACTCCGATTTTTAGGGAATATATTTGTTCCTAATTTTTCATCCAGTTCTCTTACTTTTTTTGGCACTTCT
>JBMFTB010000070.1:0-4090 GCA_049967255.1 Thermoplasmata archaeon
CGTAGGTATCCTCTCCCTTACCATTCTGTATGTACCTTTATTGAGCTTATTTTTATTGAATGTTTTATTCTCAAAACTATGGTCCAGAACAATCTGTGTTGCTTCTTTGATTCGCTTTGACATTTCAGTGAGCGTTTTGTCGTTTGGAAGCTTCAATTTAATGGTTCTAAACGTTATTTATTAGTATATCAAAATTATTATTAAATTTTTCAATTAAGGAAAATCCGTGTAAATCCTGAAGGCTGGTGTTTTTCATCTTTCCTTAAACTCCTAAAACTATCTAAAATCTCCTTGAATTGAAATAATATTTATATGACATTTTAATTCACTTTATTGATGATAATTGAGCAAATTCCCCTTAAAAAAGAAATGGCCCTTGGTTTAAAGATTCAACTGGGAAAAGCCCCACTGATACTGATAAAGGCAAGGACCGGTTACATAATGTGCGGTTACCTTAACATGGATGCAGCAAACAAGCTAGGTGACATTGCAGGTAAAGTTTCTGGTGTAAATGATTTCAGAGAAATGCTTGAAAAGGAAGTTATAGAAATTTCAGAAAGGGCAAAGGAAATGGGCATCAAACCTGGCATAACGGGTGGGGAATTTCTAGAAAAAATAGGTGATGTAATATGAGCGATCAATTTATGATTGGAATGACAGATGTTATGGATGCTGAGAAGATTTTAAGGGGTGTAGTGAAAAAAACTCCTGTGGAACATTCAAGAATGTTTTCTGAAATGTCCGGGAATGATGTATATCTAAAGCTTGAAAATCTTCAGACGACCGGGTCTTTCAAACTAAGAGGCGCATACAACAGGATATACCATCTAAATGATGAAGAAAAAGATAGAGGTGTTGTTGCTTCAAGTGCCGGAAACCATTCTCAGGGTGTTGCATACGCTGCTAAACTTTTAGGTGTTAAAGCAACAATATTTATGCCTATTTTTACACCCCCCTCAAAGATCATTGCTACAAAATCATATGGTGCTGATGTTCAGTTATATGGTGAAACTTACGATGATGCTTACAAAAAGGCAATAGAATTCACTGAAAAGAACAACCGTGTTTTTATACATCCTTTTAATGATCCATATGTAATTGCTGGCCAAGCAACAATAGGTCTTGAAATTTTTGAACAGATAAAAGATATTGATGCGGTTGTTGTGCCGATAGGCGGCGGTGGCTTAATATCAGGTATAGCATTTGCTTTAAAATCTTTGAATAGTAAAATAAGGATTATTGGTGTCGAGGCAGAAGGTGCACAATCCATGAAACTTTCAGTGGAGAAGGGCGAAATTGTTCCTCTTGTGAATCTTGATACAATTGCAGATGGCATAGCTGTTAAAATACCTGGACCACTTACATTCGATATGGTAAAGGTATACGTTGATGACCTTGTAACAGTTAACGACAATGAAATTGCAAATGCTATGTATCTCTTGCTTACAAGGAACAAAATAGTAGCAGAGCCCGCAGGTGCAGTATCGCTTGCTGCAATTTTATCTGAAAAAATAAAGATGAAAGGTAAAAGGGTATGCGCATTAATAAGCGGTGGAAATGTTGATTATAACCTCTTGAATCAAATCACATTAAAAGGCCTAGTTGAAGAGAAGCTTATGGTAAAGATTTCAGTAATAATACCTGACAAACCAGGATCCCTTAAGCATATACTTAACTTCCTTTCTGAGAGGCAAACAAATGTCCAGAACATAGATGTTGAAAGGGTTGAAAAGGACATACCTGCAGGTATGGCAAAAATAATAATCACCATACAGACTATAGGATTTGAGAACATCAGAGCAATAGAAGAATTCCTTAAAAAAGAAAAGATAGAATATAAAATTATTAGCTAAAAAAGAATGTGCTAAATGGCACATTCGTTAATACATTTTTTACAGATATGTCTTTAAAGCTTTTTAAATGTTCCCATTTTTAATTGCAATATTTTTTATGCTTTCAATTTCAATATCTCTTAAGATCATTTATTTTTTGGTCAAATTCTTCTTTCGTTATTTCACCTTTTGCATACCTTTCCTTTAATATCCTTATTGCTTCTTCATCGTGGTTATTATAAAGTGGTTCACTGAAAACACTTATAAAGAAGTAAAGAAAAAGGATCAGAAATATTAAGCCAACTATTCCCATGAAAATCATGAAGATGGGCATTCCGTATCCATTCCACATCATTGTATGGTATCCATATCCCGCATATCCTGTGCCTCCCAGAATGGACATCACAACCATGGCAATTATTGCTAGGGAGACGATTCCAACTATAATCCAAATCAATTTTTCTATGTTTTTCATGGTTAATTCTTGAATATGAAACAGCATTTAACACTTTTTTGAAACATGTTTCATGAAACATATTTCATTTTTTTATAATTATTTCGTTTGTTACTCCCCTTCTTCTTTTTTCAATAAATCCCTTGGATTCAAGAGAAGAAATAATCCTAGAAACTTTAACCTTTGTCATACCTGATTCATTCACAATTTTATTTTGAAGCATAATACCCTTATTCTTCAATATAAGATTGATAATAAATTTCTCATCATCTGAAAGATAATCCAAATTTATTTTTATTTCCTCTTTTTCAATGTTCTGAAACAATTTTAGAATTCTTAAAGATGAAATTATTAAAATTATCAATCCAGATGAAACAGATATAATAAAAAATAATAATAAAATAATTGAAACTGTTTTTTCTAGTATAATATAAATGAAAAACACGTTTATTGAAGCAATAATCAGCATAAACGAAGAAATAATCAAAATGGCATTAATTGCCAGTGACTTTCTCATTGGACATAATAAAAATAATTTATTTAAATAATTTTCTTCAAAAAAACAAAAATTAAGCATTTTATATCTCATTCACATTTAGGTCCTTTAATGAAAAAATCACTTCTTCTCGTTCATTTAGCCCTGTTCTCTTTCGGATACAGTATGATCACATTTTCATTACCACCATTTTTCACACATTTAGGTGCAGATCAATTATTTTTAGGAGAATATGGCTTCCTTTTAATGCTCCCTAACATTTTACTTCCTTTTTTCTTTTCAAAGATAAAGAACCTTAATTTTGTAACTAAAATGATTATTATAGCTTCAATAATGGTTGATTTATCAACCTTTATGTTTTTTATTGAAAATTCATTTTCCATATTTTTATTAATTGTTTTATTACTTGGAATCGGTCAATTCATATGGTGGATAACAACAGAAATATTCTTTACAGGTATTTCAAAAGGTACGAATTTAATAAATATTTATAGTATTGTCTGGGGAATTTCATATTTTATTTCACCTTTTTTAGCGGGATATCTGATACCCATTATTGGTTATTCCTTAATTTTCTTTATATCATTTTTAATTATACTTTTTTCCATAATTTCTTTTATTATTTCTATAAGACACGAAAAATACGGAAGCATAGGAATACAAAAATTGAATAATGGAGGAAAAATACTTGTCGAATCATTTTTACCTAGTTTTGCCACAGGATTGTCCATAGGTATTCTTTTTTCAATATTTCCTGGTTTTGCACTTCATAATGGAATAGATGTATTTGAGCTTGGTATTCTTAATTCTGCACTCTCCATAACTAGATTATTTGGCTTTTTATATCTTGCAAGGATTATGGATAAAAAAAGACTTTCACTATTAATGGACATTTCTTTTTTAGTACTTCTGGCAATAATTATTCCGGCTATTACGATGAACTTTTATTTTCTCATTATAATGATGCTCTTGGTTGGTTTAAGCTCAGCCTTTGGCATTTCTGCACCTTTAATTTATATATCTAATGTTAGTGAGGCTAACATTTCTAAAAATATTGCCTTTTACGAGTTTTCTTTTGGTTTAAGTGTTTCTGTTTTTGCACTTTTGTTTGGCTATATATCACAGAATGTTGGTGTTAAAATACCATATATCATAGATTTTATAATTACATTGGTCCTTGCTTTAATTTTCATACTAGAAAAGTTTAAATAATGTTAATACCATTTATAAGTGACAACTTCTAAAAACCTAGATGTTTACTAGGTTTTTTACTATACTCAGTAACAGAAATATTTATTCATGAGCTTG
>JBMFTB010000071.1:0-4016 GCA_049967255.1 Thermoplasmata archaeon
ATGAACCCACAATTTATAAATTTTAAGAAAAAAATTATGACATTTAACCGACTTTCACTATTTTTCGGTCACACTCAGTAAGATCAATAAATTTATAAACATCGTTGTTCATTCCAACCTTGAGGGTTTTAGTCATATTTGGATATGACATAAATACGACAAAAACCCTTTTCTTTAAATATTTTTCTGAGGGTTTCTACTGAACTAAATTTACAAAATTTTTAAATATTGGGATTTTATTGTAAAAAATATGAAAAAAAATAGAAAAATTTCAAAAATTGGATTTGATGAGATAATGGTTGGAGGATATACAGATAAAAAAATAAAATCTGGGATTACTATTTTTACAGTTAAACGCCCAAATGTTGCTGGGATATATCAATCTGGAGGATCCCCCGCATCAAGAGAAACAGACATTTTAAGATCTATTCACAGGCCAGATTATTCTATTGATGCAATGGTTTTTACGGGTAGAAGTGTCTTCGGTTTCGATATTATTCAAACAATAATGAAACAGCTATCCTTAAAAAAAATAGGAGTGAATCTTGGCCAAATAATTGTTCCATTAATACCGTCTTTAGGAATTTTTGATTTCTATGATAATTCTTTTTTACCAAATAAAAGATGGGCTACAGAAGCTTTAAAAAATTTAGGGAAAGAAATTCCATTAGGAAGCTATTGGGGAGGAACTGGAGCAACAGTTGGAAAGTATGAGGGAATAGAAAAAGGCAAAAAATCAGGGCAAGGCTATTATGAAATCCGAAATGGGGATTTAATTATTGGTGTTTATGTAATTGCCAATAGCATAGGTTATGTCTACGATTTAGATGGTAAAAATGTTATATCTCGGGATCAAGAGGATTTGCAAAATTTATATAAAAGTAAGGAAAGAGAAATCGGGGAAATTTTTGATAAAACAATTACAGGTAATACTACAATTGGAGCTGTTTTAACTAATGCAATTCTTGATAATAGAGAAGCAAATTATATCGCCCAAATAGCTAATTTTGGTTTTTCTGCAAGAATTTTCCCATATAGTTCTGGATATGATGGGGATACTGTATTATGTGTATCCACTTTAAAAATAAAATCCTCTCTTGATAAGGTTGCATATCTTACTAGAATAGCAGCTGAAAAAGCAGTTTTATCTATATTTAATTTTTAACAATTTAAATTTTTTACCTAAAAATTCAATTTTTTTGGAAAAAATACTTTTAAAATATTAAATTAATGCAAAAAATTTAAATATACCCGTTTAAATATCAAATTATGACATCAGAAAAAATGTCAAAAGAAAATTGGCTTCAAGTGATAGCTTCTTATGCAGGATGGTTAATGGATGGATATACTACAATTGCATATGCCCTTGTTGCTGTATATATTTCAACTATTTTCTTTCCGACGAGCATTGGTGTCTTAGGCTTAATTGCTACATTCGGAGGATTTGCTGTGGAAGCTCTTGCAAGACCTATCGGCTCACTGATTATGGGAAATTTTCTTGGTGACAAGATAGGAAGAAAGACCATGCTTACTATGACTATACTAGGTTTTTCTGTTCTAGCCGCTTCCAAGGGTCTCTTACCAACATATGCTCAAGTTGGAATAATAGCACCAATCATACTTTACATAATACTATTTTTTGAAGGAATGTTTGCAGGTGCGGAATATGGTGGTGGTACAGCCCTTTCTATGGAAAGCGTTCCCAAAAAATATAGATTAGCTATAGGTGCATTTGTACAAAGTGGATTTGGAACAGGGTACTTTATAATTGCTTTCGTTTTTGCTGCAATTTATGGATATTTCGGTAGTTCAGGCTTTTCAAATATAGGGTGGAGAGTTGTTTTTTATACTACAATAATTCCTGGATTAATTACTTTGATTATAAGATTAATAACAAAGGAAACAAAAATATTCGAAGATATGAAAGCAAAGAAAGAAATAGAGAAAATTCCTCTTAAAAGTTTAATCATAAAAGGAGGAAAACCATTGATATTTGCTCTGATCTTTACCTCTGGGCTTCTTTTTATTAATACAGCAACGTTTAGCTTTTACCCATCATTGTTTCTGGAGAAATTCCCAAATATTTCTGGAGTTACAATGGGTTCATATGTTGCCCTAATTAACTTAGTTTCTTTGTTTGGAGTATGGGCAGGAGGTTTGGTGGGTCTCAAAATTTTAAAAAGAAAATTACTTACCCTCATTTATGCAATAGTTTTCCTTGTACTAAGCATTCCGATAGCAATAATGGCATTTTCGGACGGTGATTATACTATGTTCATTGCATTTAGTATCCAGGCATTCTTAGAAGCCATGATCTTTGCAGCTGTTCCTACATTTCTATCAGAAATATTTAGTAAAAAATTCAGGACTACAGGAGTAGGCTTTGCCTACAACGGAGGTGCTATTTTTGGAGGATTTGCTATAAGTATAATATTATCTACTTACGCGGGAATTAAAGATCTAATGCTTTCATGGGAACTATGGCTTATCATTGCGTCTATTTTAGTGATTATAGGAATAGTATTTACTAAAGAAACATATATCCCGGATGAAGAAAAAGATGTAATAGAAGATTAGTTACGGAGCGATATCAATGGATGATCAAAAAATAATTGATGCCTTAAATGGTACTATTACTAAAGTTTCGAATGAAATGATAGAGTTTCTCAAAGATATGATAAGAATACCGACAGAAAATCCGCCTGGAAAGAATTATCAAAAGTTCTCTAATTTTTTTTCTTTTTATTTAAGAAAATTGGGCTATAATACAAAGATCATCAAAGTGCCTAGAAAAAGACTAAAAGAACTTGTACATTTTGGGGAAGGCGATAGACCAATAATTTATGGTATCTATGGCAATGGGCCAATTCATATAGCGTTCAATGGACATTATGATGTTGTTCCTGCTGGAGATGGGTGGACATATAATCCATATGAGCCTGTAATAAAAGATGGTTTTTTGTATGGACGTGGATCCTCAGATATGAAATCTGGGTTAGCTATGCAAGTTTTTGCGATCGAAATTCTAAAAATTTGTTGCGCTGAAATTTTAAATAATTTCACAATTGTTCAGACCGCCGTACCAGATGAAGAAACAGTTGGAAATAAAAATGCGGGAACATATTATTTAGTGGAGAAAAAATTTCTTTCAAAAGAGAATACAGATCTGGTGGTTATTACTGAACCTCAGGGCCTAGATAAAATTTATTATGGTCATCGTGGGGCTTTACTTTTGACTGTGAAGGTTAAAGGGTCTAAAAGCCATGGATCGATGCCTTATTTAGGAAAAAATGCAATAGATAAAACGTGCGAAGTAATAAATGAACTAAATCTTTTTACATTAAATAAATCAAAGAATTTAATTTCTAAATATTCAATAACTCCTGAAAATTCTAAAAGACCAACAATTTCTATAAATACTTTAAAATGTGGGACTTGGTCCAATACTGTAGCAGATACATGTGAATTTACTATATTTAGAAGATTAATCCCTGAAGAAAAATTAAATGAAGTTAGAAATGAAATCAATGAAATATTGATAAATAAAATTGAAAGGAATGGATTAGGTTTGGAAATAACTGAAAATTATGCAACAGAAAGTGTTATAGAAAATACTGATAACATATTTTATAAAATTTATTCCGAAGCAATACAGAAAATTGTAGGAAAAACTCCAATTTACGTTTTATCACCCGGTACATTTGATCTAAGATTTACCCATAGCGAAGGGATTCCAACTTTGAACTATGGGCCTGGAATACTAGAAGAGGCGCATATGACAGATGAAAAATTAAATTTGGATGATTTTAAAAAAGCTACTTTGGTTACAGCCTATTCTTTATATAAACTTTCTAAATATTATGATGAGGGAAAATTCTCTAAATAAAAATAAAACATTATTTTCGGATAAATCATAAAGGTCATTCTTATTTAGTACCCTAACTCCGATTTTTAGGGAATATATTTGTTCCTAATTTTTCATCCAGTTCTCTTACTTTTTTTGGCACTTCTGTCAT
>JBMFTB010000072.1:0-3941 GCA_049967255.1 Thermoplasmata archaeon
AATATGGCTTAAAAGAGGTCATGAATGCAATTGTTTCCCTTTCATTTAAAGGCTTTTTCCATGCATATATAAATCTCATAGAAAAATTTGATATACCATTATTTGAATACCTTACCTGTGTGGTATTTTCGGATATCATAAATAGCAAAATAACCACACACTTTTTATATTTTATGAATTACCAGATGGTCTCGGAAGAATGGAAATCTTAAAATATGGAAAATCAATACAAAAATCATGGAAAAGGGTAACGAGGCAAAAGAGAAGGGTTCTGAGCAAAAGATTGTTAATACGCTCATCACAGATGCCGCAGTGGGCAGGGACGCTTTTATCTTCCTTGTTAATAACCAGATGGAGATGGGGAAGATTTCAGCTGTGTCCAAGTATGAAATTGAGATAACAAAGAAAGATGGCTCAAAGAAGATCATATTCAAGAGTTCCATAATCACTATAGAATTGAAATGAAAAAATTTCTCAAAAAATATGCATAAATCAATTTTTTATTTATTTTATCATAAATAGAAATTTATAGGAAAATTTATAAGCATGCATATCATCCATTTAAATAGTGGGCGCTATGAAAATTGAAAGGATCATAGTTTTCTTGATAGTGATTGTTCTTTTATTTGCAGCGTTCAGCATCTATAACGCAGGGAATAATGAAAAAAATAATTTTGTTATACCATCATCAACAAATGCGATTTATGCATTGCCTGAAATACTTGATAGTGGAATTGCGAACCACACGGATGGTCAATATAATAATATAACCCTGAACCCTGGCGGATCCATATATATCTATGGTGCAACTGATGGAGGTGGCCAGCCTTTTTCCTCTACTTCTAACTATACACCTATTTTCTATGCATCAAATAATCATATAGGTACAAATTCTGTAGAAGGTTATTCAGCTAGCAACGGTGCTATATCACCATACGGATCTCCTATTACGCAAAAGGCCATTGGTGGTATTTCCATAGGCTATCCAAATGCGATAAATGCATCTGTCGGTCATAGTATGAAATATTTCCAGGCTATGGGAGATGTAAAGAATATATCCGTAACGTCAATGAATTATGAATTTAATGTCACGGGCAGTGAAAAGCTGGCTGTGTTTTTCATGGAAGGATCAAATTATATAAATCCCATTGTAAATACAAATTTTCAAATATCTAAGCTGAATGAGCTTAATGGTCCATTGCTCTTCATTTATTTAGCATATTCAATTCTGAATCCAGGATCCTATAAAATTAATTTGACAATGACTATGGCCTCAAACAATTCATTAGCCTGTGATTCCATTCTTGGTATTTATCTATTCCCTGAATTAACATTCACACCACAAATAAAGCAAACAAGTTATCCAGTAATGTTCAATGAAAATGGTCTGCCACCAGGTTCAAAGTGGGGTGTGATTATCGGCAGCAATTATTATAATTCAACAAACAATACCATTATATTTTACGAGCCAAACGGGACATATTTCTATCAGGTTTTCACTTCAACAAATTATTATGCAAGCATACCTCAGGGAAATTTCACCGTTCAGGGCAGGCCTGTGAATATATCAGTACTATTTTCAACAACAGTATCACAAGCATATACTGTGAGTTTTTATGCCAAGGGCCTGCCAAATGGTCTATCATGGTCAGTAACATTTAACGGTCAAACTAAAAGTTCCACAAACGATTACATAAATTTCACCGCACCTAACGGTGTTTATTCTTGGTCATATTCTTTGCCTTCACCCTATCATGCAACGATCACACCTGAAAAAATAACGGTTGATAACCAGAGTGTTGATGTTATAATACCTGTCATATCAACAACATCAATTTCACCATCTGGTTCGGGTCCATCTCCGCTTCTTATGATTTTAATTATTGTTATTATAATCATTGTTGTCATAATTATCCTTTTCATTCTAATGAGGCGCAAGAGGCCAAAGCAGTATGGTCAAGGGCCGGGTTATTACGGGCAGCAGGCACCACCGGGCCCACCGCCAAATTATCCACCACCACAGCAGCAGTACCCAGGTCCCTATCCAGGACCTGTATACCAGCCACAAACACAGACTAGTAATCAGAATGTTCAGCCACAGGCGCCTCAGGTTCAGGGTATGCAGGGCATAGGACAGGGTGAAATGATGCTTCTGAATCTTCCTGGTGCAAGCCTTACTACCATTGATGGCAGAAAAATATCAACAATACCATATTCTGGGTCAATAGTCATAACGGACAAGCACTTCATATTTGCATCGAAAGGGAAAAAGGCAACAGCTATTACAGGAGCATTAGCGGGTGGAATATTTGCAGGCATGGTTTCAAAGGAAATGACAAGGGTAGATCTATCGAACATACAGCAGGAGCTTACAGAGCCAGGATCATTCATTCTTGATTTATCAAACATTGGTAGCATAATTGCAAAGCCATCAGGTCTATCAAGGTTCAGTAATGGTAAATTGAACATAACGAGCAAGGTACCTGTTTCACCAAACGGTCTAGGCGTTACAGGCTATGCAATCGAATTCTCTTTCATGCCGAAGGGCTATCCAGGGGGAACAGATCTGAAAAAGAACATTGCGGATTACATAAACACAACCATTGCACAAATGGTTGGCAAATAATTTTTTTTATTTAAAAGGTATTTGTATGATGGATCCTGTTTTTACCATCACATATTTTTCTTTAAACATATTTTTCACATAATCTTTAGCATCATCACCACTGCAATGAGCTGGGCAAATGTAATCGCTTAACTTTGCTACATAATCCAATTGTTTTTTTGAAGGTCCATGAAACCCGCCAATAACAAGATAAATCCTTCCAACCATTTCAAATGCCTTTTCAACAATTTTGTCTATGCCTGGGTGGCTGCATCCTACAAATAGAACATTAAAACCTTCACCTTTAATTATGAGCGCTTGCTCTTTGATAAAAAAGCCTTTTATAGGGCCAGTTGAGTAAACATTCTCCATAATTTCCAAAGGTTTTTCAATAACCAGAGGAACAAGACCCCATGATTTTAGAATACCAGCATACTCTGGTGAATAAACATTCAATCCTTTTTTAATTTTTCCAATGTATTCAAAGCCACCATAATGGTCCAAATGTGAATGGCTTAAGAATGCAAAATCAATGTTCTGAACGTTAATGCCCATCTTTTTTGTGTTGTACTCAATTATGTCAGATCTCGTATTTGCATCGAAAAGGATATTCCATCTTTCAGATTCTATGAGAACACTCCAGCCCCAATCATTCTTTAAACCAGGCCCAGGCTCATTGTCGTTCAGTACAGTAATTCTTAACTGTTTTATTTTATCAATCATATTCCTTTCTTGTTTTTTCATCGCACATTACAAACTTTAATTTTTCAGACCAGTTACCATTTTTCCATGTACCCAGTCTCTCATGCTCAGAATAATACTTTTGCGGTATTGGGTGAGTTCCTATTATGACCTTAATGCCAAATCTACCTTCAATGTAATTCTTGAAATAATCGATGTACGGGCAGGGTGGATAACCTACAACAAAGCCAGTTGCAAAATGGATGATCTCCACACCATTCTTTTTCATTTCCTCAGGCGCATATTCAATGTTCCCACCCGGGCAGCCACCGCAGGTTGTATAACCAGCTAATTCAACATCCTTGTTTTTATACAGGGAGAATGCACCCTCCCTTTTCATCAATGCTTTAAAGCATTTACCGCCTGCACAGTTCCTGTACCTGTCACAAATGATGATCCCAATTTTAACAGCATCTGACATAATCGTTCATGGTATTTTTAATATTTAAGTTGAACCCAAAATGTACCATTTAAAATATGGAAAAAATAGGCGAAAATCTTAAATATTTTTACTCAATTGAGTAATTGGGTGATGGAGAATGTTTGGTCCATGGTGGTATGGTGGAAGGGGATGGGGCTGGGGTGCAAGGCTTGG
>JBMFTB010000073.1:0-3907 GCA_049967255.1 Thermoplasmata archaeon
CGGTCGCACACCAATGTCGGGCTGAATGGGCATGGAACCTCGGAACTCCAGCCCTTGCACCGATTCGCTTCACTAAGTTTCTTACATATTGATAACTTATCCTCCCTTTTTTAGTCGTAAATAAAGCCGTAGTATCAGAGGGATTTCTATAATAGATGAACATTACAGAGGTTTTGACAGATTCATTGAAATGAAGATAGAAAAGGAGGAGGAATGCAATATCACAGTATCTAAACAGGAAAGGAAAAATGATCCTGCTCACGAACACTGAAATGGACTGGTTAACAGTCCTGGATCTCTACAGATCCAGGGACAGGATAGAAAAGTCGTTCAAGATAATGAAGGATGATCTGGAAGGTCTTCCATTAAGAATCCATGACAGGCATGGATTATCAGGTTATATATCCATGTTATTTTTCTCTCTGATAATAGAATTGAGCATGATGAAAGAGATGAAGAAATCCAGGCTAGTTGAAAAATATTCAATCAAAGACGTATTCATGGAATTATCAAAAATAAGGATTATAGAATTAACCAATGTAGAAAAAATAATCACAGAAATTCCAAAGAAAGTAAAAGAAATTCTGGCAGGATTAAATGTGAAAATAGATGACCTTGTTATTAAAAATCCGGGAGATTAAGTTCCTTGATCCTTGAAGAGATATTCCATGGAAGATACTCAAAAAGTACAATAAGCAAAATTACAGATGTTGTAAAGGAAGAAATAGATGCTTAGTAATCAAGACCACTGAAAGAAAAATATTTTGCCATATACATAGATGCTCTTTTTATTAATCTGAGAAGGAATATAGTGAAGAAGAAAGCACTGCATATAGCATTGGGCATAGATCAGGAAGGTAAAAAGGAGATACTCGGATTCTGGATCAATCCAACAGAATCATCAAACTGTTGGGAACTAATAATAAATGATTTAAGAGAAAGAAGAGTAAAGAAAGTTTTGCTATTCATAGCGGATGGTCCATCAGGAATACAAGAAACAATCAGGAAATATTATCCAAGGGCAGACTTTCAATCGTACATAGTTCATGCTGAAAGGAATTTAATTTCAAAAATAAGGTCAGGTGATAAATACATTATAGATAGGGTAATGAAAAGAATCTTTGATGCCTCTTCAGAAGAAGATGCAAGGAAAAGGTTTAACGAGTTCAAAGAAGAATGGAACAATAAATATCCGAAAGCCATTTATAATATGGAAACAAGGTTGGATATTCTGTTAACATATTACAAATATCCAGAATCAATAAGGAAAGTAATAAGATCAACGAATATGATAGAACGATTAAACAAGGAAATAAGAAGGAGGATAAAGATAATAGATTCCTTACCAGGTGAAGAATCGGCTAGAAAGATTATATACCTGAGGATCATTGAAGAAAATAATAAATACAGTGGGAATATCTTCCTGAATTCAACATATGTAAGGATGAAATAATGAGAATCTTTGATATGAGGTATCCTTAAGGCCTTTACACATAATTATGGACGCTATATTGAAACATATTTTACCAATTGAATTCATATTTATATTCATTGAAATCAATTTTATTGATTCAATTACACCTAAAAAGTCAGGGTTTTTTTCTATTAAATTTTCAAGAAATGTTAAATTAAAAAATTTTGGAAAAACAGTAGAATTAAATGTGTTTAAATAAGAATTTGATAATATAATATCTCCATATGCTGAATTTGCATTAACTATTATCCCAGTATTTTCATTAATCCAAACAGTTAAATTCGAGAAAAAGAAGTCAAAATGATTTTTATATTCAGTAAAATTATAGGTATAATTTATTAAAATTATTTCAATTAAATTATTTTCATGTAATATGTATTTATAATAATTAATGCCATAACCTTGATTTTTTCCCAATATTGGGAACCAGATTATCAAGAAACCTAAACTGTTTATTGTGAAAATTGGATAATTAGTATTTAAAGACTTATTAGTTTTAATCATTTGAATAAGAGTGTTATTGAATACAGGTAAAATATTTGAATAATTTTTATTGGTAACGGTGGAATTTCCTCCTCTAAAAATAGGAATGTTCATTGATTTATTTTCCCATGAAATATATGGTATAATTTTTTTATTAATAGACCATACAGAAAAACTGTTATTTATTTTTTCATTACATGTAAAATTATTGAATAATGTAGCATTTATGTAGCCTAAAGAAAAAAATGATGATATAGTTTTTTGAACATAATTGCCCTTATAATCTAAATATGCTCCTTTAAAATTAATATTTGAATAATTGTCTAAAACTTTATTATTTATAATGAATTGAGTTAATAAAATAATCAATGCAGCTACAATTAAAATAGAAATTATTTTAATGGAAGTTTTCTTCAAATCCTTCATATTTTATTGTCACCCGCACGGATCAATTAATTTGTCTTCAAGTACATAATACCAGCCAATATAATTATGATTTGGTGTAATTATAAAATCATACATAATCATGGGTTGTGAAACATTAATTATTGAATATATAGGTATGTATCCATTTGCAAAAACGTTGTATAAAGAATCATTCAAAGTTAAATTTTCTGCTTCTATGTACCCATAATTTGTAAGAATTTTTTGATCAGCAGCTATTATTAAATTACCATCGATTATATAATAATAGTTTTCATATGTTTTAGTGATTTCAATTACTGTTCCATTTTGAAATTCTCCAGTTGAAGCATTGTAGGTTATTATTTGATCACCTATGGAAATGTCTTTAGCAAAAACATATGAATTGTTTGTCATTAAAATTGGTGTTAACCCTGAGACACAACTTCCTCCGCTTCCCATTATTAAATCTGAATTGATTGTGCCTATACCATATGCCTCTATATATTCTCCTATAAACATTGTTGAAACGTTGATAGCTAATGGTAAATAGTAATTAGGTACTATATCTAATCCATATTTTGAAATATAAGGAATAATCTGACTAACCAAAGTGAACCTAAGTGTTGTTGGGCCGTTTACTTGAAATGAAATTCCTATACCCTTAACTCCTTCAATATTCTCTGCTCCAGCACCAAACAACACTCCATCACCTGGGTGTATAAAAGTCCATTTACTAAATGATAAAGATATATTTTCAACGCAAGGTGTGGCAGGTTCCGCAATAGAAGGAGCAGTAGTAGTACCATTATTTACCATACCTAAAATTGAAATCATATTTTGTGCTATGCCATTGTATGCAGTATTTATATAACCTTTAAGGTGTACTGCATAAAAGGCTGAGACATGAGGAAACGTGCTACTATAATAATTTATGACTGTTGCATTTGTGACATTAACCAAATAACAATTTACATCAATACTTGAAGTACCATAATTAGGGCTATAATAAGTAACAAAAGCATAACCATCGTCGCTAGGATTGCTATCTGCGAGTATTTCTTGACCCTTGGCAAAATGAGGAATTATAGTAATAACTAAAATCATAAAAATAATACATACAAAGATCTTAGAAGGAAATTTATTGTTTTTATTTTTCTTTTTAATCTTTGCATTTCCCATATTAATTATTTTATGAGTTTCCAATATTTAAAGATTGTTCTCTAAACGGGATTGTTGAATATTTTTAAATAAAAAATTGACTAAAGGTGAATTTTTATATAACAAATCCTCCCTTAATGCAGTTTCGGGTTTAGAACCCTTAAATAAATCATTTAAATATTTTTTTACATCTGAGGTTTTTAATTTAGAATTTTCAATATCTTCATATTTTATTTCTTGATTTTTAATAAGAATTTCAATATCCTCTTTAATTTGATTAAAATCTTCTATTTCTTTATTATCATTTTTAACCATTTTTATTACCTCCTTACTTCTTCTATTACCATTTTATCCCCTATTTTTGCCACCTCACTATATACAATTTAA
>JBMFTB010000074.1:0-3705 GCA_049967255.1 Thermoplasmata archaeon
GTTCAATGAAACTCCGCTCACGGGAGGAGCAGGAGACCAGCAACAAGCTCCGAAGCTTTAGCGAGGAGTAGCTGACTATGGATAAAGAGACCTTTTTAGAAGATTTTAATCGAATCTCAAAAATAGGATGGACAAAAGAGTTTGGTGTTAACAGAGAAGCATTGAACGAATTTGATATAAAAGCTAGGAATGCGCTCATAGGTGAACTTAAAAAAATTGGAACTTCTGTAAACTTGGATGATGCTGGTAACATTTACGGATCTCTGAATGAGAATGAAACAAATGCCATAATCATAGGCTCTCATATGGATTCTGTACCGAATGGTGGAAGGTTTGATGGCATGTACGGTGTAATTGCAGGTTTAAATGTGCTAAAGCATTTTCATATAAATGGTATTAGAAAAAATTTAATGCTAGTGGATTTCACCAATGAAGAGGGATCTAGATGGCAACCTGATCTCCAGGGTTCTGGAATTGCAACTGGTGTTTTTGATAAAGAATTCATCTATTCAAAAATAGACAGAGAAAATAAAAAGTTCGTTGATGTTTTAAAAGCATCAGGTTTTCAGGGAAAGGAAGAAAATAGAATTAAAAATTTAAATCCTGAGCATTTTATTGAACTTCATATAGAGCAGGGGCCAGTTCTTGAAAAAGAAGGATATAGTATTGGCATTCCTTATGGTATCGTTACAGATATAGTGGATTTTTATACTTTTATAGGAGAATCTAATCAGGCAGGGCCAACGCCGATGAATATGAGAAAAGATGCCCTTGTAGGTGCTTCACGTTTTATTTCAGAAATAACTGAAATTGCCAAAAAACAGACACCAAATATTGTCATGACCGTTGGTGAAATAAACAATATTCCTAATATATATAGTGTCATCCCCAGTATTGTAAAGCTTAAACTTGACATAAGGAGTCCTGACCAGCATCTTGCCTATGAAAATGCCAGCTTTGTTTATGAAAAAGCAAAATGTATAGCAGAAGACCTCGGTTTGACAATAAATAAAGAAAGAGGATGGGCTCTAAATACAACTCTTTTTGATGAAGATCTTATTAAAAAGATAGAAAGGGCCTGCAAAGAACTTGATTTAAAATACAAGCATATTTATAGTTGGGCCACACATGATGCAATGTATATGAACAAAATTACAAGCACTGCAATGATCATGATACCTTCGCATAATGGAAGAAGTCATACAAAAGAGGAATTTTCAAGTGATGAAGACATGATTGCAGGTCTAAAGGTGTTAAGAAAAGTGATAGATTTAATTTAAAAATATAATTATAAATTTATTAGAAAAGGTCAATCTATTATCTCCCATTTTCCTTGGTACTTTTCAAGTTCCTGTTTTGTATATTCATCCATTGGATGTTCCCTTACCGGTATGTTTACTTCCTTCTTTACATCAAAAAGATCAGTTGAAAAATATCTTGTTGCAGTATCGTTGAGCATTATCACTATGTTTTTTAATTCTGGATGCTTCTCTGATAATTTTATTGCTCCTGCAAGGTTTGCGCCGGATGATATTCCCACTAATAATTTTTCCTTCAAAATTAATTGTTTTGCCCAGTATATTGATTCTTCTGAGCTCACAGTTACAACACCATCAAGAATGCTGAGATCTAGATTTCTGGGAACAAAACCATCACCTATGCCCTCTATTCTATGTGAACCCCACTTTCTTCTGGAAAGTAAAGGGGCCTCCTTTGGTTCTATAGCAAACAGTTTTACGTTTTTATTTCTCTCCTTGAAATAATGACCAGCACCTGTCAAGGTTCCACCTGTTCCCTGTGTAATTACAAAAGCATCTATATCTCCATTCATCTGTTCCCATATTTCTTGACCAGTTGTATCATAATGGGCCTTTATCGCATAATCATTGGTATATTGGTCCGGAAACCAGTATTTTTGAGAATTTTCATTTACCATCTTTTTTACTAATCCATAAGATATATCCACATCACTTTCTGCACCTGGGGTTTCAATTATGTTTCCTCCGAGCTGCCTGATCAATTTTTTCCTTTCGTTGCTCATACCTTCAGGCATAACTATAGTGACTTTGTATCCTAGCGCCGTGCCTATCCAAGTGCAGGCAATGCCTGCATTTCCTGTACTTACCTCTATTATTTCCATTCCTGGTTTTAATTTTCCTTCCCTTATTGCTTCTGTTATCATCCTATAATAAACGCGATCCTTCAAACTTCCTGAAGGGTTTAAAAATTCGCATTTGCCAAAAATGTCTGATGAATTTCTTGCTTCTATCTTAATATTTTTCAGTTTTATCAAAGGTGTTCTACCAATTGCCATAAACAGATTGTCAAAGTACATTTTATTTTTATTCCATTCTATTGACATATTTATCATAAATTTTAAAACATTTCTATATATTAAGTTTTCAGTGATATTGCTTACCCCAAACCACTAACATTATATACAAAGGATATAAAATCCATTGAAATTAAAATTAGCTCGAATAATCTTTAAGCAATAGTTTAATCGGATGTGATTTTATATTCATTAAAATCTATGGATATCGCAGAAGAAATAAAAAGAATGTCTAAAGAACTTAAGGGAATGTAATAATATCTTTGGCAGCTACTTTACCTATTCAAGTAATCAAAAGTTTTCCACCTTATTCATTTTTAGTAAGTAGTATGACTATTATAACTGCCAAGGTAGGATGTGGATTTCAGTCATCTCTTTAGAAAATGATTTTCCTGGGAGAAGAAGAGAATAGTACTGGAAATATTATCCTATTTTGGTGAAATAAAAGAGGTGGAGGAAAGATACATAGATATTCCTACGGCGATTATTAGGAATGGCCCAGTTCTGGACCTGATTGTTGTATAAGCGTTGAGGCATGCTGATCTTAAAGTGTTTTTGTTCAGGATCTTGCTCTCAAGACATATATGAAACGGTATTAAGTGCTACTAAATTAGTTAGCGAAAGTGAAAATTATTCCACCATACTGAAAGAACAGGTAATAACACAATCAGGATGTTAACATAGATGGAATATACAACCTTGAATATTATGGGAGAAGGAAAGCATTCATGAGGGTATTTAAAGCTGAACTAATAAATCAAAATTAATAAATAAAATAATATTAAACAATCAGTACAAATTTTTTAAAAGTAATGATGCCTCTTCTATAACTTTCGTATCCGCACTAAATGCAAATCTTATATAATCTTCTCCAGAAGGTCCAAATACAGGCCCAGGTGTAGATCCTACACCTGTTTTTTTGAGAATAAATTCACTCATATCCCATGAATTATGTACACCTTCAGGTTTTTCATTTATTTTGCACCATAGATAGAAAGCACCCTCTGGTTTGATCGGTGTAAGAAATTTGGAATCTTTGACCGCATAATATATTATGTCTCTCCTTTTTTGATATTCTTTTTTCATTAAATCTACAAAATCCTGTGGCCCATTCAATGCTGCAACAGCACCGTATTGCGTAATGGAATTTACACCATTAATTGTCACTCTTAGCATTTTTCTCATTCTTTCTAAGATTTTTTTGTCTCTGGCATGAATGTATCCAATCCTCAGACCGCTCATGGCATATGTTTTTGACATTGAATATAGTGATATAGTGTTCTCATATTTTGATCCAGGACTAAAATTTTTTCTTCCGTCAAATATGACATCTTCATAAGCTTCATCACTAATTAAGAATAGTGCATTGTCAG
>JBMFTB010000075.1:0-3613 GCA_049967255.1 Thermoplasmata archaeon
ATGGGTGAAAAGACAATGTTGTTATTATATATGCTACCAGCAATTTTGATGGGCACCCTGGTTCCCTTGGCTGCACTATATCTAGCAAGTATAGGCTTTAACTCAATAGCCGCTACTATAATTGTAATATCATCTGTTGTGGTGGCAGGAGGTATATCGGTTGTTGGAAGTGGTCTTGGGTTTGCATCGTCTAAATCGGAGCTTTTGGATGGCAATAATACAGAAGAGTTAAATATACTCAGGGCAACTGTCAGATCAATGATAGAGGAAACTGAAAAAATAAATACCACGCTAGAAGAGATCAAGAATGTTCTAAAAGGTGAAACAAAATGAATAGTAAACCTGTTACAGTTGGAGAAGCAGAGAAACTCAAACAGAATATAGAAAAACAAAAAAGCCTGCTTCAGGAAATCCTTGAAATACTGAAAGAGGCAAGAGGGATTTAAATGAATGTTTTCGACAAATATTACTATGGTGAGAACGAAGAGGTTTTAGGGGACAGTGTAAAAATAATGGGAAAGATAATAAGGGATGAAATAAAAGCCAGCGAAATAACCATTTCAGGTACACTGATCGCAAAAAGAATAAAATGTAATGGCCTATATGTAAAAGGATCCGTAACTAGTGATGATATAACAACAAAATTATTGAAGTGCAAGGGTAAAATCATTGCAAAAAATGTTAGTGCTGAAAGAGTTAGCCTATTAGGACAAATCGATGGTAATAATATTTCTGTACAGGAAATCAACATTATAGGAAAATTGAAATCAGATGTTTTGACCTTTAAAAATTTTTATTTAATGGGGAATATTTTTTCAAAAGGGTTGAAGGGTGAAAAATTAGAAATTGAAGGAGGAGGGAAAATTCAAGAAATTAAATGCGAAGAAATAAATGCTAAAAGAGCAAAAAAGAGAATGTTCTTGAAATCTAACAAATTAGAAATAGGAAAATTGACAGCAAACAAGGTTGATATCGAGAATTGCAATATAGAGAATCTTGAATGTAATTCTGGAAATATAGGCGATGGTGCTAAAATAAATCATTTAATTACCACTGGAGAAATACAGATTTCTAAAAAAGCTGTGATTAGAGAAAGGAAATAAAAAATTTCAGTGGTAAGAATGATTAAAAAAGAAAATTTGCTTAAAAAATCTTTAACAGAGTTGATCCCTGACCTGAGACCGAATGGATTTGCCTGATCTTTCAGTTCTTCAAATAGCCTTTTCTCGTACCTCTTCATGAATTCTGTCAGGCCGAGACGGCGGTCGAAGGTTATGATTGGATACCATATATGATCTTTTCCTCCTTTTCCTTTCTCATGAGAAATTCTTTTGCAAAATGGAAACATAAGTGAAACCTTATAGATAAAGTGTTTAATTTTAATGCTATTTTCATTATTTGACCCTTTTCGTTTTCATAATAACCATCTTGATAAGAAAGTTTTTAACTTTTCCTCTCGTAATATGCATTTAATCTGTGACAATTTTTAGAAGGTTTTAAATATTATTTATTTACTATCTATAATGGTGATAAAAATGGTGAAGTATTGTCCAAAATGTGGTGCACCCAATGAGGATAATGCAATGTTCTGCATAAAATGTGGTAGCCCATTACCTCAATCAACAACCCAAGCCCCACAGGGATATCAACCTCAACCGCAACCTTATCCGCCTCCACAGCAACAGTTTTACCAGCCTCAACAGCAATTTATTGCCAATCAATACCCTGGATCAGCATACATCCTTTCATTGATAGGTGGTATTTTTGTAATTCTTGGCGGTATTATTGTCATGGCAATAGGTACATTGATCACAATGTTTGCCCTGGGAATTGGTGGTATATATGGTGTTTTAGGAATAATTTGGGGGATCATAATAATCGTAGGAGCAATGAGGTTAAAATCCGATCCAAATAACCATGTTACGTGGGGTGTAATTATACTAGTATTTTCAATCATAAGCTGGTTTGGTGCAGCAGGAGGATTATTCATAGGTTTTATACTTGGATTAATTGGGGGCATTTTAGCAATAGTATGGCATCCACCCATGTACCATATGTAAAAGATCTATGACATAAATTTCTTTTTATTTTTTTACTTGTTTCTGTGTTTTGATTATAAATCTATTTTAATAAATTATGATGAATTGGCAAAAAAATTATGAAGAATAATGTAACTATGCTAGGATCAATAAAATGGAAAGCAAGGTCAGGGATAAAAATATAAAATTTCCGAAAATGAATTCCATATTTTTTAAGCTGAATTTTCCCAAATTTTTTAACAGGATATGATTTAAAGGCAAAGTAATCAGCGAAATTAAAGAAAATCCAGGATAAATCTTTAAAATAATAAGAATTCCAATTGAGAAATAGAAAGTAGCAAAGAGAACATGAAAGAATGCCTGAGAATACTTGCCCAAGATTACCGGTAATGTCCTAAAATTTATTTTAGAATCAAAATCCCTATCCCTGAAATCTGAAACATAAAGAGTTGCGCTTATAAGTATTCCATAGGGTATGGTAAATATCATTGGTATGAATGATATTGAATTTGAATAGATATAATTACCTAACTTTTTAGCTATTTTTATACACTAGGTCTCTTATTTTTTCCTGGATTGAATTTAATTCCACCAATGTTTCCCATTTAAATTCCATTTCTTCGTCCATCAGTTCTACCCTATACCCCTTACTAAGATTGCTTAATGCATCTATTACAGATATATTTTCATCCCTTATTTTGTACTGCAGATAAGCCAGGATAGCATACCCAAGATAACATATTTTTATGTGCGATTCTATATGCGATCTTAACCATACCCTTACAGGCCTCAAATTCAATATCCCTTTCATCTCCTTAAATGCCCTTTCTATTATGTCTTTTTCAAAGTATTTTTTAACCACTTCCTTATCATCAAATCCTGTATTATGATATATCAGAGAATAGCCAAGCATTGACGCTATCTCTTCATTATCGCTATGCTCATAATAATGTTCCTTTCTTATTACTTCAAGGTGTGGATTGTAAACTATTATCAATTTTCCGTTCTTGTAACTTATTACTTTTATGTATACAGTAGTATTTTTAAGTTTGACCATATTTTCTTTCCTGTATATATCTTCCTTTTTGATATTTAGAAGAACCGACCATAGCGATTTTTCCTTTACCACTCCACATATCATTTTTTTACCAAGCTTTTCTATTTCATCTATGTTCTTTGATGTATAGAAACCACGGTCCATTATTATGATTTCAAAACCCATAGAGACTAGCCTTGTTACCATATCCCTGAATATCCTCTTGCCAGATATATTGCCATCATAAGTTCTGTGAAATATAGGGAATCCATAATCAAACGTGATTGCTAAACCTATCTGTATTAGCTTTTTTACTTTCCCTTCTTTTCCCTTCCTCGCTTCTCCCTCTACTTTTTCTCCTTCAAAATACGTGTCTGTGATATCTATAACAAATGATTTTTTCGTATCATATCTCTTTAAAAAATTATATATTTTTTCCTCTGTAAACGGCAGTTGAATTTTCCTCATTTTCGGCAGAGTAAAAATCCACATATATGGCAATTTAAAATTCTACATCTCCTTACCCATATTGGAGGTG
>JBMFTB010000076.1:0-3204 GCA_049967255.1 Thermoplasmata archaeon
TATCAAAAAAGGGTCGGACAGGGCTGAAACGATCCCAGCCCTATGAAGGGCTAAAAGGATCATCAGATGAAGCTGTGGACCAGTCAAAAGATGGGGAGCAGATGATGGTAAGTAGGATTCCTGAATAAAGGATTTCTACAAGCCCTAGAAAAGCATTTTATAATGTTCACATTAAAGGGATCAATGATTAAATTTGCCATACTAGTTCGCCATGGTGAAAGTCTATCCAACGCTCTGAACATTGTTTCCAGTGATCTGGACAAGTATCCTCTTACAGATAAGGGGAAAAATCAGGCCTTGCGTGCGGGCAATGAACTAAAAAAATTGAACATAGATGCAATATTGTCAAGCCCGATAATGAGAGCAAGGGAAACAGCACAGATTATTTCTTCTATTCTTAATGTTCCCTATAAAACGGATGATAGGTTAATGGAGATTGGATTCGGAAAGTTCAACAACGGTCCTTTTCAGAATACACCTAAATTCACTTATGAATCCAAAGAGATCGAGCCATGGGAGAGCATTGAAAAAAGAATGCTCTCAATATTGAGCGATTATTCTGGAAACGTTGTTCTTGCATCACATGCCTTCCCTATAAGGGTGCTGATCGCTCATTTTCTCAGGTTAGGCGAAAATGAGAGCTTTGGAATTTCCATATCCAACGCTGGAATATCCGCTGTTGATGTACCAAACAGTAATGTTCTGGCGATAGGATCACCTGTGGTCACAGAAAATATGATCAGCAAAATCAATGGAAAAATTTAATTTCCAATACTGATTTTAAATTCAAAAGATGCTTGTATATATTTTCCCTCTGCTTGCAATGCTCTCCTTCGGTCTCTCTCCACTATTTTACAAATATGTGATAAATTTGAACGTGAATCCCATAACAGCTAACCAGGTAAGGGTAATCATGACATTTTTCATCATGATGGTAATATTTGTTCCTGAATTTTTCATTATCTGGAGAATAAGTGCATTCGATCTTTTAATATTTGCTCTTATTTCTTTTTTTGGCATATTTCTGGGTGATACGTTTTATTTCTATTCTTTGAAATATACGGATGTATCAATCACTGCCCCTTTAAGCTCAACATACGCAATAATGATAGCCATCATAATGTTCGCATTCTTCAATGTAGGAATTACAGCTTTTGAAATCATTGGCGGTATAGTCATAGTTATTGGAATATGGATCATACAGGAAAGAACAAGGAAAATGGTACAGAAGATAGGTATTTTCCTCGCATTGCTATCTGCCCTGTTCTATTCAATAGCCATAATCCTTATGGATATGATACTTCCAAAGACGAGCGTCTATTCTCTGGTAATTTTCAGAATAATATTTTCAATAATTTTCCTCCTGCCCATTTCCATACCCAAGGGAAATTTTCCGAGATCGCCAAAGGTATGGGCACTTCTGGGCATAGGCGGGTTCTTTGGCATAGGCATTGGCATCGTTTTCATGCTCTATTCAATGGATTATCTAGGTGTGGTAACAACAGGATTGTTCTCATCAGCATCACCCATGATAACATCATTCCTTGGGATTCTTCTATTCAAGGAAAGGAAGAATTTTTTGAAGATCCTGGGCATTTCTTTAATTCTAGCCGGTTTGATAATCATTTCATACTAGGTAAAACTTTATATTATATGAGAGGTATCAAAAATTATGAAAAGTGCAATCAGGGAATATGATGGAAAAAATATAGACCTGAACAGGCTGGCAGACAAGGTTCAGGAATTTTTTGATAAACAGAAATTCAAGGTTCAGCGCGCTAGCCATCCAAAAGGTATAGTTATCCAGGCGCAGAAGTCAGGGATAATTAGAACAATATTTGCAGCGGATCAGGCAATAACTGTAATCATAACAGGCGATCCTGATCATGTTGTTGTAAGAATGGGCGTTGCAAAATGGCTTCAGGACCTCGGGGTAGCAGCCATAGAGGCTCTTATATTAACACCTTTGCTATTGTTCATAGAAATACCTGAATCATTGTGGGTATTTGAAACTGAAAGGGAATTGTGGAAATATTTAGAGGAGCAGATAAACTTGGGCCTTTGAAATTTTTATGGATGAAGTTTCTTTAAACTTTTTTTTCTCAGATTGCCCCGCAATACCATCCTACCATGCAAGCGCTTTAGGAAATTTTAAGATAAAGAAATCCGTAAGCATTTATTTAACGCATGCATGCAATTTAAGGTGCAAAACATGCTACTTAAGCGCGGGAAAACCATTGAAAAATGAGCTTCCAACTGAGGAATACAAGAACATTTTCTTTCAAATCAGTAAAATGGGCTTTGAAATGGTATATCTCCTTGGAGGTGAGCCAATGCTCAGGGAGGATATTTTTGAAATAATTCAAATGGCTAAAAATTTTGATCTTTACACATCAATGAGCAGCAACGCCTTTTTTATCAATGAAAAGAATGCTAGAAAACTGAAAGATTCTGGCCTGGACCAGGTGCAAATAAGTATCGATTCAGCGGATAAGAATAAAAATGATTTTATCAGGGGAGAAGGATCATTTAAGAATGCATTGGATGCTATCCTGAATTTGAAAAAATCAGGAATAAAGGTATCAATGGGGTTTACCATTACTAAATTCTACAATAATGTAAATGCCATGGTAAAGCTTGCAAGATCATTGGGGATTAATGTTCTTAACATAAGCGTTGTGGAACCTTTCGGTAGGGCTAGAATATTTAATGTTGTTCCTGATAGAGAGGATGTGAAAAATGCAATCGAGATGATAAAAAACCACAGAGGAGAAATAAAACTTACGTTCAATGGATTCAGGTTCTTTCTCGAAGAAGAAATATTCAATGAATCATTGGAAAATATTCCAGAAAATTACCATTCCTGCCCTGCTGGCCATGATAGATTTGTCATAGATTCCAATGGTGATGTTTATGGTTGTGAACTATTGATGCACAGGGAATTTCTTGAAGGTAATGCAGTTAAAGATGATCTAGAATCAATATGGAAAAATGGATTTAATGTTTTTAGGGAAAGAAAATTGCCAGTGGAATGCGAAAAATGCAAGTTTAAGAAATCCTGCCAGGGTGGGTGCCCTGCAAGATCATACATATCTGGATCTTTGGATAGGAAAGATCCTTTATGTCCGTTATAAAAAAGTTAGGAGTTTGAGGGAAGCAGTAAAACTCCGACCTTCAGGGAGGAGATACACGGACTTCCCTCAC
>JBMFTB010000077.1:0-3126 GCA_049967255.1 Thermoplasmata archaeon
GGTACACTCACATCTCACAAAAGGAGCTTGGAGAAAAAGTCAGGGACAAGGTGGAAGACGTGTTTTCCTTTCATAAGAAATTAGAACCTGAGGTTCAAATTCACGTAAAAAATGATGGGAGCGAACCCAACATGATGGGAGCACTGGGGTATGAATCTTTTGTAAGTATAGACTTCCATGCATTTGAACCATTCTTCATGGGGGTGCTCCAATGACAGAGGCATCTGACTTCATAAATCCCTATGAACACATTTTCAGGGAAGCCTCAGAGAGAGGTATCAATGAAATAAAAGTGCGGAAGCTCCTAGATGCGTGGTTTGAAGAATATGTTAATTCTCCAGATAGCCTGGACGAACTGATCATGGGGGTGCTGGAATGAGCTTCGATTACAGAAACATAAAGGACCCCCAGAACAGGCTGGACCTTTTTATAGTCCAGCAGGCAAGGGGAACGGTCATCAGGGCAGATTCAGAAACAATGCTGTGGCTGTTCAACAACGACAATATAGCAGCGGAAGAGGAACTCCGCAGGTGGGCCGGGAGGCACATGGATGATTGCTCGGTGCTGAATCTGTATCCGTGTGAGCTGAAAATACACGAGTCCATATACAGGGACCCTGAGCTGGAGATTATAAGGAACAAGTGGCACAGGAAGGCGCATAACAGGTCAAAAACAGGGAGGTGGGACATATGAAAAATATGCCTGTAGTCAGCAAAAATGACGCACAGGATTCACGGCGAAGAGTCCGACTACAATGCTGTAGTCAGCTTGTAGTCAGCTTTTACAGGCCATTTTTCAGGGTTCTGACTCGCTTGACTACAAAAAATGAATTATTGCTATTACATGACCCCCCCTATCATGAATTAAAAAATCATGATTTTTGTAGTCATGTAGAGAGAGATGTAGTATTATACGATATAATAAGTGACTACAAAGTGACTACAACATGACTACAATGACTACAAATACCAATATATTGGTAAACAGGAGGTTATTATAATGTATAATAATAAAAATTATTATGATAATGATCAGGAAATCAACAGCAGTGAGCATTCGGGATTCCATTTCTTTTGCAAGGACAGGCAGGGGATATTCTACGGCAATCCGATAATAAGGAACGACAGGGTCATAGGAACAAACTGTTCAGAGGTTGCACTGAATGCTGTCCTTGACATCTATACGCTCATAAAGAATGACCAGGAGATTCCCTACTGCCACTACAGATTATTCGGCAAGGAGGGCTACTGTCCTGCCTCAGAGTTCTATCTGCACCTGAAGGGCAGCGGCATCCCTCTCTCCAACGGCATGATACAGGCGCTCACCAACCGGATCGTTGAGAAATCTGTTTTCCAGGGCGCATATGATGAGCCCGGGTACGTCCTCGTGGATGACCAAAAGAGAAAATCAGAGTTCAGGAAGGCTGTGATGGAAAAGATGCCAGACATAGGTGAGGAAGATCTTGAAGAAATAGTGAAGGAACAGGTGGACAGGCTTCCACTCGCGTTCAAGCAGTTCAAGGTTGTATCGCTGAGGGAGACTCAGAGAAAATTCTCGGGAAATGTACCCAGGGAAAAAACACTGGACATGGTGGTACAGGACCTCAGGGACCTCTATGACCTGACGGACGACAAGAGGGCATTCATAGTTGCATTCTCCTACAGCCTCATGTCCCCGTTCTCATCAGTGGTGAGGAAGAGGAGGTACTTCTTCCCGAATCTCATATTCTTGGGGTTACCAGAGACAGGGAAGAACTCCCTCCTGAACCTCTTTCTGGCAAGGATGTGGGACATGGAGGACAATATCAAGACAACGGGGGACTTCGACAAGGACTTCGCCATAATGAAGAACCTCGAGGGGACAGGCCTGCCCATAGTGATAAACGATCTCGACCAGGATGCCTTCGACAGGATGAGAAAGTACTTCATGGAAGGGTCGATGAATCCCAAGGGAGGATCCAGGGGAAGGCCCACCCTTGAGCTGCAGGAATACGAGAGCCTCAGGGGAATCGCAATCTCATCCAATTTCCTTGCCATAGGTGCCACTGAGGCGACATCCAGATTCATTATACATTCCATGCAGACTACCGATAATTCCAAAGCATCAGAATGGAATGCCGTAGCGGAGAAACTCAGGGGGGCAATGTACCCCATAGCAAGGTACTTCATAGATTACCTGCAGAAAAGCATGGACCCCCAGACGTTCGTGGACTATTTCCATGAGAACAGGTCATCAGTAAAGAACACGATTCTACAGTTCGGCGGGGCTGTTCTCCAGGATCTCTTCAGGAGGAATGATTCAGGCTTCAGCCTTGACAGGAAGCTGATGGAATATGATGAATATGAGGAGGATTATCTTTCCATTTTCATAGGATGGACGCAGCTGGCACTCAGGAAGATGCAGAAGGAGGTCAATTACTACGAGAGGGATTTCGAGTCGCATGAGGTCATAACGGTCAATTACAGGGACTCATTCTACATCCAGGAGAAGGACGACGCCCTGATAGTCTTCCCGATGGCCTGGAAGGATTTCCTCTCCAAATACAGGGATTTCCCCTTCAAGTCGATGGAGGCATTTGCCAAGGCTTATCCAGAACATGTCAAGAGCCAGCCGAGGAAATTCAAGTCCGCAGATGAGGACAGCAGGAAGGGATACAGGGTTCTGATAATTGCAAAGACAGGTGAACCTGTTGAGGATGTTCTCCTTACTGAAATGGCAAAGGGAGGTGCGTGAGTGATGAAGACTCTGCTGGACTACTATGCAGTGGAAAGGGAATCGCCAGTTGAGAATGATTCAGTCAGGTTCTCCCCCATTGGTAAGAGAGAGGGCTCATCTGAAATTCCCTTAAAAACTTCCGCAGTTCCCAGAACGAAGATGACTCAGAGGGAGTGGGAGAGACTAATTCCGGAAGATGTACTCAGGGATCCGGATTCAGTTATGGAGAATCTTGACAGCAGGAGATATGGTATCATGGTGGACCTGTTCAGAAATGGCGTTAAGATCGATCACAGGAGGGAAAAGGAGAACAGCAGGGAATATGCCATGGAACCCGGAAACCCTTATCTTCTGTATCTGCTGTGGAGGATCTCAGGGAGGAGATGATGCAGTCAGATCTGATGGATTTCA
>JBMFTB010000078.1:0-2998 GCA_049967255.1 Thermoplasmata archaeon
TGCTCCTTCTATTGCGGAACCTGCCACACCTTGTGTTGCAAATATATCACTAACCACTGCGGAGTGGACATTCATATATCCTGGTGATGGAAATTTGTGGGGTGCTGGTGTTAAATCAATTCCTTCAGTATCAGGCTTAGGTTATCCATTTGAAGTGAATGGATCTGCATCGATTCATTTCAGTTTAATTACTAATATTAAAACTCTTCTTCCACTAGACATTGTACCTCATTTCTTTTTACCCTTAAAGATAAATGTTTCAACTATGTTTATTGGAGAATATATACAAGCATATGGTGAAGGTATAATAGATTCATCTCTTATATTAGGGAGTGGGGGTAGTTGTGTTTCAGGATCGACTCCAATTTTAATGGCAAATTATTCTTATGTTTTAGCTAAAGATATTTCTATTGGAGAGCAAATAGCCACTTATAATATTTCAACAGGAGAAATTCAAAATGGAACTGTAATTGGAATCACGAAAACATATGAAAACTATTATTATATAATTAATGGTAATTTGATATTAGCGGGAGATCAAAAAATTTTTACAAATTATGGATACATTGAAGCGGAAAATTTAACTTTAAACGATTCTTTATACAATATTTTCACAAATGAATATATACCAATATTATCAATAATTAATATTTCACAACCTATGATTATGTATGACTTTTTAATTACAGTAAATCATAATTATATTGGTTGGTATTATGTACTAGAAGATAAAATAGCAGATCCGTGTGGATGAATTATGAAAAATTCAAATAAGAAATTTATTAAAATATTTTCAATTTTTATTATAGTTGTATTGATTATTATTTCATTTCAATTTTTGACCAATTTAAATACTTCAAATTATTCAAAGATTGATTTTAAAGGAGCATATTTAGATTATCAAGGTAACTATATTCTTAATGCAGTACACTCGTTTTCATCCATTCCTTACATTAATGGTACTGTACTCCATAATTTTACATGTTTAAAAAAAATAAATGATACTTCTATGTTATGGTCAGGAAATAGTACAGTTACAACATATATACCAAAATCTAATAATTCTCTGTGTCCGCCATTTTCTAAACGATGGAATTTTTCTGTTACTAACAGGAATTATTCAAATCAATTACCTGTCTTTAATAATACACTTATTCAAATCATAAAAGATAATCAAACTCTTCAAACTAGATACCCGATTTTTACAGTAAATACATTATCTTTTATGGGAGATTTCGTTTTTCCAATAATAGGAAAAAAATTTGGTTTTGGTATCAATTATTATAAATACATTTTAAACAGCCAAAATAATTCAATAAAAGTAATATTAATAAATTATTCATTGAACTCTCAAACTTCAATTTCTTCAAATTATACAGAATTTATTTTTTACAATTTGACTTTCTGGATAAATGAAAATACTGGAATAATTCTTAAAGTCATTTTTGTATATGCTGGGATAATGGTTTATTATTCAGATTTAATAAACATTACCAATAATTTACCGTTATTTTTTAATTTAACATATCTCGAAAATTTGATTAAACAACCTTCTAATTTCTATGGTGAGATACAAACGATAAATTTAATTTCAACGAATATCAAAATGAATTCAACTGGCCCAATTTGGTTCTTTTCAATGGAATCATTAATTCTAAGAACACAAAATTAAATAATTTTTTCTTTTAGATTATTTTTTTTATTACAACGAAAATTGCTATTATAATTACGACAACTGGGATTGCAATTTCCAAAAATAAGGAAAAATCATTATTGAACATATTACCGAAAGAAATTGTAAAAATGAAACTTTGTGTATCGTTATAAGAAATAACATAAAGCAATCCATTTGATGGATCAAATACCATTCCTGTTGATGCATTATTTTCGCTCAAAATGATTTTTCCTGCAATGCTATTGTTATTGCCATTTATTAAGGTTAAAGTGCTTGGATATGAATTTAAAACCAAAATGTATCCGTTTGATGAATCATAGGATATTGCTACTGGGCCTGTCCCATTATTGTTTTTCTCTGATATGTTAATTGATTTTGATATCATATTGTTATAACTATCAATTACGGAAATATTTCCTGAATAGGTGTTTACCACATATATATCCCCATTTGAAGTATCATATTCCATAGCAATTGGTGCAATACCTACCTCTATAGATTTAATAACAGAATAATTTTTACAATTTATTACATCCACATGAGAATTCTGAGATAAATTTTGAAAAGATATCCACGAGTTAGCTACATAAAGATCATCATTATTTGGGTCATACACCATGGGCCCAGAAATACCAATGTATATCCATTTCATCACTGTATTGGAAGAACCATTAATAACAGCTATACTATTATTTGAAAAGGATATGTAAAGAATATTATTGTTCTTATCATATGCCATGGAAGAGAATCCTATATTGTTGAATTCAGATTCAATTTTATTTGTAGAACAATTTATTATTATTATTTTATAGAATAAGGTATTGATGTAAATAGTATTATTCAAAAAATCATATGCCATATTTAATGGCACTTGAATGTTCCCATGCAATTTTTCCAAACTAATATTCTGTATTATTTTATTAGTTCTATCATTGATTATGCTTATCATACCGGGATAATCTATATAGATATAATGATTCAAAGGATCATAAATTATTCCCGATAGATCATTAGTATTTGGAATGGATATTGTTAATTTTATAATTGGGTTATTAGAATTACCAAATGTTTCATTATTTAAATTTGATATATAAAACACTGAAATGAGAATTATTAAAACTAAAATTAATATAATTCTTATGAATATTTGCTTTTTAAATTTACCCTTTAAAGCAACCATTATTTTTCACCCACATGGGTTTGTAATTGCATCTTCTATTAAATATGTCCAACCTATATAGTTATGGTTTATTGACAATTTAAAATCATACATAACAGAAGGATTATAAACTTTAGCAATAGAAAATATTGGAATATATGAAT
>JBMFTB010000079.1:0-2997 GCA_049967255.1 Thermoplasmata archaeon
TGAGGGAAGTCCGTGTATCTCCTCCCTGAAGGTTGGAGTTTTACTGCTTCCCTCAAACTCCTAACTTTTTTATAAATCATCTTTGAACTATATAAATACACAGAACATGCTGATAGAACTAAAGAAATATCCATGACTGTACGAAGTAAATTATCAATCGTTGCAGATGTCCTTACTCTTTCTTGACAACGCATCGAAGAACATAAGGAAAATGGGATTGATAAAAGTAGGGCTGGTGCATTCCGAATCTATGCCTGTGGAGATCGCCACATCGGGCTTGTACGGAATATATCCATGCAGGCAGATGTCGGTCGCTGAATCAGGAAGCTCCGACGCTTCAGCTGAGAAGTAGCTCACCCAATATATCCCAGATCTTCTTTTTTAACCTTCTGCTCAACCTGTTCCTGCATTTTCTGCGTTAATTCATTTAATGCCTGTATCTTTGAATCAAGTTCCTGGAAATCTATTTCTATTCCAAGTATTTTTACAAGAACCTTAAGAACTGCAAGAGCACCTTTGGGATCTGTAAAGTAGCCGGATGTTTCACCCATTAAACATGCACCGTTCATGCCAAAGAAGTTCATGCCTATGCCAAGCAGTAAACCAGCAGCCCCAACTATACCGTTGCTTGGTTCGCCCGATGAAAAAACAACATCAAACTTTTTTAGAATTTCAACAAGTTCTGGGTTTGTTGCAGCACCGAATACCCTGGGTTTCTCCGTCAATTGTCCCGTTCCAAATCCACCGAGCGTATAAATAAACTTTACATTGAACATTTTTGCTATTTCAAGAACTTTGTAGGATATTTCAAATTGACCCTCGTTTGACATTCCCTGATAATCGCCGACTAGAAATATGAGATCGCTTGGACCTTTGGTCTTAACATAATAAAGTTCATTTTTAACAAGATAAAGTGTTCCATCATCATTTATAAGTACCTGGGGTGGGAAATATTTCGAATATATGTCAGCCAATTTTGTAGCCTTCAATTTCGACAGAAAATATTCAGCCGCAACTTTACCAACATTGCCAACGCCTGGCAAACCTTCTATCAATATAGGGTTCCTGAGCTTTGGTTTTTTATAAAGCTTTATTAAAACATTATCCATTTCTTTCAGCCTCCATCTTTTTATATTGTCTTCTATATTTTCCATATTTATCCAAAGGTGAAAAATGTGGTGGGGCAATACTCACAGTCTGCCTTCCACATCTAGGACATACATCCTTAAGTGTATAGATTTTGCAATAATCACATCTCTTAATCTTCGTTTTCAATTCATTCTACCTTCCTGAAAAATTCACCATTTCCCCCATGCTTCTTTATGTATTCTATTACCGTTTCTGCTGCTTCTTTAAGTTTATCCTCTGCTGTTTTATAATCAGTTGAATCTATGATTATTCTATACCTTGGTGCTCCAGTGTATTGAACACTTACACCTTCATCCGGTTTGTGAATAGTAAGCAAAGCATTTTTTATGTTTTCTATTGCATTCCTATCGTTTGAACTTATTTCAACAAAACCTGAAATTCTTACCCTTGCCGGTTCTATGTTTTCTCTTGCCACATCTATAAAATAATTCACCCATTCTCCCTTGTTATCTTTTTCAAATGATTCACTATCCATTGCAGCATTTTCAAATGCTGCAAAAAGAGTACCGTACTTCAATTCAAGATTTTCAATTATCTTGTCAAAATCCTCTTTTGATTTGCTTCTTTCCTTAACTATTTCTAGCAATTTCTTTGCCCTTTGCTCATTTTTCCATTCTTGCACCTTTTCCCTTCTTTGGTGCTCGTTCACCCTTTTTAAGGAAAGATCTATGTGACCCTTTTCCTTGTTTATATCAATTACCTGACAAACAACCTTCTGGCCTTCTCTAACATAATCCCTTATGTATTTAATCCATCCTGATGCTATTTCACTAACATGGATAAAACCCTTTTTATTGGGATATTCATCCAGATCCACGAATGCACCATAATCCTTAACAGTTTCAACAGTCCCAATAACGAGATCCCCAACTTCTGGATACTCTTTTTTCATTCGTAGGTCCCCGATATTTCTCCCTTAATTAAAATTTTACCTCCGGTGGGAATGGCAAGCGTAGCTCCGCACACACTGCATCTGATTTCAGTACTGCCCCTAACATAAGTGATCTCTTCATTGCCACAATCAGGACATTTTATTTTTATGAATTTTTTATCCAATTTTTCAGGCTTGAAAAACTTTTTTTCTTCCATTTTACTCAACCTCTATGAGTTCAAATTTTTTAGCTCTCCAGGTTGGAACAGTATGTGCCTTGTGACATACCGTACACCTGTACCTAATGCTAATCCTTTTTGTTGGTTTTTCCCTTCCCTCGAATTTAGGTCTTGGAAAACCTCCGTAACCGGAGGTCACCCTTCTGAATCTTCTTTGCCCCCACCTAAGTTCACTCGCTTTCCTCTTTTTAACTCTTTCTATCTCGTGAATGGTATGTCTTTTACAGTAAGGACAATACCTCTTTACCTTAGTAGGCATTTTCATTTTTATTCACCTTTGAATTTTATTACCTTTTACCTCATATATTTTTATTATATAACTTTTGTGAAAGCTTGGAAAATGAAACAGGATTACAATTTTATTAATATTTAAAAAATTATGCAAAAATTTTGTCGATATACTGTCCAAGACGTCATAATTAATTTGTTTTGAGATCATTTAGTCGTTTTATGTTTGCTAGAAATCCATGTAAAAAAGAAAAAATTGAATGAACATTAAAGAAAATATTATGGTTATGAAACTAAAAAAATCAATAAAAATATTTAAAAATTCAGGTTTATTAAATTTTAATTCCTTATATAATTAAAATGAAATTTATTTATCAATTTGTTTTAGATAATAAATAGAAAATTTTATAAAAGTGATTTTAGTATTGATATAATGACAACTTCTAAAAACCTAGATGTTTACTAGGTTTTTTACTATACTCAGTAACAGAAATATTTATTCATGAGCTT
>JBMFTB010000080.1:0-2966 GCA_049967255.1 Thermoplasmata archaeon
TTTCTTTAAGTGATGAGGCCACAAGAGTAGAGAAAATCCCTGCGTGGTTGAAAGAGGGTGGATGGATAAGATCTCTAACTGGAACTGATCCTCTAACCTTTCAAAATGAATATTCACCAGATTATGAGAAAATTCCACCAATAACATGCCCTTTTCTTATACTTCATGCAACATTTGACGAGTGGTTAAAGACCGATTTTGTACATAAAGTCTATAAAATAGCAAAAGGTAAAAAAGTTCTAATTGAAGTACCACAAAAACCTATATTTACTAAAAGTGCATTTGTTACTCACCCACTTCCAGTTGTTGAACAATTCCATTGGGCATTACCTCTAGCTGTTGATTGGATAATGAATAATATAACCGAAAAATATAAAGTTGATCAACAAATATGAAAATAAATATAAGGTGAGGGTTATGGTAGCAGATTTGAAAACAAAAAAATGTGACGAAGTTGCTTATTATATTAAGACTGGAATTGATATCACAGAAACAAGGAGAATCGAAGAAATTTTTTTAAAGAATGAAGAATATTTAAAAAATAATTTATTTTCTGCAAATGAATTAAATTATTGTCTCAACAAAAAAGATAAATTTCTCCATTTAGCTGCTAGATTTGCTGCAAAAGAAGCTCTGATAAAAGCCATCGAAGGAAAACTACCTAAAGGGGTCAAGCTATCAGAGATTGAAGTAATAAATAATGAGTATGGGGCACCGAGTTTTAATTTAAAAGGAAAATTAAAAAAATTAATCACTCAGATGAAAATTCAACAAATATCTCTTTCTATGACACATTGTGATGAATATGCTATTTCTTTGGTAGTCCTGCAAATTAAGAAAAAAATACAACGAAATGGGGGTAAAAAGAAATGAATTTTCAAGAGATTATGATTGAAACAAAAAATTTAACGAAATATTTTGGTGATTTTATTGCGGTAAATAATTTAAATCTTAAAGTATTTAAAGGAGAAATATATGGTTTATTAGGTCCAAATGGAGCTGGTAAAACTACAACAATAAAAATATTGGTTGGCTTGCTAAAACAGACCTCAGGTGAGGCATATATTTTGGGTGAAAAAATACCTCCCCCAGAAAGCATTCGTCAATCCATATCATATATGCCACAGGATATTGGATTATATATGGACTTGACAGTCAAAGAAAACCTTGAAATATGGGGTGGCTTTTTTAATATTCCATCCACTTCTCTTTCTAAAAAGATACAAAATTTACTTAAATTTATGGCAATGGAAAGTTTTGAAAATAAAATTGTTTCAAAATTAAGTGGAGGAATGAAACGCCGATTATCTTTTGCGTGTTCTCTAATTAACGAGGCTCAGTTATTATTTTTAGATGAGCCGACGGTAGGAGTAGACCCTGAATTAAGAGTATCCTTTTGGGAATATTTTAGGGAATTATCAAAGCAAGGAAAAACAATCATTTTTACAACACATTATATGGAAGAGGCAAATCGTTGTGATAGAATAGGTTTAATGTATAGAGGAAGTTTAATAGCAGAGGGCACTCCAAATTATTTAAAAGAAATTACTAACACTTCGAACCTTGATGATGCTTTTCTTTTATTTTCTAAAAAGCAAGGAAATGATAAAGTCGATGGGTGAAAATACATGAAAATGAAAAAAGTATTAACAATTACCAAAAAAATATTATGGCAAATTAAAAACGATAAGAGAACAATGGGAATGATTATAGTAATGCCAGTAATATTGATGTATCTTTTTGGTATTTCCTTTACAGGACAAGTAGAGGGGGTTAAAGTAATAATTATTGACCAAGATAATACAAACCTTACGAAAAGTATAATTTCAAATTTTAACACAACAACGTTAAGTCTCTCTTATGGCAATAATGTTTCTCAAGCAGAAAAGGAAGTTCAAGATGGGGAAGTTTGGGCTGTAATAGTTTTTCCCAAAGGGTTTTCAGAAAACGTAGAAAAAAGGTTGGCAGGAAATAAATTGATTACTCCATATATTAATATATCAATTGATAAAAGCTCTCCTACAATAACTCAAACTATATACACAGACATTAATAATGCGCTTAGTAACACCATAAAAGAAAAATATGGAATAAACGCAACCATTATTTCTTTTAATCAAAATGTGATTTATGGCAAAAATGTGAACATTACGGATTACATTACAGATGGGATGATAGGGTTTGTTGTGTTGTTAATGTCCTTTGTTTTATCTATTATTTTTTTAACTCGTGAAAGGTTAGAAGGGACTTTAGACCGGATTTTTGTAACCCCTACTTCATCTTCTGAAATTGTATTTGGGAACATGCTAGCTTTTGGGATAATTAGTATTATTCAATCAATTCTTGTTCTCATAGTCGCTTTTTTAGCTTTTAATACATTAATTGTTGGGAATATACTGCTCGTATTCCTCATAATAATCCTTTTTGCGATAGGGAGTCAAGGATTTGGATCATTATTATCAAGCATTGCTAAAAATGAATTCCAGGCAGTTCAATTTATACCATTTGTGATTATCCCTGGGTTATTATTATCGGGTGTTTTTTGGCCACTACAATCTCTGCCTTCATTTATTCAGCCACTTTCTTATATAATACCTCTTACATATGCTGTTGATGCATTGAGAGACGTTATGCTTCGAGGATGGGGGCTTGAAAAAATTGTATTTGATCTTCTTGTATTATTGATTTTTCTAATATTATTAGAAGTATTGAATATTATAATTTTAAAAAGGAGAGGGTGATATTCAACAAATAGGAAGAGTAATCTTTAGATTAGCGGATGAATCGGAGCATCCGGAAAAGTTGTTTCAGGAAGTAAAAGAAACAATATCTAAAGCAAACAAGTTTGTTGGAGGAATTCAAAATATTTTGAGAGAAATGGTTATGCTGTGTTGAGTAATTATTTTTATCCATAAATGCCCTTATTTCTCTCTTTTTTAGATTTTTCTCACATTTTATGGATATTT
>JBMFTB010000081.1:0-2962 GCA_049967255.1 Thermoplasmata archaeon
GCTCCTGTTCCTGTTGTTGTTTTTCCTGTTTTTGTTCCTCAGTTTTTGACTGTTCTTTTTCTCTTTTTCTCAAGTTCTTTAACATAGCGATATACCGTTGATGGCGATATGTTGAGTTTTTCTGCTATTTCTTTTTGAGAAGCATTTTGTGTAAGCATCTCTTCAATTTTTTTCTTCTGCTCTAAAGTTAGCATTACCACTCAATTCTCTTATATGTTAAATTCATATTTAAAGATATCAAAAACATTGCAAAAGTATTGCAGAAATCATTCAAAAATCATTCAAAATTTCTGAGATATTACAAAAATATTGCAAAGTAATGCAAAATTATTGCAAAATCATTGCAAAAATATTGCAAAAATCATTCAGGAATTGCAAAAGTATTGCAAAATGATTGCAAAAGTAATGCAAAAATAATGCAAAATCATTGCAAAAATCATTCATTTTAAAATTAAAAAATGCCACCCCATGGGGTCGGTTTTTTAGGGTGAAATATTTCAAATTGCCTTGATTAACGAACAACTTTTGAACGTTTATGTTGCCTTGAATAAAGAAACAGTTGCCAAAAATTTAACATGTAAATTTTCAAGAACTGATTTAGAGCAGTTTAAAATTAAGATGTATTAAATACTGAGAAATGGAAACAAGAGGATGTTTTATAAACGCTTTATTAAGACAGATCGTAAAAGTCAGAAGTTTAGGACATACTTTTATACAATTTTACTAATCTTCAATTCATCCCCACTGAAAAGGATGATCTTCCCTGTACCTTCTCTCCCTCTCTTCAGCCTCTTCCTTGACTCTAATATTTTTCGGTCTTTCTGAACAGAACCTCAAATGGGCATTCAATGCATTGAACGTTTTGAATTCCCTACCACAAAATTGACATTTTATTTTACGTTTACTTCCCATTATTCCATATTCATAAAAGGATTGATATAAAATTTTTAACGCATGAATTCCACACGAAATCCAATGCATAGATTCTGCATAAATATCTACGCATGTTTTTCCAATTTTCTCCAACGCATGATTTACCGACGCATAAATACCGACGCATGCCATTCCAACGCATACCTTTTCTAATGCATGCTCGAAAATCGGATACATGGATACATCTCCTTGGAAGATCATAAAGAATTGGAAGGAGCAATAGAAATACCTCATATGGAAGAAGAGGATGAGGAAAAAGAAGATCTTGAACAGAGAATCCAGAATATAGAAGTGAGGCTTCAGCAGAATTTAAGGCCTGAGAGCATATGGCAAAAGATCAAGGATTTAATTGCAGGGTATATTGTTGCAGTCATTTTATTTGCCATTGCATGGTATTTTGTTGGGTATTGGGCAATTCTAATTGCAGTTGTTGTATTTCCAGTTTCATATCTCTATACCAAAAAGATATACAAGCCAAAAAGCACACCAATTTTATTGGTAGGGCATAAAGATCCAGAAAATACAAACAGCATGATAATTGTTGATGGTTACGGAATACCAGACAAAATATTTAATGAACTTGATCTGACAGGGGTTTCCACACCAATATCGACACCATGGGGGCCTGGATACCTTGCAGAAGGAATAGAATATGATGAGAACGGCGATTTTTCAGGCATTATTTTTGCTTGGCCACATAACAATGAACTTAACTTTTTAACCAAACATGGCCTATTCCATTATCTCAGGGAAGAGAATTACAAACTCGCAAAGGCATACAATATTGCAAGATTGCTTTTAGTTTCAATGGCACAGAGAATAGGCTACGAATATGCTGTATATATTATCAAAATGATAGGTGATGAGAAAATTGCAAAAGGCCTTAAAGGGGAAGAGGATGAAAAACAGCTAATTTCAATATTTGCAAACACAGACAAAGAACTGAGGGAACTAAGGAAGAAATATGGCATTGAAGATGTTGTAGATAAGGATGAGGCGGAGCTTGTTCCAGAGGGATGAGGTAGCCTGAAAATGAAGAGAAAGGAGAAGGAGCGAAAGGAAAGAAGGCTTGAAGATGAGCTTAGGGAAAGGATTTTAAAACAAATCATCAAGGAGGTAATGGGTAAATGAGAAAGAATAGATGGATCCAGAAAACGCACATGAGGAAAGGGGCTTTGAGAAACTATATGCTGAAGCATTACGGTTCAAAGGCATTCACAGAGAAAGGGACAATAAAACTTGAATATCTCAACGATGTAATCGAAAATGGCAATTCCCATGCAAGGAAAATGGCCCAGCTGGCAAAGAACCTAAGAAAAATCAGGTCTTGAATATGAAAGACAGCTCCCTTTACCTCATTCTTTTTTTGGTTACCATCATTATCATTGCTCTCATATTTGGCATATTGATAGCATTGATGTTCACACTTTTTGCTCTAGCATTCATATTCCTGCTCGATTATTTCAATGCCTTGAACATTGATGTAAAAGGAAACAAACATCTAAAAAAATGAAATTTTTTCTTTTTTTAAGAGAAAGCGAAAAATCGAATATGAGGAAAGGATAAGAAGCAAGTGGAGATCCTATCATTATGGGGCATTGATTACTTTTCTTACAATAATTATGGCTATACTTGCATCCATTACGCCTACAGGCAATGCAATCATTGATTTTACAGGGCTTACTGGTGTTAAGGCAGGAGTAATATGGCTCTCAATAGCTATTATATCTGGGTTTATTGACTTCTTTTGTTTATAAAAAAGTTAGGAGTTTGAGAGAAGCAGTAAAACTCCGACAGTTATGAAGGAGATGCACGGGCTTCCTTCACAGTATCCCCGAATAAAGATAAATTTTATTAACAATTTAACTATTTAATTATTTGAAAAAGAAGAAGGGAATACAAAAAGAGGTAGATATTATGGCTATCCTAAACTTAAAAGAAATACAGAATAAAATAAATGATCTTTTTGAAGCCTTAAATGAAGTGATAGAAAAAACCAAGTTTTCAAATGAAGAAAAACTCAAAATAG
>JBMFTB010000082.1:0-2927 GCA_049967255.1 Thermoplasmata archaeon
GTATCCTTCACGGATAAGAATTGAAAAGATTTTCTTTGCCGTGAATCTTAACTTGACAGGTTTAACTTTGTTCTCTTCCAAAAGCGCATGCACTCTTTCAACTGTCTCGGGAGAAATCTTGCGATGAGCAGGTTTCCTGTAAATAATCGATGGTTTTTCTTTGAGCCTGTATTGTTCAACTCTTTTGAGATACTTGGAAACGGTATTTCTCGATATGTGCATTTGCCTTGCAACGAAACGAATGGATCCACTTTGGTCGTACAATTCCAAAATCTTTTCCACGTCGTACATATTCTTCATCCTCCATCTGCTCCTTTCCGAGAAATATTATCTCAGTTTTCGGAAAGGTTTATTCAAGATGGTGGATCAATTTCTGTGGGCGACGTGGATCAATTTGATCTTAACAAATACACGGCTTGGATGAGACCTTTCCCATTGCTCCTTTAAATCCGGTCTTTATTAAATCTTCGAGATCCCATCCGACGCAATAGGCGGACAAGTACCCGAGATCATGGATATGCATCCATCCTTCTTTGTGATATCTGGCTATTTCCTCATCGTATACATTGTCGAGCCAATATTCTTTTATCACTTTCCTATAGACATTGTGTTCCAGTCCCTGAAGTGAATAACCCATATTGGCATTTTCTTTAACTTCCCAGTCTGTCTTTCTAATGTAACTTTCGATCATGTCTTTGATATCCATACCATCACTCCTTTTCTGGATAAAGTAATTCAGGTGGAATATTTCCGCTTGCTTTTATTCTGTAAGTATTTGGAAGGATTTCCTTCACATTCTCTATACAATCATCGATTTCTTGATATCCTCCTACTTCCGGATCTATCCTAAAACGCATGTCTTTATTTATGCCCGCAAGAAAGGTGGCAATCTTTATCATTTCATCGCATTCAACAAGACCTTTTGAATAAACGCTCTCGGCAACGATCTTGCTGCTTTGACCGAATTTCTTAAAATTCTTGATGACCTCTTCATTCGAATGTCCCGTCAATTTAAGGTGTAAATCTGGATCGAAGGCCTTCAGGCTCATTGTAAGGCCTTTGGAAAGTTCAAAGATATCGTCGTCTAAGTGTTCGGAGTTCGTTATTATCCAACTTTCGATTTTCTCAGATTTCAGAGCAAGTAAAAGATCTTTCAAATGAGGATCAAGTGTCGGTTCCCCTCCGCCCAGAAAGACAAGATTAACACCGTTAGACTTTAAAATTTTTATGAATTCATCTATTTCCAAAAATCTGATCCTGTTCTCCCTCCATCTTCTGTCGAGTTCATCCCTGACATCTTGCGGAAGGCATATATTCCACTTTTGGGATTTCCATATACAGTAAGTACAATTCCAGTCGCATCCCCAAAATGTTGCGTAGGCACTGTTATCTTTGAATTTCACTATCTGATAAATGTTCATTCGATCACTTCCAGATCAAAATCGAGATATAGATATTTATCGCTTTCAAGCATTTTGTTGACCTTTAAAGCCATCGCTCTCTCAAAAAGTGGAGAGTCCAAAACCACGGTATGAAATTCTCCGCCTTCTCCCGCGGGATCCACGGATGGATTCTCAGAGACAAATCTTTCAAGATCGTCTGTATCTTTGAATGTATAACCAAGATATTTCTTCGGAAGACACTTTTTGTCGACCGCGATTATTGAATAAACAAAACCATTTTCGATCATTTCCTTCACAAGGCTTGAAGAATCCATCTTCCATAAAGGCTCTATTGCCTCTATATTCGCATTCCTTGCTATGTTATCTATCCATCTGAGGTGATCTTCAAGGTTTATATCTCCGCCAATTATTCCCGATACACCGAGATTTTTTATGAATTCAGATAATTTTTGATTGCCAAGGCTCATATCAAAGGTTACCATTTTCCTTTTCATGTTGTGTGAGATTTTTTCAATCGATTTGATATTTTCGTAATGGGGAGAGAGCCCTATCGTTGTCTTCAAAGTAAGGAGATATCTGACATTCATCCCACGCTTTTGTGCTAAGTATACGGCGTAAAATCCATCCTTTCCACCCGAGAAAAATGCAACGTAATCTTTCATAATCCCCTCCTTAAAAATTTAATGGCCGACAAAATGTCGGCCGATCGCCCTTCAAATCACGCCATTAATTCCACGAATGTTTTTTTACAGGCAGGTCTTCTGGCTTCTGGATCATCCTCAATTTGCGCCTTCCCGGTTTCCCAGTGGCATCTGCAAATTTCGTCCCCAGTTACAGCGGCGGGCCCGCATCGGTTTCTCACCGAACTTCCCTTTTAAACAAAGTACCTGTATAAAATTATTTTATCATTTTATGTCCTGTAAATCAAATGAAGTAAAGTACCTAACGGCCATTCGAAATTTAAAACTGGTTTAGATCACTAGAGAAAACAAACAAGAATCATTCTAACTTTGTTCTAACCAATTTAACATTTTTTGTTAAATTTGTTGAATTGACAAAGTCTATATTGAAGGATATATACTCAACCAAGTTTAAATTCCGAATCTTCGGTATAAAAACATATCCAAATTCTATCCGTTTATGATCTGAAATTTGGTGCCTATGAAAGTTTTCAATTCCAATTTTATCAGTTTGTCTTTTACGTCTTTTTCAAAGAATTCCTTTATCTAGATTGTCCAACAATTTAAGGTCATAATGTTACACTCGTGAGTTTCCTGTTCTTTGGCAATCCGACCGAAATGTTTGCAAAAGTCACAAGATTGTGAGCCAACAATTTTAGCCCTACTGCCTGTTCATAATGCCTATGTGGAACGTAATAAATGTACTCAAATGAAAAGATGAATATCGACTTCATATTCGAATTCACTCTTTCTACCTCCCAACGCTTTTTATAAAGAGACGCATACCTGATACGCAGATTCTTCATTATCCACCGGGTAAGATTATCATTTTGCATAGGCACAA
>JBMFTB010000083.1:0-2915 GCA_049967255.1 Thermoplasmata archaeon
ATCTATAAGGTTTGCAAAAAATTGGATAATAAAATTTTTAGATAATAAGTATAAAAAATTATGCGTTTAACTATAAAATTCTCAAGATTAAAAAATAAAATATTTGTATGATTTTTTCTTCAGCATTTAAAATTGAATGTAGAAACTTTTAAAATGTGGATTAAATTTAAGCATTCAAATGGTAACACTAAAGCTTTCTCTAGGTTCAGCAATTTCATTAAACCTTATTAAGGGAAAATTACAAATACCATTTACAACAATCTATATAATGCTTGGTGATAGATGCATTTCTAATTGTTCATTTTGTACGCAATCAAGAGAAGCAATGATGACAAAAAAATTATCACGCATTACATGGTATGAATTTCCGATGGACGCCATCATAAATGCAATAAAAGGAAAGAATTATTCCAGAATTTGTTTCCAAACTCTTGATTATGAAAATGTAATTTATGATCTTAAAAATATTTTGCCAAAATTTAATAAATTAAACATACCTATTTCTGTCTCAATAGCGCCTCCTCTCAATGGTAAACTTGAGGAAATTTCTCCATTTATAGATACTGTAAGCATAGCACTTGATGGTGCGAGTAAAGAAATTTTTGAAAAGGTAAAGGGCTGGCAAAGGGGTAATAGATTTGAATGGGAAAATCATTGGAAAAATTTAATCCTTGCAAAAAAATATTTCAAAAATGTTAATACACATCTCATTATTGGGATGGGGGAAAAAGATTTCGACCTTATATCTGTTATGTTAAAGTTAAAAAATAAAGGTATTGAAACAGCACTTTTTGCATATACTCCAGTTACGGGTATAGGAATTCCTCCCTCTTTGGAAAGGTACAGAAAAATACAGCTTTCAAGATGTTTAATTTATGAATACGAAGTAGACATAAATGATTTTATATTCAATGAAAATGGTGATCTAGAAAAAATAAAAAGTAAATATCTTGACCGAGTATTAAAAGATAGTCGGTGCTTTATGACATCTGGATGTCCCGGGTGTAACAGACCATTTTATAATGAGGAACCAAGGAAGATTTATAATTATCCATTTTTACCTGATAAAGGGGAAATGTTAAAAATTAATGAAACATTAGCAAAAATAAAATAAGTGTAAGCAATATTTCCTTCGATGAATGTTTCAATATTTCAGCCCGGACAAAATTTAGGTCTTGAAGGAAATTTGAGAAGAATGGTATCTTTTATTGAGGAAAACAAATCCAATTTGTACGTGTTTCCAGAACTTTATCTTACAGGTTATCTTTTAAGGGATAATTTGTATGATCAGGGATTGGACAGGAATGATGAAATTTTCAAAAATTTAAAAGAGAGAATGAAGGATAAAAAATCAACATTAATTTTTGGTTTTCCTGAAAAAGAAAATGGTTTTCTTTATAATTCTGCCATGGTAATAGATGAAAAAGGCGAAATACATGTATATAGAAAAATGCAGCTTCCAAATTTTGGGCCATTCGAAGAATTGATATATTTTAAGCCTGGAGAGGAAACTCTTGTAGTTCCAACATCCCATGGAAATATAGGGGTTGAAATATGTTATGACATATTTTTCCCTTTTATAACTGAGGATCTCGCAATGAAAGGAAGCAAATATGTTGTTAATATTTCCGCTAGCCCTGTTACTTCAAGGGCTCTTTTTGAAATGTTAATACCCGCAAGGGCTGTCGAAAATACGGTATTTTTCATTTATAATAACTGGGGAGGTGTACAAAGAAACATTGTTTTTTGGGGTGGTTCTACAATAATTTCACCCAGAGGTTTAATAATCAAAAAAGGCCAGTATCTTAAAGAGGAAAAAATAAGTGAAGAATTAAATGACAATGAAATAAAACTTGCCAGGTATTTTAGACCGGTTTTAAGGGATTTAAAAAAATAAAAAAAATTATTTTTTAGATTTTACGAGAATTTTTACTTTGTATTCCCCATTATTTTCCTCAATGCCTAGGAGTTCATTCCCTGTTCTTTCGCACCATGCTTTTGAATCCGCTTTTATTCCTGGATCTGTTGCAAGAAGTTCTATAGTGTCCCCATTGTTTGCCCTTTTATATGCTTTAACAAGATCTGTAATCGGTCCTGGACATGCTGAACCCCTACTATCAATATTAATCACAGCCATAAAAACACCTCATATGAATATTACCTGTCCCCCCGAGGACATTTGCATAAATGATGCAGCACCAATAATATCATCGACAATTTGATCAAAATCCTGCAGTGATTTGAGTTTCAATGCTTCAGACATTAGTGAGCAGGCATATATTTTAACATCACCAATCTCTTTAGCACTTTTTAACATATCATACCAAGAAGGGGCCTTCATATCCTGCAAACCTTTCATAAGCATTGGTGCTACATCTTCAAATTCCTTTGAAATCCTGTTAGCATTTTTAGGTCCATCTTTTTTGAATACAGTCATTGCCCAACCTGTTACAAAAATTCTAACTGGCACACCCATGTTTGCTGCTGTCTGTGTCAATACACCAAGTGGAATCAATTTGTCTGCTGTTCCTGAAAACATTATTATGTTTAAACTACCATTTTCCATTTTTTATCACCATTACGACATTGAAATTAGGTATAATAATTTTTCCGAATAGTATCATTATATGTTTAAATATAGTAAATAAATTACGAAAAATGTAAATCTTAATAAATAAAATGTAAGAATGAAAATTATGATTAAATTAAAATTAAATTCATTTAAAATTTTAAAATTAAACGTGAGTTTACATGTATTATAGAATTAATTGACGAGAAACCCTTATATTTTCAGGTTTTTCTTGCAATTCGTAGCGAGATACCTATATCATTTTTTCAAGATCTAGAATTTCTACTATTTTTCTAGAAATTGGATCCTTTGAGTCTATTTTCCTTTTTATCACATTCCCTGAAAT
>JBMFTB010000084.1:0-2901 GCA_049967255.1 Thermoplasmata archaeon
TGAGGATCCACTCCTATCGCATCTGGGGAACTTTCAACAGATACAGTTTGAACAACAGTATTCGTCTGGCCATTTATTACACTGACTGTATTATCCCACTCATTGGCGACGTAGATCATGTCTGTTTGAGGATCCACTCCTATCGCATCTGGGGAACTTCCAACAGATATAGTTTGAACAACAGTATTCGTCTGGCCATTTATCACACTTACATTGTTGCTATTATAATTGGCGACGTAGATCATATTTGGAGATGTAAAGACAGGAACATTAGGAACATTCATGCAACTTGAAAGGATGAATATCAAAGTTATTAAGCCAGATAAAAACATCGCAAATTTCAATTGTTTCAATTTCATTCTAACCACCCCTTTTACAAAACTTCATTTTTATTTGTTGATCTTGCATTTTATTCACTCGATGGTTCTATGAAAAATATTACGCTGACTGTACCATCAAGATAATTTGCCACGTATGTTTCATTTGTTTGAGAGTTTGCACTTACAGCTTTTGGCTCTTTACCAACAGGTATTGTCGTAACTATAGAATCATTGTTTCCGTTTATAACACTGACAGTGTTATCCCAGTAATTTGTGACATATATTGTGTTTGTTGTTTGATTTACACTCACTCCTTCAGGACCCTTGCCTACGGTTATGGTTGAAACAACAGAGTTATCATTACCATTTATAACACTTACCGTGTTATCAAGATAATTCGTCACATATACCATATTTGTACTTGGATCTACGTCTATGCCCCAAGCGCCTTTGCCTACATCTACTGTTGCCACAACAGCATTATCAGAGCCATTTATAACACTCACCGTGTTATTGCCATAATTTGCGACATATATCATGTTTGTATCCGGATTCACACATACACCAAAAGGCTCTTCTCCCACAGATATAGTCGCTGTTGCAACATCATCATTACCATCTATAACCGTAATGGTGTTATCATCTTCATTCGCAACATATATCATGTTTGTTGTTGAGTTTACACATATACCTTCGGGTCCGTTACCAACAGATATTGTTGATACAACGCTATTATTGCTGCCATCTATCGCGTCTACGGTGTTATCTTCCCAGTTCGTAACATATATCATGTTTGTTGTTGGATCTACACATACCCCTTCAGGACCATTCCCAACAGATATTGTTGCTGTCGCTATGTTATTACTGCCGTCTATTACACTCACGTTATTGTTCCAGTAGTTTGCAACATAGATCAAATTTGTCGTTGGGTTTACACTTATACTTACAGGCCAAGCACCTGCCGAGACGGATGTGGCAACATTGTATGTTTGAACGATATGCACACATCCAGAGAACAAAAACATGATTGTTACAATTACAGTCAAGATTAAAAATATCGCTAGTTTATTCACATATATCATCCCTAACGTTTCAACCTATACTGAAATGTCGAATTTGATCCTGTTGAAGCCTCCCAGTTCAACAAACCCCAATTGGCAGAACCCGCTCCAGAGTTACCAGCTATACTTAATGCATAAGTCCCAGCCTCCGGAGGACTAAAGTTATTTGGCAATGTTAATGTTACGGTTGCAATTTGTGATGTGTTCATATCTGTTATACTTGCATTTATGCTATTGGTGTTGGATAAATAACTGACAGTCAAACTCAAAATGTCACCTGGATTAGGCTCAAAACCACCGTTACCAATATTGCTGTAAGTTACAAAATTTGGAAGTGTATTTGGGTTCGTGCAACTCACTATAAAAATGTCAAACTGTCCTTGTGAGAAGACAGGATCCCATTGAACCATTATGTATGGTGTAGGAGAATATGGGAACATTATGTTACCTTGTAAAGAAGATGGTGTAAGAGGGCCAAACACTCCTTGAGGAGGATTGGTGTTAAATAGGTAAGATTCGCCTCCAAATTCTGCTGATGACACCCAATAAGAAACCCCATCACTATTTGCAATATAATTGTTTGGCGTCATAAACATCCCAACCTCGTACCCATCTGCAATCCACCCACTTGTAGATGTATAAACTCCTGAAGCAGATACGGTTAAAGCACTGCCATTGTAGTAAGAATCAAAAATCACTGTTCCTACACTCCCAAAAGCATAGTTTTGCTCATTACCAACAAGTTCCAAAACCTGCTGTGAATCATTTGACTGAATAGGAGACCAGTATTGCTGAGCGGCTTGTCCTGTCAACAAAATCGGCCATTGAGTTGTAGATTCAGGTGTTGCTCCCTGTCCACAGAATCCTTGAAGGATTAGATTAGAGTTTATGACAGAAGGTGTTCCTATAAAGTTAACATTGCTAGATGGACCTGTAACTGTGGTACTGGTTGGGCTGAATATGTAGCCGTTAAGAGACGGTGTTACAACTACAGTTCCACTCAATTGATTTTGTATCCAGTATCCATTAGAATTTGTTACTGCCGGTGTAGCATTGTTGCTAAAGTTTATCGTTACTCCCTGGATACCTGTGCCACCTGTGTTATCAACATACCCCGATACAGAATAAAATGTCGAATGAACATTAGACATGTTAACCGTAATCGGAGTGGATACCGATGTATTTGTACCCAAAAGATCCGTGTTGTAGGAAGATACTTCATATTCGTAATTGCCGCTTTCTGTTATTGAAGAATCTTTGTATGTTGTCATTTCTGCAGGAAGAGATGCTATTTTGATAAACTGCCCTTCATTATACGAGCGCAGTATGTTGAAACCATTCACGTTTGGAGATTCTTCATTCCATGAAATTGTGACATCATTGCCAGAAGTACTAGCGACAGTTACTATAGGCGCTGAGGGTGCTGATTGCAAAATCAGGATGGAATAGTTAAAGAGTGGTGGACTTTGATAACTTTCAAGTCCCCATCCAACTTCCGCTCCCACTGCCGCCTGAAGCCC
>JBMFTB010000085.1:0-2670 GCA_049967255.1 Thermoplasmata archaeon
CATAAAATGTGAGAAAAATCTAAAAATGAGAGAAATAAGGGCATTTATGGATAAAAATAATTACTCAACAAACCAATTTTCTCAGAAATATTTAAATATTGGAAACTCATAAAGAAACATATAAAAAATGAGAGGTATGAATGGCCATAAAACATTGGTGTTAATATTGGCGATAATTTTTTTAAGTTCTTTTATAGTTTTATTTCCATCTTCACTTTCGTATGGACAAACTATATATACCGGGTCTGATGGATATGATTATGCAGCTATTTCAGATGATAACGGGAATAGTGCATCTATTGCTGTGGAAGCTTATTTTCTTAATGATACTCGAAATCAGGGTCTTGTTGTTGATTTATGGGCATATATTAATTCTTCTTATAATGGACAAACTGAATTTGAAATACAAATTTATGGCACGGGTTATGGTTACTATGGAATAGGTTATACCCCTACAAACACGTTGTATGAGAATTTTAATGGTTATATTTTGGATTATGCAGGTAACAATGGTTACATATTTGGGTGTAATGGACAAACACAAAATGGTGAAGTACATTTAATGACTATTATCTCACCATTCTATGAGGTACCCTATGGAGCTTTGCCCCTTAATATGACTGTGAGAGTAAATTTTCTTTATACAAATACCCCTGTAAGTATAGGATATAGTGATATGGATCAAAATCTTATACTAGGAACTCTTCAAAATGGGGTTGGAGGTGGAGGTAGCTGTGTATTCAGTTCTACACCAATTTTAACAGCGAATGGTGGATATATTCCTGCAATGTATATTTCGGCTGGTATGAAGTTAATGACTTATAATATGTCTACAAATTCTTTCCAGCAAAAAGTGGTTGAAGAGGTCACGTTATCTTACGAAAATTATAGTTATGTTATTAATGGTAACCTTATAATAGCACAAGATCAAAATATCATGACAAATGAAGGTTATATAAATGCAGGTAATTTAACTTATAATGATACATTATGGAATCCATTTTCAGATTCATATATTCCAATATTTTCTATTGCTAAAGTTTATAATCCTTCTGTTATGTATGATTTTAAATTGTCAATAAACAATAACTATATAGGTTGGACATATTTAATAGAAGATGCAATTACAAACCCATGCGGGTAATGGTTATGTTTTCACGAAATATTAGAAAAAATAGGATTTTAATTAATACCTTTGTTTTTCTTTTAATTTCTTTATTCTTGGTTTCATTTGGGGTATATGGGAATGGTGAAAGTTTACATTATCCACCATGGGCATTTAATGGTGCAGAAGTGAAATACAATATATGTTCTAATTCAACAGCTATTATAAACGAGTCAAGAATTTATTCCAAAACACTTTTTTCTTCTATAGAAATAAAAATTACTTATGTTAATTTTAAAAGTCAAACATTTTCATATCTTGAATCTATTAAACAGCCTGTATTGTTAGGATTTTTTAAACCAAATGCTACGATAACAAATAATTTTATAAACACCACATATAATTGCACTTTTGGTGAATTTTTAAATACGACAGGAAATGTTTCTCAACCAATTACAATATTTTTTATTAACGACAATACTATTAATGAATTAAATAAAGGAATTGTTTCATATGATCTTTTTTCTAGTTTATCTTTATTTAATTTTATGCCGGGGTCGTCTGGAAATAGTGCAAAAGTCATTAGTAATACATATATGAATTTAGGCGATAAAATATATACGGTAGACAAAATATTTGTAACATTTAAATTAATGGGATCAGATAATCAGACATTAAATTCAGGAAATGCAACAGCTTTTATTGATGTATACTCCGGTATTGTTTTAAAATGGGTAATCAACAATACTATTCCTGAAGGTAATTATCTTACACAAAATAGTATAAACCTGATTATAAATTCAACAAATATACCTATAGAGCCCAGTAATTCATCACTCAATATCGCACTTATAATTGAGCTTTCGATTCCGATTATTGGTATTGCAGTACTTATTGCTATGAATTACATCAAAAAAAAGAGAAGGCCTCCAAGAAATTATAAGTATTATAATAAAAATGAAGAAAAGACGATAGATGATTCTATTGTCAAGACGGATCCAAATACCCCTGCATCCAACCCTGAAAGGTTTCCAAACAGGTATTGGTAGTAAAATAATATTGATTGAAATCTTATGGGTTTAACTAATCTTACTAGAGTTTCGCATTAATATTATCTTACATCTAGAATAATAACATCAAAAATATGCAAAGCAAAAATTTCAACACAATTTTCCATATTAAATATTATTTAAGCGAGTCCTTTTTAATTTTAAGGATATTTGGCATTGATCTTTAATTTTTATTTTATGATTAGAATCAAATTAACGCAAAACTATAGTACTAAAAATATATTGCTGTTAGATAATGATGTGAGGATTTTGATAAATAATTCTTCTATAATTACAAAAAATTGAGGTTATTTTTAGTATTAACAATGACCCCCCCTTCTATTTACCCCCACTTTTTCCCTTCTTTGCGGTTTGTGGTCTATGCCGTTTCGCAACCATTCCTCAGTACATTTGCGTATATGAACGCGGTATTTTTAAGGAGACCATCCGCTAATTCATAAAATATAAAAAGTGTGTGGTTATTTTGCTATTTATGATATCTGAAAACACCACACA
>JBMFTB010000086.1:0-238 GCA_049967255.1 Thermoplasmata archaeon
CTAGCGGGACTACCCATTCCATAAGGAATGAAAACAAGGAAAGAAAACAAAAGGAGGGATACCATTACGACAATTTTTACTTTAGACCACATTTAAACACCAAGTCTATTATGCAAAATATACTATTAATAGTTTCTTCTCCTTTTCAATCCTGGTGAATTAAGATTGTTGCATATTTACAAAGAAATAATTCACGCTGTGTTAAATATTCTGGGTCATCCGACTTTTGTGTGGGTTC
>JBMFTB010000086.1:248-2647 GCA_049967255.1 Thermoplasmata archaeon
GCTGTAAATTTCCACACCTGAAGTATATCGCAGTCTTCAGGTGTTCCTTATTCCTGTATCCATAGGCCATCTTCTCTATTAGTGCTATCCTGGAATTGATACCCTCAGCCCTTGCATTTGTTATACGGTGGATGAAATAGTTCATTATGCTGGTAAGATGGACTTTCATCATCCTTGCAACGTCCTTCATGGCATCCACCGATGAATGTATGACCCATGAATACCAGCTCTCCCAGTATTTCAATCCCTCATCAGGAGTTGGCAGATTCCAGAGATTCCTGATGTTCTCCTTCATTGAATATGCCTTTCCAGTCAGGAGATCAGCCTTCCTGAGTTCATTATATCTCTCCCTGTATCTCTCAGGGAGATTCTCAGATGAATAGAGCCAGATGTACCTCGTTCCGTTGAGGTCCATTATTCCGTCCTTCACGAGCTTCCCGTTCTCCTCTTTCCTTGTTTTATCAACCGCTTCATTCACATGCCTCATCACGTGGAATCTATCGAAGACCATCTTTGATTCTGCATCAGGGACGTGTTCCATCGTAGATGACATGAAGGGGTCCCACATGTCCATTGAAACAGCTTCTATGTTGGCAAGCTCCTCTTCAGAGAGCGTTTCATAATACTCATCCAGTGACTTCTTCTTCCTTTCGTATGCAATATAATCAACACTGTTGTTTGTCATGTCATAAACAAGGGTGATGTATCTGTGCCCTTTTTTGTAAGATTTCTCATCTATGCCAATCATGGAAGGATGCCCCTTCTTTCTCTCCCTTCCCCTCTTCACTGCCCTCTCAATGATGTTCCATGCCTGCTGCCATGAGAGGTGCATTATTTCTGTGAAGTTGTATGTATCAATATTCTGCAGCATCCTTATTGACATTGTCTCGAATCTCAGGGTGAACCTTGATCTCTTCTCCGTCCATGGCATAACCGCCTCCCTTACACCATGTTCAGGGCAGGATATCCTTGGAGGGGTTGCATGTATAAGTGTCATGAATTCAATGCTGTCCAGATCCCTCCACACCCTCTCGCTTAGGTGATCGTAGACCATGCACTCCTTCCTGCATACAGGGCATAGGAGCTTTGAACCTTTCTCATGTGCTATGTATACATCAACATTCTTCTTCATTGAGTCAACATCAACCTTCTCAACCTTCCATGGAGTTTTCAGTCCAAGTAACATTGAATACAGCTGGCAATCATCCATGAAATAATATAGCTAAATAATAGATAAAATTACCAACATGAAAACGGGAAGAACCAAATAATATAAAGATAGATAAAATATAAAAAAAAGAATAAATTTACTGCTTCTTCATTTCGTCGAATTTCTTTGCAAGCTTGTTGCTGTTACTCATTGCGAGGAAGGCCAGGACAAGTGTTATCAGCACGAGTATCAGGACGACAACCTCAAATATCATTGTATTCCCGACGCTCGATGATACTGTTCCTACCTTGTTGTTCACTCCACTAACTGATGTCTGCAGTGTTCCGAGTGATGTCTGTATTGTTGCGACTCCATTGTTTATGGATGTTACAGTTCCGCTGATTGTACCCAGAGATGTCTGGATTGTTGCTACATTCCCGCTTATGGATACCACTGTTGTATTCAGTGAGTTGAGTGATGTTTGGACTGTTCCTAGTGATGTCTGTATTGTTGCCATGTTTCCATTTACTGCTACCAGTTTAGCATTTATTGCTGAGAGTGAGGACTGCATTGTTGTGTTGAGACCATTTATTGATCCGACAATAGTTGCAGTTCCGTTGTGTATTGCTGTTATTGCCATGTTGCTGAATGCTGTTAGATTCATGTTTATGTTGCCTACTGTTGTTCCTATTGTCATGACGGATCCATTTATGTCCATTATGACAGGTGAGAGATTGTTCAGTGTTGTCTGGACTGTTCCGAGTGATGTCTGGAGTGTAACTATTCCTCCATTGACAGCTGCTATAGATGCATTCAGTGATTCCAGCGATACCTGTACATTTCCAAGTGAAGTCTGTATTGTTGCGACCCCATTGCTTATTCCGGATACTGATGCGTTTATGGCTGTTAATGTTGCAGTTATGTTTCCCAGTGATGTCTGTATTGTTGCCATGTTTCCATTTATTGAAGTTATCTGTCCATTTATTGATGTTAGTGATGTCTGTATAGTTCCAACACTTGTCTGTATTGTAGCCGTTCCATTCTTCACGATTATAAGTGTTGCATTTAGAGCTTTCAGTTGAGCTGTCATTGTTCCATAATCGGTGGTCAATGTTGCATATGTGTTATTCTGTTCAGTCCAGACAGAAGAGATCTTTGCATTCAGTTGAGACAGTGACATATTAACATACTGACCAGATAACGTCGCAATTTCAGCTATTTGGTTGTTTGACAAAGTTACGATCATGGC
>JBMFTB010000087.1:0-2635 GCA_049967255.1 Thermoplasmata archaeon
CTCTAATCCACTGAATTATCAGAATGCGCGAAAAACGCTTATATGTGTATGTGAGTAGAGGGAAAAAGGCAAGCTCAATATCTCCGATAAAAATATAAGGGAGATGGTAATAATGTAGATTGAAAAAAGCCAGCTTGAAAATTTACATATGTGTCCATTACAAATGTTATTTTCTCTATCCCAAGGTCTTCTATGCTTGTCCTCAGTGTTTCCACATCCTTTATGCTTCCTGGAATAATTCTTACCATTGCAGGAAGATTCGTTTCTGTGGATGATATCAAAATTAACAGTGGAAATATTAGCCTTTATGGAAAGAGTTTGATGGAAACAATTGCCGTTCAGCATTCAACATCATCCTCAACCCTGTTCATGTATGGTTTTATTGGTGCATTTACAGTATTTGCAGTTGCCATATCCCTATTCATTTTCATGAAGAAAAGAAAACAGAAATGAAACAGATAAATTTTTTTATTTTTTTATTAAAATAATGTCCTTATTCTCTTTTACAAAATTGATTCATTTGCTTTGTGAGTTACTTAATCTAAGAAAAATTTCAGGGAATTAAAAAAACACTTTAATAGTCAATATAAAAATGAATTTCAGGAGAGCATCAGGTCCATCTCGGCAAATGCTACCTTCTGGAGACTCTCTAAATTCTCAAAATTGTATGTTCCTGTAATGTTTATGAAATAATTGTTGTAGTAAATGAGTATGATTGATTCATGGAAATGGGGTAGATATGCTTCCCTGTAAAGAAAGACCCTGTAATTCCCAAATGTTGAATTGGGGATGATATCATTTTTGAATGGAAAATATGCCTGACTTGGGGTTTTCCATTTCTGATAATATATCCCGAGGAATGATGCACTATTTTTCCAGAAATAAACCTGAGAAAGATATAGTAATATGTTTCCATTTGAATTTGCCACACTGTTATTTTTTAGACCATAGGTGTAAATACTTTTATTATTGTATATGTTCTGGATGATTGAGAGATTGACTATAGCATCTTTGATTGGTACACTAGGTTCCTGCGGAGCATTGCCCCAGTAGGTGGAGTGCCACAGATTGTAATAAGCAAACAATATATATGCAGCCAAAATCATTACAATTATGAGGACGGTCAATAATTTTTTTGACCTTGACATGGTTTAAGGAATATTATTTGAATTTAAAAATTTTTTTCATTACATTAACCATATTTTTCAAATTTAATTCAATTTTTTTAAAATTAATATATATTTATTAAATTCATTCCTTCAGGTTATCATGTATATATTTTCTGAACAGAAGTATAGGTTTATCCGCCTGAACAAGTAATTCCTTGTTTGAGATGTCGCTGAATTTTGGGATTTGAGATTCAACAACTTTTTTATCCTGATTGAGTACTATTCTATTGAATCTCATGGTTATGAAATTAAACAAGTTTTTAAGTATAGGGGCTTTCACGTATTTCTGATAAAGCCTTACATAAATAACTGTTCTCTGATCATTTTCCGGAACAAAGGCTGCCATTATCCTCATCTTATCACCTATGATATTTTGCCAGTAATTTGGAAATATGAACTGGAGCCTTCCATTGCATTCATCCTTTCTTATATTTTCTTCTCTTTTTGGTCTCTGACCGGAATCCACCTCATTGCATACCCAGACATCCAGAACATCACCTCTTAATTCTGCAATTGGCCCATTCACGATGGTCCTGTTCCCTCTTCCTATTGTTGTCCTGTGCACAAATGGCAGATGTGAGACATCGAGCTGATTTTCTATTGCCCTGGTATAATTTACATTCCATTCAGATTTTAGGGTAGAGAATGAGAATGTTCTGTCTATTCCATCCAGCCATCTTATCTCCTCTTCTTTATCATCTTCTCCGTACCATAGGAATATAAAATTCATAAATTCCTTTACCCTATAACTCTTTACCCAATAGTTTGGATTTATGTCTGAAGATCTTCCCAGTGAGGGAATCAGTCTAGCCTTGCCTTCCCCATCGAAAAGGAAACCGTGGTATGGGCATTGAACGCAATCATTCACAATCTTACCAAGACCAAGATCGGCACCCCTGTGGGGACATCTTGCATCAAAAGCATGAACATTATTTTTACTATCCCTCCAGAAGATCATATCCTTTCCAAATCTCCTTACCTTTAAAATTTTATTTTTCTTTACCTCATTGGAGCTTAAAACTATGTACCATTTGTTTTTCAGCATAATTATATTTATTTAAATAAGATATTTAACCTTAATGATCGTTATTGAGGGTTAACATGAAAAAATAATTTTGTAGGAATGCTATAATCCAATAATGAGATTGTGGTCATTAAAATTCAGCTATCTCGATAGTAGGGGCCTCATCGCCCTATGGAGGGAATCATTGCTTGCAAAGGCTGTCCTTGAATCAAGAACCTCCGGATATAAGAATCATCCGCAGCTGATAAGATTCAGGAATCAAAGAGATCCAATAAAGGCCATAAACACCTACCTCTTTTATATATTAAGGGAATCTGAAAGGAGGGGATTCAATTTCTGTAAGGATAAAATTGAGATTTATAAGGTGGATCTTTCATTGAAGATACCTGTTACGGAAGGACAGCTCAAATATGAATTTTTACTTCTCAAGCACAAGTTATCA
>JBMFTB010000088.1:0-2596 GCA_049967255.1 Thermoplasmata archaeon
ATGCGTCCTTCATACATCATTAGACTGTTTATGTTGTCATAATCGATTCTTTGGATTTCCCTGTTTATTGTGGTCATATCTATGTCATAGAACCTTGATAATTCCTCAAGCAAACCGATTGAGGACTTGACTTTTTGCTTGACGATCTGACCGGCTATGTATAATCGTAATTCAGGATTAAGGTATTTCTCGTACTGCTTTGTTTTCAGATCAGAGTTAAGTGTTTCCTGAGGTTGTGTCATTGATAATAGATTGCCATTCCAGTTCAATAACGCAATGGATATGTCATGTTTGGATAGCCATCTCATAGCTTCAAAGCTTATTGAACCGTAATGACCGTCTATTATGATTGAATCGTAAGGTATCCGGTGAGGTTCAAACTCAATGACGTTGTCCTTTTGCCTTATTGTAAGATGTGCTTTATCCACATCGATGTTGATGCCAAAACCTGATAATAGTAAAGGATTCATTTAATCACTTCCGAAACATATTCATTTATTTTTCCATTGATAAAATCTTCAATATCAGGTTTCATTTTCTTTTCAACTTCTAACATATTCTCAATTATCATTTTATCAGTTAAATTCAGGATCTTAATGGATAAAAGATAATCATTTATTGGCACTTCTTGATAGCTACCATATCTCTTTAAATACTCTATATCTATATTTAAAAATAATTTAGAGAAAAATTCTTTGTAAATATTCTTATCTGTGTATTCAATTGTAAATTTCGGAATTCTTATTGAATAATCTAATAATGGGTTCTTTTTATTTTTAATATCTTCTTTTATGTGTTTCAATGCCTCTTTATTTAGATCAGATATAATCTCTTTCTGATGTTTTTTAATGTTATCAGAAATGTGAACAATCAGATGTGAATATTCATCATCTGTTATGATGTCCTTAAATGATCTTTCAAGTTCTTTTAATAATTCCCATATTAAAGATCTTTTTTCCTTAGGATTTTTAACATCTTTAATATTTTGATATTGCCAAACAAAAATATGATCAGGATTTGCTGAATCTTTAATTTTATTTGGTTTAGTTTTAAGTTGATTTGGAAGATCATCTTCAAAAATGTCTATTTCCATAAGTTTATTTAAAGTCTCATTTACATCTTTAATCCAACAATTAATTTTTGAAATGTTAAAACCCAAAGCTAAAATGTAATCATAATTTTCTGAATGTTCCTTAGTTTGTTCAAATTTATATTTCTGATCATTTCTTATTAATTTAAACAAGTACTTTATCAAATGTTCTTGAGGATATAAAATATGTAGTGGATTATTCACATCTATATTGTGAAGTTGTATGTCATTTGATTGAACTATATCATAAGAAATCCCAAAATTACCTTCGCGATGAAAATATGATGCTTTCTCAATCATTCTATAGAGTTCATAAAATAGATAACTTAAATGTTCATATTCAACATTCCCTTTTTTAGTCAATACATATGCTTGGGCATCTTTTTTTACTTTACCATCTTCAAGTTTCACATCGGTTGTTATTTTTTTTATAAGACCTTTTTCTTGCATTTCTTTTAACATTATAGATAACCATCTATTTGATACCTCTGATTTTTCTAAAAGCTCTTTAAATCTTATAGGTTCATTATCCTTAATTGTTTTTAAGATAATTCCCATCTTATTTTTTCTTCTTTGATCAGCAATATATGATTTTGCCCAAGATTTTTGGTGATCTATCATTTAAACTTCACTATAGTGTAGTGAATACAGTATATTAAATCTTTCTATGCATTATACCTTGTTAAGGTGAAAAAAATGGCAAGAAAAAAGAAGATTGAAAGAATACACGTAAGGTGTCTGATCTGCGGTTATGAATGGGATTATTCAAGAGGTTTCCCTCCAAAATATAGAGTGAAATGCCCAAGATGTGGATCAACTAGAAATGATTTGAATCGTAAAGCATTTGGTATATGGAGACCTGAGGCGAATAAGAAATGAATTTAGAATTCACAAACCAGATTATCCAAAATAAATATCCATACATATACTATGCACATTCAATTGCATTTTACGGTACAAATCAAGAAAAAAAGGATATTGAATTCTTACAAAACATAATGCAAGTAGTAAATCCAAAAGAAATAAATGCAAAAGACATATCAGATTTCATTAAACTTGTATTGAATGCAAATCAAGTATGGTATCGCGGATATACAGCTGGTGTTTGTCTCGAAGTTATTGTTTCCCTTTTGAAAAACATTCCAGTCTATTCTATTGAGACTAAATTACCTATTTCAGTTAAAGGGAAAATTAAGATAATTGAAGTATACAGAAAAACCAATCAAATAGATCATGATAGGTATATGCTATCAACTATAAAAGATGAAGCATTCGCTAATAGTTTTTTAAATTTTATAATAAAAGGTGATACTCTATGAATTTTTCACCAGACTATGAGACATTTGAAAGTTGGCTCTTGAACTTCAAAGGATCAGAATCATACAAGAAAAGGATAATTAGATTGCATTCAAAATACCCAAAGGCTTCTTTATCACAGTTAAGAGGACATCCTAAAGGTAAGGAAAAGAATATTTCAGAATTGAAGCCTAAACCCATATATGAAAG
>JBMFTB010000089.1:0-2547 GCA_049967255.1 Thermoplasmata archaeon
TTGTAATAATAAATTAAAAATACATTGTATTAAAGGCACTTTTTTTAGATCGTCACTTCATAATCGTGACCACTTACCTCCGTTTCTCCTAATTCATATTTCATCACATGGATCTGTTTCAGTTCATAACTATGCGCTTTTATCATCGGTATTGGCTTCTTCATCCATCTCTTGTTCAGGTTTTCTATTTGCAAATAGTAATTTATTTCCATCGCATTTTCTGATGGAAAATAGCCTCCTAACGAAATCCTTATGCTCTCTAACCCTGCATTTATGCTCTCTATTATATTACTCGTGTAAATGTGCTTCCTCACTTCTTCCGGATACTTCAAAAATGCCAGATAGTTCGGAATTCGATCTCGTAATCTCGATCCTAGTTCCTTGTTCGATTTTTCCACGATCTTGCACACTTCTTCAAAATGTTTTACTCCTTCTTCATACGTCTTGCTCTCCTTTGCTAAATACAATGGCTCTTTCATTTCGTTGTAATCTTTTTTCGATACGTTCCTTTTTAAATTTCTGATCATGTCAACTCTTCGTTGATAATTGCTTATTATTTCATTTTGTCGAAGGCGTAGCTTTTATCTGGATCATTTAATTTGAATAGTTTTTGAAATATGTGTAATATGATAACTGATGCTATTTTTAATATTTTCAACTAAAAATTGACAGCGTCTATTTTGTGAACGTTCGTTGATTATTATCATAACAATCTTGAATCAGTATCCTATATATGGCTTGTAGAGTATTCTATTTAATATCTTGATCTGTCATATCAAAATAAAATTTTTAAACGAATAATTGGCATAGTCTATTTAGTCCCTCCAATCTATCCCTACGGTTCTAACACCAATTTTAGGAACATAAAATACTATTCTCTTATGTTTTGAGTTCTGGATTCTCTCTTCCACATCCTTTATTTTTTTTATGTTATATCCCGTCATATCTGCAATTTGTTCAGCATTGAGCCCCAGTTCAAATTCATAAAGTATAATGTCAAGATCACTATACTTTATACCAAGCTCTTTTTCGTCAGTCTGCCCATCCCATAACCCAGCTGTAGGAACTTTTTCTATGATGGATTCCGGGATCCCCATATTTTTTGCCATTGCTTTTACTTGGGTCTTGTAAAGATCTGCTATAGGATAAAAATCTGCGGCACCATCCCCATATTTTGTAAAATATCCTGTCAAAATCTCGCTTTTGTTGCTCGTGCCTACAACTAATCTCTTCTCTCTGTTCGCTAAGGAATATAATATGCTCATACGAATTCTTGTTTTAAGGTTCCCGGATACAAACTTATCTAAGTTGCCAATTATCTTTTCGTAGGTTCCCAATATTTTATCAATGTTAATTGTTTTCAACTCAATGTTCAGATTATCAGCCAAGATCTCTACATCACTAAGATCTTTAGAATTGGAATCAGGCATATATATTGCAAGTACAGATCCTGGCCCTAAGGCTCTAGCGCATAAGCTGGCTACCAAGGCACTGTCAATTCCACCACTTAGGCCCACCACTACTTTTTTATTATTTGCAAAGTCTCTTATGAACGTTAATATTGTTTCATATGCATATGATGGCAGAATGATCTCTATCATGCTTAAAGATATCTCAACATTAATCATATATTTTTCTATTATTTAACTAAAAACGTAAAAAATTAATTAATTTTTTATAAATGATTGTAATATCCTATAACCAAGAGAATAACATGAAAGAAAAAATTGATAACGAAAAAATTGACAATATAGATATGGAAATAATCCGAATATTGAAAGACGACTCTAAAAAACCTTTAGAGGAAATGAGCAAGGTATTGGGGCTTTCAAAATCTACGATATATTACAGGATCAATAGATTAATAAATAGGGGGATAATCAAAAAATTTTCAATAGTGCTGGATAACAAGAAACTCGGCTATGACATATCTGCATTATGCTGTATTAACATAAAGTTCAAGCAAGCATCGATAGAAGATATTGCCAATAAATTAGCTGCAATAAATGGTATTGAATCTGTTTACTCTACACTTGGAGAGATGGATTTTTTCGTAACTATTGTCGCAAAAAGTAAGGATGATCTTAAAGATACGATAGAGAAGATAAATAACCTTGAGGAAATTGAAAGGACAAGCACATTCTTTATATTGAACAAATTAAAAGAAGAACAGATAAATATTTAACTTTGTGGGGTTGTGGGGTAGCTTGGCCATCCTACGGGCTTTGGGAGCCTGAGACCCCGGTTCAAATCCGGGCAACCCCATCTAATGTTTGGGGATATAGACAAGCGAAAAACTTTTGTGATTTTTGATTTTAAATATAAAATATAGAAAATATTAGTCCTTATTGTCTAATTTAAACTCTTTGTATAGTTGTAATAAGATTTTAACTACTTTTTGTTTAACGTTTAAACTCTTTCCGTTTTTAATTATTGTTCTTTGGTAATATAGGGCTTGATGTGATATTCCCTTATCCCTGACATCCTTAGGTCTTAACGAGAAAATCTAAAGACAAAATGGATGAATTGGCTATGGTACTATGGGTT
>JBMFTB010000090.1:0-2443 GCA_049967255.1 Thermoplasmata archaeon
CTTTTGGAGAAATGCTCTTCTTGATTTTGATTGCTTAGGTAATACCGGCAATAATACCGGTAGGAATATTGTGCTTATTGAGTGCTTTTGGATAACACTTTGTTGGTGCCATTTCTACAACCAAAATGTACCAAAAAGATACACTATTGATTTGGGATGTATCTGGGAGGTTAGCCGGGTATGTGTTTTGATCTGACAATGGTAGTATTATAAGCAGGGTACGGTGCGATGCCATATGCCAGATCATAAAGTCTGTTGGTTTTGGATGTGGCCAAAAGATAAGGCAAGATTTCGGATGTATAAAGCATAATAAAACGTTATGCCTTCTTACGCGCTCTGCGCATGAAGAATGTTTTGGACAAAAAGTCAAAGCATAAATGGAAGTTACCTTTCAAAAGATCAAGCAAATACTATATTTATCGAATAGAGAACATTTACCATGTATGCTGTTTATTGATTTGTAAATGCGCAGAGGGCAAAAAATGCGTAAAGAATCGCTATGCAAATGATCTAACTCGATTACATTATGTTAATTATGGAAAGATCTCCATCAATCCTTTTTGCCCCTTCAAGTTCTGATAATTTTATAATGCTAAATACCGCCATATTTTCTACCTGTTATATTCATAACTTTGTTTTATCAACTCAAAGGCTTTCTCTAAATTTTCCAATGAATCTATCTTTACTTCGTAATCACCATTTCCCCAATGCCCAATAGGCTTTGGGTTTGTTAAATCCCTTGCTATTCCCCATCTATCCTTTAAATCACCACTTTTAAGATTTAAAAATATTTTTAATGATGTAGTAAGTATAACTACATCCACAAAATTTGAAGACAGCTTATAAGCAATGTATTTAGCTTTTGGGTCTTCAATTATATTTTTATCTAATGACATTATGTTTTCTCTAAGGGTAAAGAATAAATTTTTGATTTGTTCGTTTTTATCTAAGAGATGATCTTCTATTGAGTATTGTAATTTTTCTTTTTTGTCTTTTGGTTTAGGTGCTAATTTTTTACTCTTGATTTGTTCGTGATTTTCAGTTTCTATTTGAAGAATATCATTTTCATAGATAGTATATCTTATAAGCTCAATTTTAATTGGAAGGATAGCAACCGTGTCAAGATCAAATTTATTAAAAGATTCAGCAACACAAATCACACGTGGAGAGTCCCAATCAATTTCAATTTGTATGTTTCTCTCTTTACATAATTTTTCAAAGTCTGCTTTATGGTCTAAAAGCCAACGTAGATATGATAACGCCTGATTTATTACATTCTCATTTTTGTTGAGTTTATATTCTATAATAACTGGGGATCCATTTTTATCTATTCCTAAGGTATCTATCCTGCTACTCCATGTAGTAGAATACTCGGAAGCCAAAAAGGTAATATTCAAAATTTCTTCTAAATTGTTTTCAAATAAATTTTGCACGTCACGCTCTAATTTTTCAGTGCTTAAGCGAAGTTTTCTAACTTTTTTATTTGTTATTTTAAAAATAGCCATTTTCTTACCTCCAAAAGTCAAAATGGTTATCACCTTTCGCTAATTGTTCTTTGGCAAAGTTAATGAAAGCCTCTACTATTTCGTCTAAATCATGGTCAATTACCGGGTGGCCGTGTTCATCCATTTCCAGATCGCCGTTTGGTGCTTTCTTGTATCTATACTCTCCGCTTTCATCCTTTACTGGCTTTTCATTAACAGCAAAGAAAATCGGATAATCCATCTCTTGCATTACCTTTCCATCAAGCCAGTATTTCTTAAAAGCCTCTGTTATTCTTTCTTCATTTAAAACTAAAATTATCTGTCCTGCTAAAGTTCTTTGAGAGATTTCTTTTACAAGTTTGTTTATCTTACTTTGTAGTGTCTTTGTGATGCTCCCCTGAAACGATACGTTCAAAAGTGGAATCTTTTGTAAAATATTTTTCAGGAGGTGCATCATGAAAGTTTCAAAGTTCTCAGTCGATGTCGACATCGGTCAAAAATGATTAAAAACATCAAACGAAAATGATTAAAAACATCAATCAAAAATGAACAGTTTCATCAATCTGAATTGAGTGGTACCATCTGAATATCTCATTGTATTGGAGGTATCCAGATGTTAGAAGAAAAAATGGTCTTTGAAATCCAAATATTTCATTCTGAAGGTTTGAGTATCAGTGCAATTGCAAGGCGCCTTGGCATTGCTCCTAATACGGTCAAAAAATATCTTACAAAGGAGAGATGTCAAATGGAAAAACATTCTAAACTTGACCCATTCAAAAGTTATATCATCTCAAGACTCAACGAGTATCCTGAGATCACATCTGTGGTACTCTTAAAAGAGATAAATGCTCGTGGATACACAGGCAAGATAACAACACTTAGATGCCGCATTTCATTCTTCTTTCAATGGAGAGAAATATGTTCTCATCCGGAACATTCATTTTTTTTAGTTCTAAAAC
>JBMFTB010000091.1:0-2428 GCA_049967255.1 Thermoplasmata archaeon
GACTGTTCTGGCATGACCTGGCATATTTGGATCATTAACCAGTTCGTCCAGCGATATCACGGAGCTTGCAGCTCTTACATCCAGTGAGGTCTTATCTGTGGCAAGTTTATTCCTTATGGTCTGAATATTCTTCCTGACGTTTCTTGGGATAGAGTAGTCAGTCATAAGGTCATCCATCATCTTTATTGTTTCATTCAACATCTGTTCCATTTCGTCCATATCAAACACCTCATTTAAATACAACACCCCTGTCCTTGAATATGCTTATGACCATTGACGTGTAAGTATCCTTCACACCGTCAATTTTCCTAATATCCTTTATGAGAAAAGACCTCATCTGATTCATATCTGGAAATCTTACTTTCAAAACCATATCCCAGTTTCCTGTCACTAAATAAATATCCTCAACGAAGTTCATCTTTGATAATTGTGAGCTTATATCTTCTATTTTCTCTGTATCAGCCTTTATCTGTACCATAGCAGTGACCACCTGACTTGCAGTGGCCTCTATCATTTTACCTTCATCTTCCATATTCATCTTCCACCTTATAAAACAGGTAAAGAAAATCTTTTTCTTTTCTAGATTTTTAATCCGTAAACCTTTTCCATCATCTTTTTGAATGATTTGTATTCCTCTAAGAATTCCCTTCCCTTCTGCTGTATCTCGAATGCTGTCTTTTCACCATTCTGTATCGTCTTTATCATCCCTCTCTCTTCGAGATATTTTGATATTTCACCCATCCTTGTATATGTTATATTCACCTTTCTCAGTATGCTGGAAACCTGATTCTCTCCATCATTTATACAGGATAGAAATTCGTACATTATCTGAATTTCATTCCTGTTCTTTCTCATCTTAATCCCTTCCCCCCCTCAGGAAAGGTGTCATGAATATTACAACAGAAAGGAAGAATATTATTATTCCTGCTGTAAGGAATGGGCTGAACATCCTCAGTATGTAGAATGCCTGGAGTATGAAAGATACATCCAATGCTAAGAATGAAGAAAGAACAATGAAGCTCCCCTTATTCTCACCCATCATGGACTGCAACAGTGACCCTGTTATGTAGAATGAGAAATATATTGCAACTATTATCATTATGTCCTCCATGTAAGAGAATACTGTGCTTAGAGCGAGAAAGGTGAGATTTGACTTCAGGTAGTTGTAGAAAAGATTAAGAGTGAAGAGAAATTCTGTAATCACAAAAAGCACATAGAAATTGCTTATGTGCGATGATACTGCGAGGACTAGCATTGGAAGTATTGAAAATATGAAGAAAAATATGGATTTGTATATGAAAGGCTTAGTCATTGAACTGAATTTTCTTACAGAGAGTATCAGAATAATAAGTATGTACAGCAGACCCAGGATACCTGTAAACTCTAGGTAACTTATCACAAGTGTCTATTCAATGAAAGTATATTTATCTTATTCTTTAAAGTGGTAGGAAAATAAAGTCATAGAATTGAATCCAGTGAATACTTAAAATCAGAGATCTAAATGCGCTATTCTTTTCAGCTATATTCTCATAGTAAAGTTTTTTTATCAATAACGTATAATAATCGGGGAATCTGCAGGTGTGCTTCATATTGAATAGAGGGAAATCAAAGGGGTTGGAATGATATGAGGGATGTGTTCTACAGGGAAGATGGTGTTGCAGGCGCCGTTGGAGCCATATTTGCAATGCTCATATTCGTCATGGTTCTGAGTATTTATGTGACTTCCTATGTACCGGCACAGATGACCATATATGAGCAGGAATATTCGGCGAAGCTTTCGGACAGCCTTGAAAATCTTGCATCGGCTGTTCTCACTCTAGTTGCAGAGGACAGAAATGGAAGTTCACTTATGACAACCTTCGACCTTGTATCTGAAAATGTTCCATTCTTTACTTCCCCTACCTATGGGCTGTTAAACTTTTCATCCTATAGCCAGAATGAAGGTAGCATAAGTTTATCTGTAAACTACAATGGAGAGGCAACCCCCTATACATTAAGTGCCGGAGGATCTGCATCTGCTATCAGCAACAACAGGTATTTCACTGATGAAATGTTCAGTTTTGAATTCACTTCAGTTTTCTTCAACAGGGTCATGACAAGCAACACATCTTTCCTCTCTGCCGGATTCATTTCACCAAATTCTACTAATTTTGCAAATGAACCATGGATTAACTTGACAGTTGTGAATATTACTTACGTTCCTAGCGAGATATCAAGCTCCTCAACAGTTCCGATTATGGTCACATTTTTGTATGAAAATAGCAAAGTGTTTTCATTTAAAAATGAAGTCCAGACTATAACTGTAACATATTCAACATCACTTTATGGAAAGTCATTTTACCAGTCCGTGAGCAGTTCTCTCAACAATTCTGGTTTTTTGAACTTTATTAAAACCTACCAGCAGAGCTCATTCGGATTCATAATAGAA
>JBMFTB010000092.1:0-2427 GCA_049967255.1 Thermoplasmata archaeon
CAAGTTATACTACAAGGGCGTTGTTTATTTATTCCGGCGCAACCTTTGTCATCTTGCCATCAGGACCTTGTACAAAAACCCGATCCTGGATTCCTAATAATCCCAGCCCTCCAGAACGGGCACAAGGTTAGTTCTTTTCTAATCTTCGTATCTGTCTTTAGCAGCGTGCAACGCTTCGGCTTCTGTTTTGTATGTACTCATTTGGTAATGTTTCCCTTCAAACGTGTCATATCCTATTAATTTGTATGACCATTCAGGCGTATTTATTTTTACTGTCATTTAATTACAAACGTATATGTTTTGTTAGTTTTTTAAGTGTTTACTTAATATAAGAACTAGGATCCTGACATTTACATTTATTCACCTCGTCAAACGCGAAACAGTCACATTACATATTTTTATAAGGTAGGAGACGGATATCTTCTCTTGAGATCCATAGTACCTAAGACAGCTTTGCATATCTTTGTATATCTTCGGTGAATCGGTCAACTTGTGGGTATGGCCTCTCGGGGTCGGCCTTAAAAAGAGAGAAAGCAGCAGGTTAAAAGAGAAATAAGAAAGAGAATTGTCTTGACTTCTGAGAAGAATGAAACAGAGTTTTGCCATCAAATAAGCGTAAGGCTAGGGAAGGAAGGGCTATGAAGATATTCAAGGATTTCAAGCTTGAAAAAGAATTCATGCCAAGAATGTATAACTATTGATTGGTATTAAGATGCAAGCAAGACCAAGCAACATTTCTCATTTTTTGGAGCTATGAAATCTGCGTACAACAAACGACTCTATAACTGATGAAGGCAGAAACTTTGTAGCCCAAAGGGCTCTCTTTTCAGGCCCTACGAAATATTGCGGAGCGGGATTTTTCATGCACAAAATTTTGAGTATCACGTTTGCAACGGCTTCTGGCTTTTCGCCCATCCTAACTTGGCCTTCTATATAAGCAGAAAGCCATTTTTTCTCGTATGGAGCATAATCTTTTATCCTACCTTCAACTATTATTCCTTCTTTGTAAAGTTCTTCCTCTGAATGGGTAGCCACCATGCCAGGATTCACCGTAACGACTTTTATTCCAAATGGCTTAAGCTCGATCCGAAGAGCCTCGGAATAGGAGATGACCGCAGCTTTCGAGGCATCCTGGAAGCCGTGGAAGGGAAGCGGAATCCAAGCTGCCATTGAGCCAATGTTGATTATTAGTCCCTTCCTATTTTTCCTCATTGACGGAAGCACTGCATTTGTCATTCTAACTAAGCCAAAGAAATTGGTTTCAAAAACTTTCTCTGCATTCTTTATAGAGATCTCTTCTTCGGCGCCAATTACAGCAGAGCCTGCATTATTTATGAGCACATCTATCTCTCCAGCACGCCCGAGCACTTCGGATACACAAGACTTTACTGACTGGTTGGAAGTGACATCTAGAGGGATCCACTCGAATTCGGTTTTTCCTTCCGGTGGCCTTCTGCTTGAACCAAATACCCTGAAGCCATTACTGGCCAGAAGCGAAGCTGTTGCTCTGCCGATTCCTGTGGATACCCCCGTAATCAATACATTCCGCTCATTTGTATGCTCTCTTTGCATAAAAATAGTCCTTTTATAAATTATTTAAGCCTTCGCAATTATTGTCGATTAGGATCCTGACATTTACATTTATTCACCTCGTCAAACGCGAAACAGTCACATTGCGTATTTTACCAAGTAGGCAATGAGGCATGAAAATGCAAAGATCGTGACCTTTGCAATACCCACAAACCTGTTTCTTGCAAGACCAAATATTTCCTTCAGCCTTGAGAATATTCTCTCGACTGCCCACCTTTTGCCGTATTCAGGATCCTTTGGCTTCTTTGACTTGTAGAAGCCCCTGCCGTTTGTTGCGATTACAGGCTTTACGTTGTCATAATGCAATTCCTGGTATATATCTGTCGAATCGTAGGCTGCATCTGCAAGGAACTTTGCATCATAGTTTATTACAAACATGCGCTTTATTTTGTCATAAAGTTGGTGGAAAAACTTCTTGTCGTGCCTGTTTGCCTGTGCAACTTCTGTTACAATTGGTATCTCTGATTCTGCATCTCCAATAAGGTGCAGGTAAAAAAGTAATAGTAATGCACATTGAGTGCCTGCAGCAGTTTTCATAGCATATTATGTTAAGATGTTTATACTTTTCTATAAATATGACAACATAAATTGATATAATATACGTTTTGCCCTGCCCTAGTGCAGCTGCAAGTCAAATTTTAGTTCTCTGATAAAATGAGAGCTAAACAAAAGTTTTAAATAAAGTAATGTCGTTAGTGAAAACATGGAGATAAACAAAAATCATGCTGGATTGATAGGAAAAATTGAGTTGGAGGGCACATCGCCACAGTGTTCTTGTGGTTTATGTGGATATTGTGATTGCGACTGCAGCTCATGCGGTTCTTCAAGCTGCACGGC
>JBMFTB010000093.1:0-2391 GCA_049967255.1 Thermoplasmata archaeon
GTTGCCCATTTCGTTAATCCGTTCTCAACATAAATTGGGAAATATGCATTCCCAAAATAATATCCATTCCTGAACAAGATAACACTCGATTGTAAGTGTGAATTATTCACAAAATTCCAAGATACAATACCTTTATTTCTATCATACCAACTCCATCCTACATCTACCCCTATTGAAAATTTCTGTGCTTTCTTGTTATACGTAAGATTTAGACCATTAGGACCGCTTACCCATGATCCGCTTAGAACATGCATTTCCTTCAATCCTTACTAATCGAATTTTTTATTTAACATTATGGTCATGACTTTATATCTTAGATTTCATGTAACTTTGACTTTCTTCATCCTTTTAAGATTTGAGAATTTAAAGGCCTATAACTTTTCCACTCCTTAAACTGAATATTTTAGTATGTATATTTTTAAAATCCTGTATTATTCTATTGATTTATTCTTTGTTTCAGGGGCAAGCAAGATTGTTGCAATTAATCCTATAAATTCGAATAAGGAAAAGAATATCAAACCTTCAGAAATGTTTATCCTCGATACAATCAATGGAAATGCGAATACACCTAGAATGGCCCCAATCCTTGATGCAGCGGTTGCAATCCCCATTGAGGTTGCCCTGATTCTAGTGGGGAAAATTTCCACAGGGTAAAGGTAAGTTGTATTGGTTGGGCCAATATTGTGAAATACGTGCATCAGCGCAAATGCTATAAATAGAAAGATGAATGGCATAGTACCCTTGGTTGAGATTAATGCGAATGATAAAAGAGAAATCCCAGCAAGTCCAAATCCCAACGCCTGAAGTGTTTTCCTTCCAATCCTATCTATAATAATTATACATATTAATACTCCAATTACAACCGGAATTTCTTCTAGGAGTGTTGCAATGATTGAATAGACATAGGATAAGGAAGAAAAAAACAGAGAGGGTGTATAATTCCAGACACCATAACTCGCCACATCATAGGAAAACCATGATACGGATGTAAATATCAGTAATGGTATATAATTTTTTAATTCTCTGAAAGTTGTTTTTTCTCTCTTAACCAATGGAAGTGATACATCTTCTTTTCCAGCTTCTCTTCCAAATTCTTCGGTTACCCTATTTGCCTCCTGTTCCCTCCCTGACTTTATAAGCCAATAGGGACTTTCTGGAATTATGGTTCTGGAAAATATAACTAAAATAGGTATTATGGCTCCGGAGATATACATAATTCTCCAGGCATCATTGCCTTCGTATAGTACTATGGGGATAGAGATCAAGTAAAATACAATGGAACCAACTGTCCAGGAAAGCATATTTATAACAAGATATCTCCCCCGGATATTTTTCGGAGAAAATTCAGCCTGTATGGAAGAGCTTATGGGATAATCGGCACCTATCCCTATACCAACAAGAATTTCAAATGCAAAAAATTCATACAGATTTTGTGACAGCCCTGTAAATATTAAGAATATAGCCGTAATTGAAAGATCAAAAATGTAAATTTTTCTTCTGCCAAATGAATCTGAAATTCTCCCGAAAATTATACTCCCGACAAACATCCCAATATATATTGAAGAAGCTGCCACTGATACGAGAATTGCCTTGTTAAGAAAGGTATTCTGTAGATATATCAAGGCTGTCGAGAATATTGATAATGTGTAGCCATCCATAAAGATGCCCATTGACGACAATAATGATATTAGTAAGAATTTCCTAGTCTTTTGCAATTCTTCGAACGGAATCTTTGTCACTAAGATCCGACAGTTATTGATTTTTATGATTTCTTTTTTTCTTCAAGATTAATAATACAATTAATACACCTGCAAACATTAATATTGCTGAAATTATGATTTGCATATAGTTATAATTTTGCTCAGCCATTAGGTTAGATATAGTTTTATCGCCTGATACAGTGAAATTTCCATTAATCTTGCTACTACTATATCCTGGAGGGAGATGAATGGTGTAGGAATAAGTTCCATTAGGTTCATTGAATATTATTGTATTTGTTGTGGAAGATAATGTGACATTTATGTATTGACCGTTGAATGCTGTTCCTGTTATGGTAGCTGACCAGGATGTACCGTTGGGTATTCCATTCTCTGTTATTGTTATAGGATAGAGTATAACGGACCAGGTGATGTTCTCATCTATTGTATTTCCGCTTACAGTTAAAGAACCAGAGTAATTCGCTGTTCTGTATCCTGCGATTGCACGTACGGAGTAGGAATAAGAACCGTTGGGTTCATTGTATATTATTGTGGTGTTTGTTGATGATTTCGTCATATTGTTGAGTGTTATGGACCAGGATGTTCCTGACGGGAGACCGGATTCTGTGAATGTTATTGTGTATTCCTTTGGTACAAAGGATGATAAATTTGGTGTTATTATAGTAATTGTTCC
>JBMFTB010000094.1:0-2332 GCA_049967255.1 Thermoplasmata archaeon
GGTTTATCCAAAAGGCGTTTACGAAAAGATTGCAAGGCTGATGGCATGAGTTGTGCGCCGGGCCGTTTAAGGTTACTCCCTTTCCGTTTTGCAGAGAAAAAGCAAAAAGTGTTTAAATAAGATATGCAAATGCAAATACAGATAAGGTAGTTACATGCAGGAAAAGCGTGTTGGAAAAAATGGCAGGATAGGCAGGCTCAGGGCAAGGCTACTGCCTGCTTTGCTTGCAAGCCTCACCCTTGCAACACTGATCGCATTATTGGTATATTTCAATATAGACAAGGCTTATGGCATAGGCACATCTGCTGTTATCTTCACCTCTTTCGCAAGCAGCATATTCATAATGTTCATAACCCCAAGCTCAAGGGCTGCAAAGCCGCTACATTAAGACGAAGCACATATAACTAATCAAATCAGTATCAATGCTCCGCAAGTTATGTGCGGCAAGGGCATCCGCCAGCGCCGTGCGGCGCCACCGTGCATGCTATGCCCTTCTCCTTTCCTTTTGCGAAATGTATATCGTATCGCTGCCGCTCAAAGCATACGCTATTGCTATTGACACCATTGCAACTGGTATTACAAGTATGCTCCCTGTCATCTCCACCACCATTATGGCCACTGCTATGGGCGCCTTGCTTGCAGCGCCGAATAGAGAGAGCATGCCAACTATGACAAAAGGCGCAAGTATTGCAGCGCTGAACGCCTGCGGGTTCACAAGGTTGAGCAACAGGAAGGTGAATAAGCCTACGGATGCGCCTATGAAAATTCCAGGCGCATAGACTCCGCCGCTTCCTCCCGAGCCTATGGAGAAAGAGGTTGCTAGAATCTTGGCAAAGACAAGCGCCAATACAAAAAGCAGCGCTGGCAAGCCAAGCAAATCAGGAAGCGTTGCCAGCCTGCCTGATATTATTAGCTGCACCCAGCCGTAGCCCACGCCCATTACCTCTGGGAAGAGAAGAGCGATGGCCGCGGTTCCTACCGCGCCAAGCGCGGGCTTAAAGTACCTTGACATCTTCAGCTCTCCAATCTTTTTATGAATAAGGTAGAATATTTTCACATAAACCTTAGCGAAAACGCCAGACACAACGCCCAAAAGCACAAAGCCGAGTATGGCGAGCGGGGTATAAATGACTGTCTGGGCATAAGCTGAGAGCGCGTTGATGCCAAACATAGGCAGATAGTTCACGAATGCGCCGTAGACTATGAAGCCCACTGTACTTGCCACAAATGCCGGAAATATCACGTCGCCCTCTATGTCCCTCTTGTATAGCACCTCTGCGCCGAAGAGAGCCCCGCCAAAAGGTGATTTGAATATGCTGCCTATGGCCGCACCTATGGAAACCACAAGTATTATCTGCCTGTCCCTCTTCGACAGCTTCACGCGCTTGAAGATGTTGGATATTGCCGATGCAGAGATCTGTGCTATGGGGCCTTCCCTGCCTGCGCTACCGCCGCTGCCTATGAGAAGCGACGCTGAGACAAACTTGATTATGCTTGCCCTCGCCCTTATGGGCTTGCCTTCGTGGTAGCTCTTAATCACCGCGTCTGTCCCATGGCCTTCGGTCTCTGGCGCAAACCTGTAGACTAGCCAAGCAGATGCCAGCGCGCCAAGTACGATTGCAACTGGTATTAGGTATGGCCTAAGAATTGCAAAGGCATATGACAAGCCGCCGCCTTCGCCAAGCGGTAGCGGCCTGTTGTAGCCCATTACGTAATGCATGAAGAAGTATTCTGAAGCTTCTGTAGCATAATAAAACAATATCGAGGCGACGCCTGCAAACACACCTATTATTACGCCAAGCACCAGCCACTTTTTGTAATAGTCAAGGCTTTCTATATGAAATTTCCTGAAGAGCAAAGCACCACTGCTTTCTTATTTGCACGCAATAATTTTATTGCTTTCTAAGCACAAAGCCGGCCTAGCATGATTCCTTTTCGGCGCATTTCTGCCTTGCGCCACAGATTTCGAGCTTTTCAAGGTAGGCATTCTTAGCACGATGATAATAGCATCTGCAGTGGCAATAATACTTGCAATAAGGTTTGTACTTGAAGCAATGATCTTCAGGTTTGAAAAAGACATAGAAAGACTGGAAGAGGAAAGAAAACATTATTCGGGCAAAATGTATGGATAATCTCTATGCGCACTGAATGTGCGCGCTCGTGTGCAAAATCTATGCAGCAAAGCTCACAGCCAGTACAGCTTCATGACTTTAGCGCTTTTTCAATGGCATCAAGGTTGAACAGCATTACAAGCTCCTTTTCTGCAATTTCTTTCATCTCATTGGTAAAGCCGCTTTTGCTGAAAAGTGCAAAGCGCTCATGCCTCTCATTG
>JBMFTB010000095.1:0-2322 GCA_049967255.1 Thermoplasmata archaeon
TACTTGAAACTAGGTGGTTGCAAGATATTTGCACAATATATATATGAATGTTCATCCATTAATCATGATGAGAAAATCAATTGTACTGGCTATCGCCATTATAGTTGTTTTATCATTCACATTTGCAGCTTCCCTTTATTATGGAGTACTGGAAAATAAGAATTCACATAATCTGCCCGGACCTTACGTAGACCTTTATGTTTATGGCTACAATGGATCATCCCGATCACCAATAAAGGACAACCTCACCGCAGATGTTTCAGTATGGATACCGTCCAGGTACGGAGAAGGAGAAACCATGAATCTGTTTGATTCCTCTGTGAAATGGAACCAGAATATATCTTTGGGTTCAAATTTCTCCTATGTTACAAATGAATGGAAATCGTACATGAAAGGTACTTATGGAGGGAGACCAACAATGAGCCTTATTGTGACATATACTGAGATAAATGGTTCAGATCTTGATGTATATGAATATTACAACAATATAGCTTTCAATCCTTATTCTCCCAACCTTTCATCAGACGTTTTCATAAGCAATTTCACAATGGATACCACTTATCCTCTTGCAACCATTCCACTCATTAACAATACAACATCGTCCCCTGGTATTCCACCGCCTGGTGTCATAGGTCCTGGCCCGTGCCCCCCGGGCAACAGCCAGATCGTCTGGGGAACTCCACACAAGGAAGTAGGATGGTTTCCCATATATTTAATCAATGCGACCCAGGAACCGAGCAATGAGGAATTAGTGCTTTCCTGGACTACTGCATCATTTAGTGCAAAATTTGAGTTCGGAGGAGTCACGTCCACTAATAGCAACTTCCTTTCCAGCGCCAGTGGCTACGAGACCCCAAATCTTGCTTTCAATACCGCTAGTTATGAGGTAGCCGGTAACAGCGGTATGTACGATGCAATTTTCCTACCCAACACCACCATGACCTGGACATTCGGCACAGAGTACTTCTATGAGAAATATGGAAGCTACTGTGAGCTCATCGGTAAAGCAAGTGTTTCAAACCTGAAGGTGGAGTACAGCAACACAACTAGCACTTATGTGGGAGGATTCAAATATTCCACAGCCCAGGCTGCCAATGGCACAACCTATGGGAATGCCACCTTCGATAATGAATGGGCAAGAGCAGCAGCTTATGCCTTCTCCAACGAATACACTCAGAAGGCGTACAACTTTACAATAACTGCGGGCAAGAACATATCGATAAATTATTTTGACATACAATCATCATCAAACTTCAACTCAATAGTAACAACAATACAGGATGAGGGTGCAATAGCCCTCGGGATAGCAACAGCCGGATTGATCTTTGCCATAATGGGTGCTGCTGCGTCCGCGTTCCCGGGAGGATCAACATCGGCAATCCTTGCAGACATAAGTGCTATTGCTTCATTGGGCGGGTGGATTGACTCTGTGGTGAATCTTGCCACGTCGTTCATTCTGGCGGTAAACGTTACGGGGAACTTGCAGACGATGAATGCTGTAAATCAAGTATATTATACGGGAAACCCCACATCTCCTATAGATGTCACAATGTATGATACTGGCGGAAGCACTTCATTTGACACAAGCAACGGGACTGTCTCATATCTGGCCAGGACTCCCTACGCTGTTGTCACATCTTGACCAGTATATTTTTTATATTTTAGATTTGCTTCCCCTTTTAATTGACCTGGGAAATAAAGATTTGACCATCGGCATCAATCTGAGATCCTCTTCTTGCTGATTATCCTATTTTATGAATGCAATATACCTAAAATTTTACATACCGCTAAAGTCACTTCAAGTTAAGACTCATCAGGAAATAATTTTCATCATATTGATAAAGAGCATTATGTAATTAGCAGCGGGTATAGAGAATACTTCAAAGGCGGCAAATAGGCTAAGGAATGAGACTCCTGCGAGCAGATGCTTCAGTTTGAGATGGAAGGACTGGACAGGCCTGAGTTGTGTAATTCCTTTCCCTATCCTGTTATGCGCTTTGCCGTTCTTTGATTCCCTCTTCCTATTCATGCCATACCCCCTGAGACCTCTTTCATCTCTTTCTTAATATCTCCTTCTCAAGCGATTCTATCATCCTGATGCGCATGAGATCTTAGATGTATGAATCCTCGGTACGTTTGTTTTTCCTTATTTCCTTTAAGATTTTGCGTTTCTAGGAGGCAATATTACGATTTTAGGCTATTTACTATTCTCTCCTCTGAGAGTTATATTCCGAATAAATATAATGGGCTCTTTCTCACTGTTAAACTTCAAACACATCTATCATTATTTAAACAAGTGATGAAAATAAAAGAGAAAATACG
>JBMFTB010000096.1:0-2199 GCA_049967255.1 Thermoplasmata archaeon
TTTGAAAACTTTATTAATTTTGTTGCATTTATAGATTTTTGAAGGTGACTAAATGTTCACTTCTACAGACATTTTGTTCTTATTAGTTTCTGCATTTTTAGTAATGATAATGATCCCTGGTCTGGCAATGTTTTATGGTGGTCTTGCAGGAAAGAGGAGTGCAGTTGCAATAATGATGCAAACAATGTTTTCTTTAGGCTGGGTATCAATACTATGGATACTTTTCGGTTATTCTCTTATATTTTCGTCAAATACTGGAATATTAGGTGGTTTTTTTGGATCTTCTAAATATTTCTTTCTTAAAAATATTAACATTAATTCAATTATAGGTCAGGAAAACCTTGCTTTTATGATATACCAGATGATGGTTGCAGTTATTACTCCAGTTCTTATTGTAGGTGCATTTCCAAATAGGTTTAAGTTCAATTCCTTTATTGTTTTTCTCACAGCTTGGTTCTTTCTGGTTTACGTTCCAATAGCACATATGATTTGGGGAAATGGTATCTTCCAGCAGTGGGGCGTTCTTGATTTTTCAGGAGGAATTGTAGTTCATGCAAGTGCTGGATTTTCAGCTCTAGCTGCTGCATTATATATAGGAAAAAGAAAATATCAGGAAAAAATGCCTCATAACATTCCATTGATTATTCTCGGTATGGGTCTTCTCTGGTTCGGATGGTTTGGTTTCAATGCTGGAAGTGCGTTAGGCATGAACAGTATTGCAGTGCTTGCATGGATAAATACACAGATATCTGCAGCTTTCGCATCTGTAACTTGGCTTTTCCTTGATATTGCATTTAGAAAAAAGCCAAGCTCAGTCGGTTTCATGACAGGAGCACTTGCAGGTCTTGTGATTATCACCCCAGCAGCAGGATATGTTTCATTGCAAGTAGCAATGCTTTTCGGTATAGTAGGTTCTCTTGTCTCATATTTTGCAATAAGGTTCAAGAATAAAATGGGTTGGGACGATACGATGGATGTATGGGGTGTTCATGGAATGGATGGATTCACTGGGATTTTAATGTTAGGTCTTTTTGCAAGCATAGGTGCTACAGGTGCATTATTTGGAAATGGCATGTTTTTCTTCAAGGAATTTATCGCAGATATCTCATTATCCATTTATGCTTTCTTAGTAACATCCTTAATTTTATTCATCATAGATCATGTAATGGGGATAAGAATCTCCCACACTGAGGAAATGCAGGGTCAAGATAAAGCAGAATTTGATGAGGAGGCATATCAGGATTAATTTTAAATACCATTTAGATATATCGATATAAAAAGTGACCAACTATGGATATAATACATGTGGAGAATTTAGTAAAAATTTACAAAGGTGGAATAAGGGCAGTCGATTCCATAAACCTTAATATAAAGAAAGGAGAAATTTACGGTTTTTTAGGACCTAATGGTGCTGGAAAAACTACAACTGTCAAGATGCTAACAACAATGATAAAACCGACATCCGGTAATGCGATAATAAATGGTCTTAATGTAATAAAGGATCAGGCAAAAGTTAGAAAGATGATCGGTCTTGTTCCTCAAGATCTTTCTGTTGATGATGATCTCAAGGGAATTGAGAATCTAGAATTACAGGCAAGTTTTTATGGCATTCCAAAGGATGATGCTAGAGAAAGAGCAAATGAATTATTGAAGCTAGTGGATCTTTATGAAGCAAAGGACCGTTACGTTTCAACTTATTCAGGTGGAATGAGAAAAAGGTTGGATCTTATTACAGGTTTGATTCATAACCCGGAGATACTTTTTCTCGACGAGCCCACTCTCGGTTTAGATGTACAAACAAGGGCAAAAATGTGGGACTATATTTCAAAATTAAGAAAAGAATATGGAATTACTATTTTTCTTACAACGCACTACCTTGAGGAGGCGGATTCCTTATGTGACAGGATAGGAATAATAGACCATGGAAAAATAGTGGTGGAAGGATCACCATCAGAGCTCAAGGCCAAGGTAGGGTTTGATGTTGTTGACATTGTTGTAGATAATCCAGAATTATTTAAAAATATTCTAAACGATGTTAGCGATATTTCAATGATGGATAATAAGACAATTAGATTCAAGGTACCCGAGAGTGAAGTATATTTACCAAAATTGTTCCAGAAAATTTATGAAAACAGGCTTAAAATACAGCGCATTAGAGTGGAAAAACCGAGCCTTGATTCCGTATTTATAAAATACACT
>JBMFTB010000097.1:0-2139 GCA_049967255.1 Thermoplasmata archaeon
GGTTCTACATGAGCATTGAACCAAACGGCGACATATATCCGTGCGTGTTCTTCCCCCATGAGGATGAGGTGAAGGTGGGCAACCTGTACGCTGACGATTTTGAAAGGCTCTGGATTGAGAGCCAGCTGCTCAAGGACCTAAGGAACAAGGATGACCTTGAAGGAGCCTGCAGGACGTGCACATACAAGTACACGTGCGGCGGTTGCAGGGCAAGGGCATACAATTACTATCACGACATAAAGGCTCCTGACCCCGGATGCATTTACAACGAAAAGGAGTGGAACAAGCTAAAGATGGACCTCATGATAAAGGAGGGAGCTGAGGAGCTGCCCACCGGTGGGCTGTCAATAAAGCTACAGTAAAAACCTTCAAAATCCTAATTATGATTTAATGCTTTGATTTTTGCTGTTTTATAGGTTAAACTTAATTATTTACAAAAATTCTTATATTGATGGTTGTTTTCGATAAGATCATGATAATTGCTTTTCCTGTAGAAAATGATGAAGGACTTGATTCAGAAATATCGATGCATTTTGGAAGAGCCAAGTACTTTGCATTTGTAAAGGTAGAAGAAAACAAAATTGCTGACCTTGTGATAAAACTTAACCCCCATACTGAACATGCGGCAGGTGACCTACCAAAATTTGTGAAGGAAAATGGTGCTGACACCATAGTTGCATACGGCATGGGCCCCAGGGCAGTTGATTTTTTCAATGAATATGGTATAAATGTGATTTCAGGTGCAAAGGGTAAGATAAGGAATGTAACTGAGGCAATATTACAGGATTCACTAATTGTTGATGAATTCTGGAAAGAGCATGGAGACTTTGAGCACAGGGAAAAGGATTAAGCTGTTTTTATAATTAAAACAACTATATCTGTTTATTACATGCCGTAAACCTTGAAATCAAAGAAAAATTAATTTCATTTTTATCAAGCAAAATTAAGCCAAACTTGAAGAATAAACAGTATAATAACCGAAGTCAAATTGAAGCTCAATTATTTCGGCGTCAATCTGCCCGGCGCATATAGATTGTATTCTAATAAGATTAAATCATACTAAGCCCAGTCTTTTATCTCAACATTGCTCGAGGCCACAGATCCTTGAACAACAGATTAAATTTACTCAAGTTATGCCATGGTAAGCCAAAGAAAAATTTTGTTGTTTAAATAGCATGTTTAATGTAAACTATGCCCAGCTAAAGCTGGACGTTTACCGCTTCATCGACGAGGCCACGAGCGGAATACTCCTACGGAAAAATTGGACGCTACCATATTATCATTTTAGCATTAATAAGCCTTTTTCAGCATGACGTAATCTAGGGGACGTATCGGGAAATGGTCCCCTACAGCTCGGTTAGCGTGTGAAATAATTCAGGATAGTTGTTGCGCAGTTCTATTATCAGTTCAGGCAGCTTTATTTTTGGAGTGAAATTCTTGGCCCTGTTTGCCAGCCTTTTCCTCTTTAACTCAACCCGTGTTGCATTCTGGCCTATGAACTCGCTGTCATCTGTGAGCATTGCCCATATCACGCGGAGCAGCTTTCTAGCAAGTGATACAATTGCTATTGTGTATCCGCGTGACCCAAATTTGTCCCTGAGGTGAATGTAATAGTTCCTGAACTCGGCAGGACCGAAGAATGCCATCACCTGTGCAGCCTGGTACAGTGCTCTCCTGAGATGAGGTGGCCCGGCCTTTTCCAGCCTGCCGTAAACCTTCACTGACCCGCTCTGATAGAATGTGGGATTGAGGCCGGAATACCTTATCAGCTTTTGCGGTGTTGTAAATCTACTGATGTCAGCTATTTCAGCCGCAATTGCCTGTGCGGTCCCACTCCGGTTATCGTCAGCATCAGGTCAACGTACTTCTTTATCTTGGGCATTGACTGCACAAGTGATGCTATGGCACTGTCCAGTTCCTTGACCTTTGATTCAATAGTGCTGATCATGGATGAAGTGAACTGGATCGCCCAAGGGTCCAGGTTTGGGAAGGCGTTGTCAACCACATTCTGCAGCTGTTTCATCTTTTCCTCACTTAACCCGGTTATCTGTTCCCCCTTGGCAATCCTGGCAAGCAGTGATTTTCCAGATTTGCCAAATGCATTGGAAAATATTGATAACAGTTCAGGGCTGTATGTGC
>JBMFTB010000098.1:0-2115 GCA_049967255.1 Thermoplasmata archaeon
GAGCTTATTTTTATTGAATGTTTTATTCTCAAAACCATAGTCCAGAACTATCTGTGTTGCTTCTTTGAATCGCTTTGACATTTCAATGAGCTTTTTGTCATATGGAAGCTTCAGATTAATGGTTCTGAACATTATTTATTAGTATAACAAAATTATTATTAAATTTTTCCATTGAGTGAAGTCTGGTATCTCCTCCCTGAATGTCGGAGTTTTACTGCTTTCTTCAAACTCCTAACACTACCATAAATTTATCTGATAATGGTACCAGTATAACTATCAATATATACCATTTCACCTTCATTTGGAAATACATAGAGTTTAGTGTTATAGAGTGCGCTTATTCTATTTTTTTCCAAAAATTCCATAATTTCAAATGGAACATTTTCTGTGAATATTATTCCCTTGTATTTCATAAGATTTTCATCTATTTCTTTAATTTTATCTGTTATAAGAAGAACATTTCCTCCTTTCCCGGAAATTGTAACCGAACCTTTGAATGGTTTTCCCACAGGATATCCCCTACCAATGAATTCACCAACTGTAATTGCCATTACGCTATTAGTTCCACCAAACATAAAGTAAGGTGCACCTGAAGTTACAACAATTCTTGATCCTTTTTTAATTTTAAAAAATTTTTGCATAGCATTCAAATTTATATTTATATCTGATGCATTTTTCTCTTCAATTATGAATGTATTTATCCCACGTAATATATTCAATTTTCTTGCCAATTTCTCATTCGTTACTGCAATATAAACAGGAATACCAGGCCTGACAGCGGAAAGCATTTTAGCAGTATTCCCATGGCTTGTGAATCCAAGTATTCCATCAGCATCAATTTCACGAGCAATGCTCTTTGATGCTCTGGCAATAGAATATGCAATCCTGTTTCCTAAAAATTCCTCAGGCTCAGGAAAATCTTTTACTTTTGATTCTACATAGTCTATGATCTTTTTCATGCTCAATACAGCAAGATCCGGATGTTTACCTATTGCAGTTTCTTCTGAAAGCATTACAGCATCGGCATTGTCCAGTATAGCATTAGTAACATCTGAAACCTCTGCCCTTGTTGGAGAAGTTTCATTGACCATTGATTCAAGCATTTGTGTTGCGACAATTGTTGGTATTCCATACTTATGTGATTCCCTAATAATATTTTTCTGTACAATTCCTATTTCTTCAAGAGGCAATTCAACACCAAGATCACCCCTTGCAACCATTATTGCATCTGAAACCTTTACAATCCCTGAAAGGTTTTCAAGACCACTTTTTGTTTCGATCTTTGAAATTATTGCCTGATCACCTGAATTTTCTATTATTATTTTTTGTAAATTTTGAACATTTTCTTTACTTTGGACAAATGAAAGGGCAAAAAAATCAATATCGTTTTTTATTCCTTCTTTCAAAAATTTTAAATCTTGATCTGTCAATATGCCTACATCGATATACCTACCTGGAATATTTATCCTTGCATGATCCCTTAAAACACCATCGTTCAAGGCTTTAATTTTTGCATAATCATCCGTTATATTCAATACTTTGAATTTTATTTTTCCATCGATCATTAAAATAGTGTCATTTCTTTTAATCGATCGAATTACATCAGATTTATTGATTATTATTGATTTTTCATTTAATTTTTTTCCAGTTAGAAAATATTCCGAATCAAATTTTATGGCGAAATTTTCTGTATTTATTGTCCTTAGCTCCGGACCCTTCAGATCGAGCATTATGCCAACGTATTTTTTGAAATCCTTATTTAAATCATCAACCTTTTTTTTCAATTTTTTAACATCTTCTATATTTGCATGTGCTGTATTTACTCTTATTATAGAAACACTATTTTTAAAAAATTTTTTCAATACATTATTTTCCATTGATGCAGGGCCAATAGTTACAATAATTTTTGTTTCTCCCATAGTTGTTATTATAAACAAAATCCTTATTAAACTTTATTTATTTTTTATTTTTAAACCGTAAATCCTCAATTTTTAGGTAATATTTAATTTGTTTCTATTTCGTTTATCATTTCTATTAGTTCTGCGTTTATTTTCCCTTAAGGTAAAGTTTATATATTGTATTACCTATTAAGTAATACATGCAGGAACCCTGGAT
>JBMFTB010000099.1:0-2059 GCA_049967255.1 Thermoplasmata archaeon
TGGATCTAGTTTTTCCTTCTCTGTTTTTTCTTTCATTTTTACACCTCTGCTACTATTTCATGATCTCTATATTATGAGCTATATACTTACACAATTATAGACCTTACCTCCTCTCCAATACCCATTTTGAATTCAGGTCAGTTACGCCTGAAGTGAGGTATAGATAGGGGGCCATAGAGGTAGTAATGAATTTGATAAAAGGAATTAATAATCAAGGAGTAGAACTATTGGAAAGGATAGTAAATGCAATTGCCACACTCTATAAATCAACTATGGTGAGAAAAAATGTATAAAATCGCAAAACTATAGATTATTTATACAGTATTAAATGATGGCTTGATTAAGGTTGTAAAAAATATTTGTTGTAAAGATCCTCAAAAAGCAAAGGTGCCACATTATATGCTTTTTTTAGCATCTCCAAAGCTAAAGCACGAATTTCCCACTGTGCTGATTTATCTGCTCTTAGACTTATAAAATGCCTTAATTCCCTGCCATTCATCGTTACAACAATTTTTGTTTCTACGGCTTGGGTCAATAAAAAACGAGCATCCTCCCTCTTAATTTTAGCATTTATCATCTTTTTATATAGCTCAGTGGTCTTGGAGATAAGATCATATGCTTCATCTCTAAACTCGCTTTTATATATGCTCTCTGGTAATATATAGGTTGTGTCTAAAGGAACGTATCTCTGGCTCTGCTGAGTGAACGATGCCAATCTATGCCTGATTAACTGGTGGGAACATACCCTAGAGATTCCTTCTATCCTAAATGTAAAACTGACATGCTCGAAAACACTTTCATGACCTAAAGATTTCAGTAGTGCTATTAAACTTTTTACTTTTTCATTATCGAGATCTTTAAAATTTTTAGAATGTGAAATAGAACCGCTCTCAGCTATAATATAGTCTGGGCCCTTGTCAGAACCGTTCAATAATTCTTTATATTGCGAGGCATAATCTGTATAAGCTATCAGATCCACTACTAATCCTTTTGATCCCTCATATATAACTGACATAAGAATCAACTTAATATTAATTCTTATAATTTAAAATTTTCTATTTTTATTAAAAGATCAGTATTTTGAAGGATCATTTTAAAAGAAAGTTCCTTTAATACGATTTAATATTATTACAAAATAAAAATAACCTATTTATTCTCTTGGCAACCACAGTACCTGACTGGTGCCGCGAAAAAGCCGGATTGAAAATTTACTATTAAGGTAGGGTCGTGGAGTTGTAAAATTTAATAATGTTTTCAGAGATTGTTTGGATACCATTCAGGGAAATAAAAATGATAAAATATAGGGGAGAGATATTATGGTTATTTAAGAATATTAAAAGAGGAATTTTTCCATAAGATATGCATCTCTTGATCTACGATAACTAATTGAATAAAAATTTTGTAGAGTACCTATAATCTTATAATTATGCTTTTCGTAGAATTTAATTGCTTTCCGGTTATGTACTCTTACTTCTAATACAGATCTTTTAACTCCTTCCTTTATCATAATTTTTTCATATTCTTTTAGTAAAGTAGTCCCTATTCCAGTCCTTTTTGCGCTAGGAATTATAGCTATTGATTCAATCTCTCCAAAAATACCATCTACTTTTATAAAACTTATATACCCAAGGGGGATCTGTTTTTCATATATTAATGTCATAGAATCTTTTTGTGATAGCATATTTTTTAGTTCATAGGTACTATATGCAAATTTATTAAAGGAGGCATTCTCTATTTTTCTAATAAGTTTAAGATCATTGATATTTGCAATTCGAATATCCATGAAAGAGATGATTAAATATTTCCTATATTTAACTTTTTAATTTATGTAAGTGGTCACGATTATGAAGTGACGATCTAAAAAAAGTGCCTTTAATACAATGTATTTTTAATTTATTATTACAAAATAAATATATTATCTATCTTTTAAATACAGTGAAAATTACGCATAATACTAGCTTTTATGAGAACCTAACTTCAGAATCGTGACCTATTACGATAAATAGAAAAGTTAATATATGGGTATTGGCATATATATTCAGCAAATAGAAAAGAGTGG
>JBMFTB010000100.1:0-1992 GCA_049967255.1 Thermoplasmata archaeon
ATAATGGCAACAAACGAGGAATGCGCATGAGTTCATGCCTCCGGCAGGCCCGGCCTTTACTTCAGCTTTATGGAGATCCCGCCTGAGGGAAGCTCCTCGGCGCCGTTCTTCACCATGAGCTCCAGCTTCAGCTTGTCCCACTCCTTCTGGTTATATATGCATCCCGGGTCCGGGGCCCTGATGTCGTGGTAGTAGTTGTACGCCCTGGCCCTGCACCCTCCGCATGTATATTTGTACGCGCACGTGCCGCATGCACCCTCCAGGTCGTCCTTGTTCCTCAGGTCCTTCAGCAGCGGGCTGCTGGCCCAGAGCCTGTCGAAGTCGTCCCTGTACAGGTTGCCGACCCTGACCTCCTCTTCGTGGGGGAAGAACACGCACGGGTAGATGTCACCGTTGGGCTCGATGCTCATGTAGAACCTCCCGGCCCCGCATCCCCCTATGAAGTCGGCAAGCTGCTGCAGCTTGGGGTTGGTGTACTGCGGGTTGTTGAAGTGGGTCGGTATGACGTTCTTCCCGAGCTTTTTCTGCGTTTCAATGACCTGGGCGACCATGGCGTACTGGGGCGCCGTTGAAAGCAGCTCCAGGCCCCCCTTGCCGGTGTTTTCGTAGAGCATTGAAAGCAGGTCAAACCTCTCCTTGGGCTCCAGGTCCTCCATCACTATTTCCCGGCCCCTCCCTGTTGGTATGAAGTTGTAAGCCATCAGCCACCTGGCCCCGAGGCCGCGTGAAAATTCAACCATCCTGGGCACGTCCTTTATGTTGTACTTCGTGACCGTCATTGAAACTTCAACGAACATGCCCTCGTTGACGCAGTTCCTGATTGCCCTAACGGCCCTCTCCCATGCGCCGCTGACCCTCCTGAACGAGTCGTGCACCTCGGGTGATGTGCCGTCAAGGCTTATCTGCACGAACTGCAGGCCTGCCTCCCGGTACTTCCTGGCTATCTTCTCGTTTGAAAGCACCCAGCCGTTGCTTGCCATTGCCGGGTACATGCCGAGCTCGCTCACCCGGCGTATGTAGTCAGGCATGCTGGGCAGCAAGGTCGGCTCGCCTCCGGAGAAGGCAATTGACGTCACCCCGGCCCTGGCAAGCTTCTCGATCCCCTGCATCACCATCTCAGGGGTGGCTTCGTCGGGGTCCTTCCGGCCGGCATTTTCGTAGCAGTGCAGGCAGTTGAAGTTGCACGCCTTTGTGACGTTCCACACTATCTGGTACGGCGCCCCCGGCACGAACGGCTTCCTCACGCCGAACAGTGCAAGCCCCTTCACCGTGGTTGCCACGCCCTTCCTCCAGTAAGCGCTCTGGAGTGATGAGCGCATCTTCTCGTCAGTTATGCCGAACGTCTGCCCGGCCCTCTTCATGACAAGCGACACCACTTTTTCGGTGAACCGGCACTTGATGCAGGCGTGCTTCCTCTTTCCGGTGTAAAGCTCAAGCGCAACCTCCAGCCTGTTGCCCCTGTCGGCTTCGCAGTACTGTGTCGAGCTCTTCAGGACGCTCCTTATGAAAGGGTTGTTGATCATCTTTTCAAACGACCCAACCATGCCCACCAGCGAGCTGTCATTTTCCGGATTTTCTGATGCCATAAATCGTTTACTTAACTATAAAAATATAAATTTATTGTAAAAACCTCGAACTCTATCAAAAGGCGAAATACAAAAATAAAAATTTTTCATAGAACCTAGAAACTTGAAAGCGGCAAAATTTTTCATAATTTTGCTGTAATATCACAGGAAAAGGCATCTATCTCAATACCAAAAAGAAGCGTTAGTGGAATTTCATAAAAGATGGGGGATTATCAAAAAAAATCTGACATTAACCCGCTACCGAGTGGCCATCTATATTTGGTAAAGGGGCTGATTTGTATGATGGCATCAATTAGATTTAATTATGACCGTATATAAATGGTTTTGATCTAAATGCTCAATAATGAATTTAGCGTTCTGTGGTGCAAGATGGAACGCCAAGAAGAAAGCTTCAATCTAATGAATC
>JBMFTB010000101.1:0-1977 GCA_049967255.1 Thermoplasmata archaeon
CATTGTATGATAGTGAAAATAAAGCTCTGATTAATAATAGCAGTAATAACATATCTGGGATTGGAAGGATGTCTTCCCCTTGTTCCCTCCTCCCTCGTTTTATAGGGTGGAGGGGATTCATTAACCAGCTTTCTGATTTTGCCTATAATGAATACATATTCCCCTTCTTCGAAATGCCTTGTAAAATCTCTCATTTTTGTGCCATATTCTTCTTTATTCACATCTCTCTTTTTCTTTTTCATTTTATACTCTCATGCACACACAAAAACCTAGATGAAAGTTTTATATTTGCATCACATTTCATGTGGGTTTATTTATAATGTGCAATAATTATAATGAACCCACAATTTATAAATTTTAAGAAAAAATTATGACATTTAACCGACTGTCACTATTTTTCGGTCACACTCCAGGAAAGCATAAAATTAATATCCTTCAAAAGATTTAGATCATCGTCAAATAGACCTTTTTTATAGAAAACTCATGAGTAAAATATTTTTTCAATTATTTATAAACTTTTTCCTCAATTAGATTGAAATCCAGTGCATCAAGCTGAACATTCCTCTTTGTAGAAAAATAGTCCGGGTTTTTCATTTCTTTTACGAACTCGTGCTGTATAATCATTTTCATCACTTCATTTGTTCCAGTCCATATCATGCCTAGCCTTGAATCCCTTAGCAAACGTTCTATGGGATAAATTGTGGTATACCCTATGCCACCCATTATTTGCATAGCATCGTTGACTGCCTTCCACATTACCTCTGTTGAGTTCATTTTTGACATGGATACAAGTTTTCTAACATATGAAAAAGGTACTTTCTTCTCCTCAAAAAGATCTGCAGCTCTACTTGCTGTATAGACAAGCGCCATAGCCTGTTCTATTGCGGTTATTGATTCAGCGATCTTGAAACTTATTCCTTCATGCTCTATAAGCTTGTTTCCGAAAGCCTCCCTATTCATTGCATAATCTGTTGCAATTTCTATTGCTGCCATAGCAACACCTACTGCACCTGCTGCTGTTGTTAACCTTTCAGGAATCATCATTATATTGAATACATCGTATCCTCTGTTCTCTTCACCTATAACATTTTCTTCAGTTAATTCAACGTCTTTGTAAATAATCTTTGCAGTTCCTCCGCCTCTTGTGCCCATAAGTCCATAAACTGTCTCTACTTTTAAACCAAGACTATCTCTATCCACAACAAAGGCCGTAATGCCCTTTGTAATTGGCTTTGCATCAGAGTCTGTTATTGCATAGGTAACGAAGAAATCTGCACCGTTTCCTCCCACAACAAATCTTTTCTGGCCATTAAGAATATATTTTGACCCTTTTTTAAATGCCTTTGTTCTCATCATTCCAAAGAGATCAGATCCACCTGTAGGTTCAGTAATTGCTTCTGCGCCGTATATCTTGCCTGATGTTATTCCTTTCAGGTATTTTTCTTTTTGTGTTACACTTCCGAACTTGTTTATTGGCTCACCAACAATGGAGCCAAGTGAGTACATACAGCTTAGTGTAAATCCCAGATAACCCATCTCTTCAACAGCCGACATCTCAGCTACCCAGGATGCATTTCTTCCACCATATTCCCTTGGAAACCTTAGCCCGGTTATCTTCTTATTCGTTATTTCATTAATAAATTCCCTGGGGAATTTTAACTCTTCCCTTTCAATCCTTCTAATGAGATCGTGTGGTATTCCTTTTACAACATTTCTAACTTCATATTTTATTGCCTTTTCATTCTCATTTAAAAGAATGTCTTCCATAAGCACTCACATACACAATAGGGAAATCATCAAGTCAGCTGCTCCTCGCTAAAGTTTCGGAGCCTGTTGCCGGTTTCTCCACCCATGAGTGGAGTTTCATTGAACCGCAACGATTGGCTGGCTGACAACAGCCTGAACTCAGATTTACCGAGTATTTCGATGTTCCTTGAGGCATTCAAATCTGCATTCAATTCGAAATCGCAATTCTTG
>JBMFTB010000102.1:0-1953 GCA_049967255.1 Thermoplasmata archaeon
TGAGGGAAGTCCGTGTATCTCCTCCCTGAAGGTCGGAGTTTTACTGCTTCCCTCAAACTCCTAACTTTTTTATAAATGTGATTAAAAACAAAAAGCATTAAGATCTTAAATTATAATTTGAATAATGAGGAGTTTTGGATCTTATAGGTCATTTAAGGCACAATGGGAAAGGGAACGTTAACCAATCTTGGCGGCAATTGAAATAATAAAAAAGAGGACATGTATTGAACATCATGAATATTGAAAAGTTCTTTCTTAATTGTTTAAGAAAATTGCAAGAAATCAATGGGAGAGGTAAATCAGGATATCACTTGCTTAATGGCTAAAACATAGAAAACTTAAATTTTTGTATACCCAAAACATACATTTGTGAAAAATATAATCATCAAAAACTTTCTGAAATATATTTGAATTACGTGATCTCAAAGTATAAAAATTAATGGAAAAGTGTCAAATATCTTAGCACTGAATTTTAAAAATTGAAGGAATTGGGAAAATTAATCATTTGAAATATCTTTTTTTCTATATGTTCTCGCAAAAATTATAGGGGCTATGATTGTTGTGCCTATTGTAACGAATATCGCGACTGAATAAATTTCATTATTTATGATATTGTATAGTAATGCATTTCCTGCTAATATTAGCGCAACCTCACCCATGGAAAGGAGACCTAAACCTATCTGAATAGATTCCATTGTATTGTATTTTAAAAGCTTTGCAGGAAATGCGGCACCTAGCACCTTTGTCAAAACAGCTAATAGGAGTATTATTATTGAAATGATCATACCTGTGGAAAGTGTTCTCAGATCCACCATCATGCCTATTGAAACAAAAAATATAGGTGTGAAAAAGTTAGAAATGTTTTCCGTATTCTTTATTAAATCATTTTTTTCATCTAATATTGAAAGTATAAGACCAAAAGAATATGCACCCACAATTATCGTTAAGTCGAGCCATACTGAAAGTGAAACAACAAGGAAAAGAATTAAAAGTATGAATGAGAATAATGTAATATTGTCTCGGAATATTTTAAAGAATTTTATAATATATTTCTTTAATTTGATCCCTATAAACAATGAAATTCCCCAGAAAAGCATTACTTTTAAAATTAGAATTATAATTGAATATAAGCTAATAGAACTGTTTTCCATTCCAGTGATAATTGTAAGAAGCGTTATGCTTATAACATCCACTATTACAGTGGATGTCATTATTGCCATGCCCTCCCTGCTGTTAAGCCTGTTCAAATCTGTAAGTACCTTGGCCGTAATGCCAGTTGAGCTTGCGGTGAGAATAACACCTATGAAAAGTGCTTCATTAATGTTACGAACAAAGAAAAGCATGAATATAAATCCGAAGATAAATGGAATCATTGATTCACCTATAGCAATAAATACTGATGACCTAATTGCTATAATGAATTTTTTCAAATCTGTGCTTAGTCCTACTTGGAAAAGAAGCATAATCACTCCTATCTGACCGAACATGTAAAATGCCTGGGGTATTGGAATTTCACTGCTAACAGGAGCAAGAAGACCTAAGCTTGTCTGAGGAATTATGGTAAAACCTAGAAATGGTATTGAACCTAAGGCATAAGGTCCAATAATCATTCCCGTAATCAATTCTCCTATGACTGCGGGAAATCCGAAATATCTGTTACCTATTAGGGAAAATATTCTAGATACAACTAAGCTTATGCTTATTAGAATAAGAAAATGCAAAATGCTCAGAGAAATATTCATTTTTAATTCGTAAACTTTATTTCGATATAAATTTTTTTACGTTCTTTTGGCTTTGTAGAAATCTTTTATTCAGGAATCCTACTTACCATCATCTGCTCCCCATCTTTTGACTGGTTCACAGCTTCATCTGATGGTCCTTTTAGCCCTTCATAGGGCTGGGATCGTTTCAGCCCTGTCCGACCCTTTTTTGATATGTTTATGGCAGCGTTAA
>JBMFTB010000103.1:0-1919 GCA_049967255.1 Thermoplasmata archaeon
ATCAAAGTGGGTGGACGGATTTGCTTTTTGATTATTATATCGGCAACACCGATCCTTCCCACCTGTTAACACAAGCGCGGTGGAATGGATACGGCACACCGGCGGAAACCACCGATGACACCGCAAAATTTCAGCATCTTTTCTGGTGCCCGGCGGCTACCATTACCCCGACATACCCTCTAGTTATTGAATATGCGGCCAACCCAAACGCCTTCATCACCACTGTGGAGCCGACAGTGGGAACCATTGTGCCGGCACCGTCCCCCTCGGGCGATCCGTATAACCCGACGTGGGTAAGGATGACCAATATTACGCATCCGTCTGATGTTATCGCTATCGGCGATGGGAACCAGTTTAGGGGCCGTTAAAAAATAACATTTACATATCAGCTTGGGATGTTATACTGGTGACATGGATATGGTGACCTTGCAGGACAAATACGCGAAGCTTCGGCCTCACCTTAATGAGCGCACACGGCGTCTGTTGGCGGCGGCGGACGCCGAGGCTTTGGGGCGCGGCGGTGTGGCCTTGGTGGCTCGTGCGGCGAATTTGTCTCGTCCGACACTCTATAAAGCTTTGGCGGAATTGAAAGATGGCAAGCCCAACCCGGAACGGGTACGTCGTGAAGGAGGCGGGCGCAAGACATTGGTGGAAAAGCATCCGGATTTGGATGCGGCCTTGGAGCGATTGGTGAGTCCGACCAGTCGGGGCGATCCGATGAACCCATTGCGATGGACAATCAAGAGCACGCGTCAACTGGCGCGGGAGTTAGCGCGGCAGGGCTACCATTTGAGTCATCCTGTGGTGGCCGGGCGGCTGGCGGCATTACATTACAGCCTGCAAGCCAATGCCAAGGCGTTGGAGGAGGGCAGCAATCATGTGGACCGCAATGCGCAATTCGAGCACATCAACGCTTTGGCGGCGCAATGTCTGGCCCAGGGGCAGCCGGTGATCTCGGTGGATGCCAAGAAGAAGGAATTGGTGGGGCTGTATAAAAACAGTGGAAGGGAGTGGCATCGGCAGGGCCAGCCAGAAAAGGTTAAAGTGCATGATTTTATTGACGAGTCTTTAGGCAAGGCGGTTCCTTACGGGGTTTATGACTTGGGGCTCAACCAGGGCTGGGTTAATGTGGGTCGGGATCACGATACGGCGGTTTTTGCCGTCGAGAGCATTCGGCGATGGTGGTATGCAATGGGGCAGACGGTCTACCCGCACGCTCAGAGGTTGCTGATCTGTGCTGACGGCGGGGGAAGCAACGGCTCGCGTGTTCGCTTGTGGAAGAGGGAACTGCAGCAATTGAGCGATGAATTAAACCTTACTGTCTCTGTAAGCCACTATCCGCCGGGGACCAGCAAATGGAATAAAATCGAACACCGGCTCTTCTCCTTCATCAGCCAGAACTGGCGCGGCAAGCCGCTGGCCAGCCATCAGGCTGTGATCGAATTGATTGCCAGCACCACCACCCGGACCGGCCTGAAGGTGCGGGCACAAGCCGATCTCAATAAATATCCGCCGAAGATCAAAGTCACAAAGCAGGAGATGGCCACATTGAATTTGGAGCGGGACACATTCCACGGGGAGTGGAATTACACCCTGAAGCCAAGGGCAACTGCCGTACAAATGTAAATGTTATTTTTTAACGGCCCCTGAGGCGCTGCCGCAGACGGCCTGGCGACGGCTGGAACGTCCGGCCCGCTATGCGGTTGAGACCCAAGAGCGAGCCAAGCCCGAAAACGTCAAGGAGCAGATTGTACGAAAAAGGGGATACAAGAACCTGATTCTGGAGTGGGAGGATGTGGCAGAATTTGAACATCAGCCCACCCTCTGCAAGCAATCCTACCGGATGGTGGCATTGCGGAAGACTATCGCGGTGGAAAAAGGCATGGAGCGGCTTTTTGAAGAATACCGGTACTTTTTCT
>JBMFTB010000104.1:0-1878 GCA_049967255.1 Thermoplasmata archaeon
GACTTTGATTATTTTCGTTTGTAATAAATGTAAGGTCGCTTGAAGATTGCATAAAACCTCTGGTTTTTTTGTTAATTAAAACACACAAATGGCAAAATGTAAAGAAAGATTTGATTTGCACAGTATAAATTTGCGGTAAAAATTAAAAATATCTTGACAGTGAACGATTGTTCACTATAATACATTGTATGGAGTTTGATTACTTGCTACAAAAGCGCTATGGACAGATTGTAGAGTTTTACAGGTTAAATAAAAGGATGCCTACCTACAAAGAAATGAGCGTTTTATTTAATGTTAAATCAAAAAATGCAGTTTTTAAAACTATAGCAAAATTAGAACACTTAACCCGTCTTTACCACCTGTAGTTCGATAATGCTATTATGACAGCATTATTTTTTTTCTATGGGGACTACGTTTTTTTGGCTATATTTTTATCAGTTGGTTTATTTTGTTATGCTTTTTTTCTCTATAGGCACAGGCTTTAAATTAAGCGCCTCATAGATTTGTTTTTGGTTTTCCTGCGCTTGAGTGCAGGAAGATATATAGATCTGTTTATCATCTTTTGTCTTTAGAGAGATGGTATTTAGCGTATGGGTTGAAAGTATTGTTCTTACAGTTTTGAAGCTGTAGTGCATACCTTTGATTCTTAGTCTGTAGATTATTGCATTTAGTATATGGTATGCAAGTGTTGTTATAAATATATGGGCTTCTATCCTTTCTTGCCTCTGATGGAAGTTTGGCCTTAAGCCAAGTTCGCTTTTTAGGCTTCTAAAGGATTCTTCTACTCTGGTAAGCATTGAGTATAGGTCTTTTATCTGTTTTTCGTCTAAGTCTGTTCTGCTTGTTCTTATATAGTAGGAGCCTAAAAATCGTTCATTGAGTTTTTCTTGGTTTATAAAGTATTCAATAGACTTTACTGTATTGTTTTCTTGTTTTATGTTTATTGTGTAAAATCTTGACACAAGGGAGTATTTTTCTTTAAGCCTTGAGATTTGCTCTAAAGCTTTATCGTATTTCTTTTTGCGTTTTTCTTGGCTTTCTATTATAGAGTTTAGCTTCTTCTCAAAGGCTTGCTGGGCTTTAGACTTCATTGATTCTTCTTTTGCTTTTTGCTTTTTGCTTTGCACATACAGTATGGATTCTTTGTCAGTTTTAGAAAAAGATAGCGTTGTATTCTCATCCAATAGTTTTTCTTCTTCAAAGTCCAAGTCTGAAAATGAGTTTTTGTTTCTTGCAACGCATATATAGTCAAAACCATACTGCCTTATAAGCTCTAAGTTGTCTTTAGTGGCAATACCTGCATCTAGCGCTATAGTAGGTCTATCTGTTAAGTAGTTAGATATAGTTTCCAGTATGGATTTAAGTGTTTTGCTTTCAGACACATTGCCTTCAAATACATGAGTGTGCTTTACAAAGCCAAGGTGGTCTATTACAAGCCCAAGACTAATTAAAGGACAGTCATAGCGCTTTTCTTTGGAATAGCCATAGGATAGCTTTTGGGCTTTGCCTGAGCCTTCAAAGTAGGTGTTTGTTAGATCGTAAAGTATTAAAGTGTTTTTTAGAGAAAATAAGTCTTCTTGCTTTTTGGCCAGATAGTTTTCTATCTGCTCTTTATAGGAAAACAGTTTATCTGATATTCTATACAGGCTGTTGTGGCTTATATGATTAAATGAAGTTGATAAAAGTTTATCCAAAGCAGTTATGTTTTTTGCCCAATACTTTGTAGCATGCTCGCTTGAAGGGTAAACAAGCCTTGATATGATTGATAGAATGGATAGGTCAATGTGGGATTTACTAAAGCCAAGACTTAAAAGAAAGCTATCAAGGCCCAGCTCTTTTAGCATTGAGTATCCAACATATTCTGCCCCTATGGTTTTT
>JBMFTB010000105.1:0-1853 GCA_049967255.1 Thermoplasmata archaeon
ATTTTTTAAATAGATGACCGATATTTTTTAAATAGATGACCGATATTTTTTAAATAGATGACCGATATTTTTTAAATAGATGACCGATATTTTTTAAATAGATGACCGATATTTTTTAAATAGATGACCGATATTTTTTAAATAGATGACCGATATTTTTTAAATAGATGACCGATATTTTTTAAATAGATGACCGATATTTTTTAAATAGATGACCGATATTTTTTAAATAGATGACCGATATTTTTTAAATAGATGACCGATATTTTTTAAATAGATGACCGATATTTTTTAAATAGATGACCGATATTTTTTAAATTATTTTACTTGTAGTTTGTCTTTCAATGCTTCTTGCACTATTTCAGACATAGTTTTGTCTTGTTCGGCGGCGATTATTTTCAATTTTTTAGCTACGTTTTTATCCAAGTAAATTGTCATCATTTTTTTTTCTGTTTTAGCATTTTTAAGCTTACTTAAAAAATTATCTGTTTCCATTCAACCTCACCTCTATTTCTCCAAATAGTTTTACATAAGCCTTTGATATTTTTGCATCAGGATAAATGTCAAAAACAGGTTTTCCTTTGCTTATAGATTCTTTGACTTTTACCGATTCAGGAAGAATTGTTTGAAACATTAATTCTTTGTATTCTTGCATTATACTATTGATAATTTCCTTGTGATAATTCAATCTTTCTTGAGCAGAAGATAATATAATCCCCAGTACACTTAAATTTCTATTTGTATTAGATCTTACATTTTCTATGGAATCTAATAAGTCCTTTAGACCTAGTAGAGCAAATTTTGACATATCAGTTGGAATAATTATATATTCACATGCAAGTAAAACGTTTGAGGTAAATAAGCCTAAGGAAGGAGGGCCATCTATTATGGCAATATCACCATTTAAATTATCAAGTAAATTTTTCATTTTAAAGAAATTAGCGAGTTTTGCATCTGCTTCGTATTTTGATAAAGTAATATCTGCTCCTATAAGAAATATATTTTCTTCGACTTCTGTTGGTTGTGGAATTTGACCTTCATAGATAAGCTTTATATGACTTTCTTTCAATAAGGGGTTTCTGAAACAACTGGTTAAATTCCCTTGTGGATCTATATCTATAAGCAATACCTTTTTACCCTTTCGCGAAAAAAGATATGCTAAATGAAAAGCGATAGTTGTTTTTCCGACGCCCCCTTTTTGATTTATTATTCCCACTTTTATCATAATCTCGTTCTCCTTTATTGCCAACTATTATACATTTATAATGTTTAATTGTCAAGCAGTTTAAATATTAAAATATTTTAATATTATGCAATTGTACTATCTAAATATTATAATTTTATAAAATCAAACAATTATAATGTCTAAATATTAAAATAGATAATTTATCAGAATTTCAGGATTATTGAGCAAAGATATAATTCGAGTCGTAAGTTCAATTAAAAGAATAAGTCTTTGGGAAATGATTTCAAAATCTCAATTTATCACAAAAGTCTTCTGTTAAATTCAATTCGATTGAGAGAAAAGCAAAAAAGCGGTATGATAAGATTAGATGCATCAAAAATAATTGATGAAAATGCGCAAAAAAATTCGGCGTTTTTAATCAATTTGGCTTTGTCAATAAAATTGTGTAAACTTCATTTTTTTGAGTATTCATAAGTATTCAGACACTCTTTCTCCAAAATGCACCTTCAATTGTTGTAAAATCTGATTCCAGTCTTTTGTATAAAGTCAATCAGAAATTGATCCACTTCCTTAAGGATGGTGAATGAGAACTTTCCATAATTAACATAATGTAATCGAGTTAGATCATTTGCATAGCGATTCTTTACGCATTTTTTGCCCTCTGCGC
>JBMFTB010000106.1:0-1730 GCA_049967255.1 Thermoplasmata archaeon
ATAGGCCAGGTAAGTGATCCTATAAGTTTCATTAATCAATTTGGAATAAAAGAAAAAATAGTTTTCCTTGAAATGATCTCAATTTATGGCAAGAATATAAAAGGGATTGTTAAGAATAGCAGCATAAACATCAATCATATACAAATCTTATACGATGAGGGAAATGGCTGGAAAGTAACGAATTTTTCAGAAATTAATAAAAGAATAATAGGTGATTTAACCAAAGATTTCTTTAAAAATTTGATGGATAACCTCAGCTTTATCTTGCATATAGATTTTAGGTGCGAGAACGGGAAATGCAAATTCAACTTTTTAATAGAGGAAAAAATGATACCGATAGTTTTTCATGGTTTGGGTGGATTAATAAATTTAGGTATTAAGCCATGGATATCAAAATACGAAATATTACAATAATGTCAAAACATTTATTATAACCTGAATGTCTCAATTTTACCATCACTAATTTTTAAAGATCTTTAAATTATTTTGTTATTTTGCTTTAATTTACTGCTTTTTCACATCATTAGTTTTATCATAGAAAAGTTTATATATAATGGTGGTATATAACTCCATTATGGGTAAACCTCAAAAAATATCCAAGGTTGTAAACGGCATTGTTTACTATTATGAAAGAACGCCTTATTACGATCCAGCGCTGAAAAATACAAAGTACCATTACAAGTATATTGGAAAGATGGTCGATGGTAAAATATCAAAGGTGAGATCCACGCTTCCAAAAGCAAGTTACATCTATGGCCCTTTTATTCCTCTGCTCAAGATTGTAAAAGATCTGCAGATCGATACAATCTTAGAGAAGTTTTTGAACAAGCAGGAAACAGAGCTTGTTCTGAGCATTGCAATGGCAAAAGTGGTAAGAGCCCTTCCAATAAAGAATACTGCTTTGTGGTTACAGGGAACATATCTTTTTAAAATGTTTAATATTAATCCATCAGCTTCTGAACTAAGCAGATTAATAGATAAAATAGGATCAAGCTCTCTATACAGTGATTTTTCAAATGAGCTAATAAAGAACCTAAATCCTAAAGAATCAATATTGTACGATATCACATCTATCCCATCATATTCAAGGTTGCCAATATTTGAATACAGTCATCCAAAAGATCATGAAGAACTGCCACAGATCAATCTGGCAATGGTTATGGAGAAGATCAGGAGCATACCTCTTGGGTTTGAACTTGAGTTTCGCAAGCTATTTTTAACCAGGCATAGTATTTTAGGCTTTTCTCTTCTAAATTTATATCATGCACCAGGTGCATGATTTATTATAATAGTTATACATATACCTCTTATATGTTCTTGAGATTTGTTAAGAAAAAACACAAATATGGCATTGAAGAATATGCTCAGATCGCTGAAAAACATAGAGAAGATGGAAAACAGATAACTTGTGTCATAAAACATCTTGGACCTGTTAAAACTCAGGCGGACAGAGATAGATATAAGTCCATATTCATGCAGGAATCTAACAAAAATAGGCTCTCTGGAACAGTTCTCGAAGATCTAATATTTGATCCACCATTAGATTTCGGCCTGATATATGTAGCCAGAGAGATCATGAATGATACTGGCATCATGAGTTCACTCTCTGTACTTGGAAAGTATAGAGAAACTGTTTTTCTTATGATTGCCTCATGTAAACGGCAGTTGAATTTTCCTCATTTTCGGCAGAGTAAAAATCCACATATATGGCAATTTAAAATTCTACATCT
>JBMFTB010000107.1:0-1685 GCA_049967255.1 Thermoplasmata archaeon
CTGCTGTCAGCCAGCCAATCGTTGCGGTTCAATGAAACTCCGCTCACGGGTGGAGCAGGAGACCAGCAACAAGCTCCTAAGCTTTAGCGAGGAGTAGCTGACCAATTTACCTTGTTTTAAGAATTTATGTGAAAAATAATAGGCGCGGGGAGAGGGATTCGAACCCTCGCATCCTTTCGGATAACGGCTTAGCAGGCCGTCGCCATACCGCTAGGCTATCCCCGCTTTTTCACATGAGAAAAATGTAATATGTATAAATTATTTTTCGTTTGATGCTTTACATAATCACAACTACAGGAAAGTGCAATCTAAAATGTAAATATTGCGGTGGCTCTTTTCCTGAAATGTTTGTACCGTATGACGTTAAGTATGATATTCAAAGTTTAACTGAACTTATTAATAGAGATAGAGAAGCCACTGTAGTTTATTATGGCGGTGAACCCCTCATTAACTGGAAATTTATTAAAGAATTGAATTATAGATTGAATGTAAAAAGGATTGGTATTCAAACAAATGCAACACTAGTCAGGAATTTAGATTATGATTTTTGGAAATATTTCGATTTTTCTTTGTTATCAATTGACGGTGATGAATTCATTACCGATTTAAACAGGGGTATAGGTACATACAAGAAAGTAATTGATGCTGGAAAATATTTAAAGGGTTTTGGTAAGGAATTAATAGCTAGAATGGTTGTCACAATGAAATCAAACATCTATAAGGATGTTAAGCATATTCTAGACCTGTACATATTCGATAAAGTTCACTGGCAGTTAGATGTGGTTTGGGATGATAGATGGGATCTAATATCTTTTGCAAGTGAAAATTATTTGCCTGGTATTGAAAAATTAATGAGCATGTTCATGGAAAATGCAAGAAATGGAAGAATTATCAAAATAGTTCCATTTCTCGGGATTCTGTCTTCTTTTTATTTCAAGAAATTTGAATATTTCCCCTGTGGTGCAGGAAAATATTCAATCACAATAAACACGGACGGTAGAATCCTTGCTTGTCCAATTGCTGTAAGCGAGGAATGGAATAATATTGGTTTTATAGGTGAAGGTTTTAAACCCTTGAATATGCCTCAAGAATGTATTAAATGCGAATATTTCAATTATTGTGGTGGCAGATGCCTTTATTCTTTTATGGAAAGATATTGGGGTAACGATGGCTTTAAAGAAGTATGTGAAATAACAAAAAGGACCATTGACATTGTTCTTTCAAAAACAGTTGAATTGAATGAACTTATTGATAAAAAAATTATCAGCAAAGATCAATTAAGGTATGATCCACTTGATGATTCAACTGAGGTTATTCCATAATACAAGGTTTTGTAAAAATCCTATCTAGGATCAATGGTTACCAACATCTACTTCCTATTTTTTTATTTGTTAATTGATTAATATGATGTCCCTATTATCCATTTTTTGAGCAGGTATAGTTTCAGTTTTGTCCGACCTTATCTGAATATGTTGATGGCAATATTGAGATTTATATATATTGTAATATCGCAGCGATCATAATATAAATTTTTTCCAGATTCTTTCCTTGCATTCCTCATCTTTCTTCTTGATTGTTATATTACCTGTAATTCTTCCCAGCTAGCTTTTTATAGAAAAGTTAGGAGTTTGAGGGAAGCAGTAAAACTCCGACCTTCAGGGAGGAGATACACGGACTTCCCTCAC
>JBMFTB010000108.1:0-1600 GCA_049967255.1 Thermoplasmata archaeon
GGGAAAGGTATTATGCATTCAAGAATGAGGGAATTATAAATGTCCATGGCTCGAACGTTTCTGTTAATGTATCTTATAAAATGCAATTCTACATTCATCTTTTATCAAATCCATCAAATGGTGGAACAGTATTGCCAAAAAATGGCTGGTTCAATGCATCATCAAAAATAAACATAAGCGCAATACCGAATTCGAGCTTTGAATTCCTATACTGGTCAGGAACGGGCAATGGGAGCTATTCCGGAGTTCTCAATCCCGCATCCATTACAATGAACGGACCAATAACGGAAAAAGCTAACTTTGCAGAACTGTATAATGTAACATTCTTTGAAACAGGCCTTCCATCTGGAACATTATGGTTTGTGAATCTATCTAATGGAAAATCCTACAATACGACAGGCAATTCAATAGAAATACAAATACCTAATGGTTCCTACTCATATACTATAGTAACAACAAATAAGGAATATTTTGCAGAGGGAGGATCATTAATAGTAAATGGAACAAATCTGGATATGAGCATTAAATTTAATCCTGTTACTTATTCAATAATATTCGTGGAGCAAGGATTGCCCCCTAGCACATTATGGTCTGTTACACTGGATGGAAATACTTTAAATTCAACAACAAGCACAATAACATTCAAAGAATCAAATGGCACTTATTCTTATATAATTGGCTATATAAATGGTTATAATGTATCATCCATATCAGGAACTATAACGGTGAATGGATCGAATGTAACACAAGCAGTAACTTTTACTGTTAATTCAACAAAAACATATAATATTACATTTACAGAATCAGGTTTGCCTGCAGGAGCAACATGGTCTGTGACATTGAACGGAATAACAAAAACATCAAAGAACAACACAATAGAATTCTCTGTACCTTATGGGACATACAATTATACACTATTGTTGCCTAGTGGATATAAAACATCACAATCATCGGGTACAATAACCACAGCTCAATCAAACACGAACGTTCCCATAGTAATAAGTTCAACAAACTCAACATCCACCTCCCAAAGCACAACAAATTCAAACGAATTATTATGGGTAGGAACAATTACAGTAGTCGTTTTGATAGCAATACTTTCAGGGTTAGTTTTCTTGAAAAGAAGCAAGAACAAAAAACCACCAAAACAATAAATCATCTTATTTTTTTCATTTTTAACCATAACTCTTCAATTTTCAGGTAATATTTTTTTTACTACCTTAATGCTATCTATGTATACATCACTCCAATCTAAAATGATTTCTAAACGTTTATTAGGGATGCCCATTGTGATTTCCATAACAGATCAAAAATACGCAATCTTTATTTTGCATGTTTTTAATGTTACTATTTCAATATAGTATAATATTAACGCAAAACTCTGGTTAATAAAGTTGCATAACTCGTTCAGGTTTTTAATGAGTACAAGTATCTAGAGAGGATCCTGACAAATGTTAATCAATATTTACCATCCATCCTGTTCAATATTGACATGAAAAGTATCCAATTTAATATGCTCATGAATTTATAGAAAAGTTAGGAGTTTGAGGGAAGCAGTAAAACTCCGACCTTCAGGGAGGAGATACACGGACTTCCCTCA
>JBMFTB010000109.1:0-1573 GCA_049967255.1 Thermoplasmata archaeon
TTCCTGGCGGGAGGTCTTGCGGGACCTGCGGGACCGCGGGCTACAGGAGGCGCCGCTACTGGCCATTGGCGATGGGGGAGCTATGATCGAAAGTGGTGTATGGGGGCTTTACAGCTGACTTGAGGAGGGTGGCGCACTGTTGCTAGAAAAGGGTTTCTGGATCCGATCAGCAACGAAGAAGGAGTGCGCCATGCAAGAGAATACGCGGATTGTCGACGGGATGGGAGAGTTGGGCCTGGGCATTGAGGGCTTGTTGCGGCGGTCTGCGCGCCAATTGATTCAACAGGCCATTGAGGGCGAGGTGCAGGCGCTTCTGGAGGAATATGTCGCCGTACGGATGGTCGATGGTCGTCGTGCCGTCGTGCGGAATGGGTACCTGCCGGAGCGAGAGGTCCTGACCGCGGTCGGTCCCGTACCCGTACAGGTCCCCAAGGTGCGGGATCGCTCCGGCTCCGGAATCGTCTTCCATTCGGCCTTGGTCCCGCCCTATGTACGCAAATCGAAGACGGTTGAGGCTACGGCGCCTTGGCTCTACCTGCATGGGGTGTCGTCGGGACAGATGCAAGAGGCCCTGTCCGCCTTGTTGGGCGAGGAGGCCAAGGGACTGTCTCCGGCGGTGTTGGGGCGTCTGAAGGCCGAATGGGCACAGGAACATGCTCGGTGGCAGCGCCGCTCTCTGCAGGGGAAGCGCTACGCCTACTGGTGGGCCGATGGGGTCTACACGAACCTGCGGGCGGAGGACGACCCGAGGATGTGTCTGCTGGTTATCATCGGTGTGACGGCAGAGGGCAAGAAGGAAATCGTTGCCGTCACCGACGGCCTGCGGGAGTCCAAAGATTCCTGGCGGGAGGTCTTGCGGGACCTGCGGGACCGCGGGCTACAGGAGGCGCCGCTACTGGCCATTGGCGATGGGGCGATGGGTTTCTGGTCCGCTCTGAGCGAGATTTACCCGGAAACCCGTCACCAGCGCTGCTGGGTGCACAAGACCGCCAACATCCTCAACGAGCTGCCGAAGCGGCTCCAGGGGAAGGCCAAGGCCGCCTTACAGGCGATCTGGATGGCCGACACCCGTGAAGCTGCGGAGAAGGCCTGGCAGGTCTTTGTGCGCGACTACCAAGCCAAATACCCCAAGGCGGTCGAAAAGCTCGAGAAGGACCGGGAGGCGCTGCTGACCTTCTATGACTTCCCAGCAGAGCACTGGCGACACATCCGCAGTAGCAACGCCATCGAGTCGACCTTTGCCACGGTCCGGCAACGAACCAGCCGCACCAAGAACTGCGTCTCCCGCTCCAGCTTCCTCGGCCTGAGTTTCAAGCTCATCCAGCAGGCGGAGAAGCGGTGGAAAGGTATTCAGCATCCGGAAAGACTCCGCGAGCTCTTTGCCGGGATAGTGTTTGTCGATGGGGTACCCGCCAACGAAACCCGGCGGGACCCTCAACAGGACGCCGCCTAAGTCATGTTAGCAAATGCTCATACACCAGACTTGACCATAGCTCGCGATGGGGCGATGGGTTTCTGGTCCGCTCTGAGCGAGATTTACCCGGAAACCCGTCACCAGCGCTGCTGGGTGCAC
>JBMFTB010000110.1:0-1542 GCA_049967255.1 Thermoplasmata archaeon
CGAGATCTGTGTATAGATTCGGTATCGCGTTATTTTTTATTGAAATCCATGTATTGCCGTAATTGTAAGAGAGGAATATCCCTCCTGCCGTCCCTAACGCAACTATTGCCGGATCTTGCGGATCAAATTTCACAGACCACATCGCAATTCCCTGTACCCCGTTCCATTCCCAGTTATTTGCTATGTTTATTGCGCTATTCGAGACTATGTCTTGAAGTTTAAGTGAAGTCTATTCTAAAAAGTAAATCAAATATCTCAATTAGCCGACAGCTGTACAGCACCTCATTTTTTGAAAAATATCTTACAAAGATAAAAGACTAAAAATATGGAATTGGACGGATACGTCTTTCAAATTTCAGAAATTCTTATTGTATGAAAAACCCAAGTTAAATTGTCCCTCAGTCGGAAACAAAGTAAAATTAGAACCTATATAATAAAGGTTAAAACTGCCTAACGGAGAAATACAACTAACTCCATATGAAGGGCCAAAATTTATATGTGTTCCGTTGTAACTAGGATTGTATTCTGGATTGTTATAGTTAACAGACAATGGTAATCCTGCATGAATTGAGAAATTTCCAATAGTTTTTTGGATGAAAGGATCCAAGGTGAAACTCAAATAAGACAATTCCATCGAATTATTGTTTGAATACCAATTATCTTCTTCAAAACTATTCATCAACGCTATACCAGTAATGTTTTGTGAATCTGAATTAAAGTAAGATAAATTAAGACTGTTATTATAGCCTCCATCGTATGAATTAAAATTATCAAAAACTCTTAACTTATTTCCATTGGAAAAAGCACTTTGCAATAAGAATTCTGCATTAGGATTATTCCAAAAACTAAATGAAATATTTTGATTCCACCAATTTAATACTTGATTTTGAAGGTTAAATCCCATAATTGTATTCCCAAATTTCACAGCACCATTGAATCCAACATTAGCAAATATGTAACTATTATCGTTATAAATACTTCCATAAATACTTCCTTCTAAACCTACAGCCAGATTTTGATTTATATTAAAAGTTGGACAAAATGAGGAGCCGATAAATTGATATGAATTTTGGTAGTTTTGGTAGTTATATTGAGGATTTGCCATTATTGAAAATGCTCCTAAATTATAAACAATGATTGGATTCAAATATAAATAATTATTTGAAAAAGTTGCCGGATAGCTTAAAGTTAGATTTGTCGGTACATCGATGCCTAATCCAGATATAGTACCACTGTATTCAAGATTTGCAAAACTTGGAATATACAAATAATCATTGTAATAATCAGGTACGAGAGGATATCCTTGCAATCCCATAGATTCTAAAGTTTGAACATCTGCGAAAGCAAAGACCGACATAAAAATAACGATTAAAAACGTTAAAAGTCCTGTTCTAAAATGTTTATAACTTTTTTCTTTCATAACTTTCACCCCTTTTTTTAATTGAAAAAGAATCAATTCAATTTTGAAACTTATTGCTATTCCTCAATTCTTTTTTGGGCCATCACCCCACAACAACCTGCCACCAGGGTGTAAAATTTTTT
>JBMFTB010000111.1:0-1455 GCA_049967255.1 Thermoplasmata archaeon
TAGGAAGATTCAGCACACCTGAGAAGCTCGTTGCATTCTCTGGACTGGATCCTGTGATATACCAGTCCGGGAAGGGTAGGAAGGAGTCAAGGATATCGAAGAGGGGAGACCATCTCCTCAGGTATGCGATATATCAGAGTGCCATTGCTGCAACAAGAACAGAAGGCCCCATAAGGGAGTTCTATGAAAGGAAGAGCAAAGAGGGTCTATCAGGAAAGAAGCTCATAAATGCATGCGCGAGAAAACAGTGCCACATTATCTGGGCAGTATGGACTGAGAACAGAGAATACAGTTGAAATAGAGAAGTCAATGGGAATTACTCAGCAGGAATAGCGTAAGCTCTGTCAATACGCAACAAAATAAGGGTCGAAACAAGGCTAATATAGTAGGCTGGTAATAGAGACTTTTAAAAAACTCTACAAGGGAGGAGAAGATGACAGTTGTTGAAAGTCTGGAATCATCATTTTCAGTTACAGCTATATCCATGCTCACTGGAATACCAAGGTCATTCATCTATTATAAAAGAAACAGATCTCATCACAGGAAATCAAGGGTGCCAGATTCCGTAGTGAAGGATGTGGTTAGAATATCTACGGAAAGGGTGACATACGGTTACAGGAGGGTATGGGCATTACTCAGGAACTCCGGCTTGGTGGTCAACATAAAGACTGTGCGGAGGATAATGAAGATGAACAATCTGTCCCTGCCATCTTCAAAACACAAGAACAGTACAATGAGGTGGAAACTGACAAAGCCTGATGACATAAATGTCCTCTGGGAAACAGATATACACTATGTGAGCACAGAGGAGGGGATGATGTACCTCATGAGCGTCAAGGACTGTTTCAGCAAGAAGTGGATAGGTTACGAACTCTCAGTGTCCTGTACTTCCAGGAACGCGATAAATGCAGTTGAGAATGCTTATATGAAAAGATTTGGAAACGCTAAACCGAAGGATCTTGTCCTCAGGACTGACAATGGCCCCCAGTACCAGTCTGGTGAATTCAGAAGCACACTCAATGTCCTCAGCATAAAACAAGAATACATCAGGAAGCAAACACCCGAAGACAATGCTGACATTGAATCATTTCACAGCTAATTGAAGACTGACTACATCTGGGTGACTGAACTGGATACATTTGAGGATGCAAGAAGGCTAATCGAGTATGCCTACAGGGATTACAATGAAACAAGACCGCACTCATCCATAATGTTTCTTCCGCCGGATGAATTCGAGAGAAGGTGGAATTCTGATGATAGTTTCAGAAAGAGCTATCTGGAAAAAAGAAAGAAAATAGGGGATAGAAAACTTGAAAGGAGAAAAAGGAGGTTTAAAGTAAATGTCTCATCTGAAGACAGTATTTCTGTCCAAAATTAGGGGAGCACATCACAATGCATAATAGTATCCCAAGCTTATACGGAAATATCTTGTGATAAACACTTGGCATAAAGACA
>JBMFTB010000112.1:0-1360 GCA_049967255.1 Thermoplasmata archaeon
ACTTTTTTCCTATGCTTTTCTGCAACTATTATTACTCCTTTTATTAGTTTTATATGTGGTATATCCTCCAGCAAACCTTTCTTATGAAATACATATTTGCCTTTATGGCTCTTTATATCTACCCCATATAAACCTTGAAAAAACTTCGAATGTTCTTTTTTCTTTATTTTTCCTGAGTTGAATATTATCAATATTGTTTTCATTACTTAACCTTAAATTAAGTAAAGTATATAAACTTGTTTGTTATTTATGTCATTATGATCACAAATGACCAGTTTGATTTGTTTAAAAAAGAGTTTGAATATATTGTTGATACTTACAAGAAAAAGTATTCAATAAAACCAGTATATGATTATAAGTCATATGAGCAGTTATTGGCTAGAAGATTTAAGGCAGTAGCTCGTGATCTGAGTGCATTGATAGAAGAAGCATATAACATGATTAGTATAGATAATAAAATAGGAAGGCCTGCAAAAATCAATGAAAAACAAAAGTTATCCATACTTCTATTAAAAGAGATCTTTCATTTGAGCAACAGGAGAATGTCAAATTTTCTATCATTTTTCAAGCTGTTAACGGGCATTGAAATAAGCTATAAAACAGTAGAGAGGACCTATTCAGATCCCATATTGATAATGATGATGCACAACATATTTGTAATAATAATAAAAAGGAAAAACATAACAACGACGGATATAACGGGAGATGGCACTGGCTATTCATTATCCATAACAAGACATTACAGGACCTTAAGGGAGAGGGAAGGGGATAAAATAAAAGAATATCCTGTGAAAATGAAAGAAAAGAAAAAGCAATTTGCATATTCCTTTGCTATCATGGACCTTGACACAAAGTTATATGTGGGATATGGAACAAGCATGAGATCAGAGCGAGATGCATACAATAAAGCGATGATAATGTTGAAAGAGCTGGGGTTGAAGATAAACAGTGCGAGATTGGACCAGTATTATTCAGGGCAGTCAATAACCGGCGATTATCCTGAAGACGCAACAATATACATAATACCAAAAAAGAATGCAACAATACAGGGCCCAGTAAAATGGAAAGAGATGATCAAATATTTGATGGAAGATCCGTATAAATATCTAAAAGAGTACTTCAGGAGAGAGAACTCAGAGACTGGATTTTCAGTAGACAAAAGAGAATTTGGGTGGGACATAAGTCAAAGAAGAGAAGATAGGATATCAACTGCGCAAATATGTATAGGAACGCTTCACAACATTTTTTTGATGGGAGAGTAAAAAAGACTTATGTCCCATAACCCAAGAAATGAAAAGATTTAATTAATAATATTGTTTTACCTGCGCAATGATTCCAACAATTAATGTAAACTACTGTA
>JBMFTB010000113.1:0-1069 GCA_049967255.1 Thermoplasmata archaeon
ACAATATTTGCCAAAACATCGAGCACGGTTCAAAAAGCGAAGAATGTAATAATCTATGGAGAGCAGGCAATGTTTTGCAAGGAAGTAAAGTTGAGAATAGAGGATATGGATCTGAAAGGCTATTTTTATTATGATCCGGTGAGAGAAGGAGAAGAGAAGGAAGAGTTTCACAGGAAACTCAGTGAAAAAAGGGAACAGATTGAAAAGCTTGAATTGAGGAGAGGGGTAATGGACAGGGCAAAAGAGATAGCAGGGCCATATTCTAAGTACCTGCAACTGATTGTTAAAGATAATAAGATAATAACAAAGCCAAAAGACAAAGCGATATCAGCGGTAGAGCATCGAATGGGCAAGTTTTTGCTTGTATATCAGGGGAATTATACAGGATTAGAGTGTTTGATGTATTATCGGGAACGGGACAATATAGAAAAGGCTTTTGAGATGTTAAAAAACGATCTTGAGATTTTTCCATTGAGGGGTAAGAGTTTGGATACTATAAGGGGTACTATATTTGTGCTGTTCCTGGCACTAATAATGAGATTGGCAATGCTTAAAAAAATGAAAGAGAGTGGGCTGCTCAAGAAATATTCACTGGACATGGCAATGATCGAGCTAGAGAAATTGCACATAATAGAGAAATCAGATGGCAGTATGGAAGAGCTGGAGAGGACAAAGAGGCAAAAAATGATATTGGATGCATTCGAATCATAAACGTGGTGGTAAAAGTGAAACATTCAGGTTTGAAGGATCTTTTAAAGTGAATGGTTCACTGGTAATAATAGTCAAATCCGTAAAATCAGCAAATGGAAGAATATTTAATGAAAATCTAATTTTAATTCTTCTAATTTTAATAATTATACTAATAGGAATAAATGTTTATATCTGGAGAAAGAAAAAAATGATCTTTTAAAATTTTAATTTTTTAAAACATATTTTTTATAAATTAAATTCAATAATTATATTGATAATTATTATATTTTTATATTAAATAAAAGTGGGCTTGCCCGGATTTGAACCGGAGTCTTCGGCTCCCGAAGCCGAAAGGATAGACCAATCTACCCCACAAGCC
>JBMFTB010000114.1:0-1048 GCA_049967255.1 Thermoplasmata archaeon
CTACAACAATAAGGTCGTAAAGCTTGAGAATGCCTGTAGGGCTTTTAGGTAGATCTTCATTCCAAAAAATATTCCTTTCATCACCATACTTTAATTTTAGTGTTGAATATCTAACAATACCTCCCTTCCCATAGATGAATTTCAGTTCCTCAAGCGCCTCCTTTGGCAACTTATTAATTATTTTTTCGTTGTTATTGGTTATTTCCTCAACAATTTTCTCCATTTTTTCCTTCTTCAGCATCTTTTCCTTGAAGCCTAGAGCAGGATACATGCCATCTATCATGTTGAAGGTGTAATTTTTTATGAAACTTTTAAGTGTAATCTTCTCATTTATTACCTTAACTTCGTAAATTTTGATGGCATCCGTAAATTTTGTGTAAAAGGAAAGGATACCTCCTTGGCAAAGTCACTGTCAAGGAGGCATGAAGAATATGGAAGATCTGGATAAAATTTTCTGAGAGGTGAGAAAGACAGTGAAAGAGACACTGGAGACAATAATGAACACGGAAAGGGATATATTCATCGAGAGTAACAATGGGACTAAAAAAGGGACCTATAAAAGAACACTGAATACAAAATATGGTTTCATAGATGATCTCAAAGTACCAAGAAACATGGAAAGAAATACACTCACTCACGAGATTAAATTTTTATAATGATTATACAATTTCTAAATATGATGGGTTTTAATGAACTTGTTGAACGTTTAAAGGACATTAGCAATGAATGGTATCCATCTCATAGAAAAGGCGATACTGGTATAGGAAAAACTTTAGAAGACTTACTTGGAATAAAGGAAAACAATCTACCTGGGCCAAATGGTGAACTTGTAGAATTAAAATCAATTAGAAAAAATAGTACCTCTATGATTACACTTTTTACAAGATCTCCTTCCCCCAAAGGATCTATAAGAAAACTGTTATATGATTATGGATATCCCAGTAAAAAAGATCCAACTAAATTAAATCTACATGTCGATCTATACGGAAATAAAATTACTTATATCCTTAACTCCGATTTTTAGGGAATATATTTGTTCCTAATTTTT
>JBMFTB010000115.1:0-1028 GCA_049967255.1 Thermoplasmata archaeon
AAAAATTACAGAGGAGGCAAAAACAAAATGATTTCGTATAATAATATAAATAATTGTCTTTGTCCATCTCCAAAAAGGGATATACTATATAATTATTACTGGTTCGATGAAACCGATGAAACTTTTTTTGCAAATTTCTTTTTTATTTTATTTCATGCTACTATACCTTATTTTGATATCTATGGCATGAAGATCCTATCAGGATCCGATAAAATCCTCAAGAAATTGGAGGTTGTAAAAAATGAAAGAACATAAAATTGTTGGAAGGATAAAAAGAGAATACGGTAAAGGCTACTATGTGGACAAGCAAGGCAATGTTAGAGAATTTGACCTGAAAAATGCAAGGAGGAGAAGGAAATGATGAGATCAAAAAGTAATAGGCTTTTTAGAAGAGATAAGAAACTCGCATTGAAAGATGTAAAGCAAGTCAGAAGGGATGCAAAAGAACTTGCAAGGCAGACAAATAAGGATCTGTTCGAGTCAGGGAAGATGACCATAAAGCAGATGGAAAGCAGGGAAAAGCATATAGATACAGAACTAAACAGGCTGGATAACCTGCTTGGGCAAGTGAACTCAGGGCATGAGGAATACCACAGGCTTAAAAATGCAAAACATTCCTTACAAATAACAAAAGAAAAACTTAGACTCGAAAAAAAGAGACGAAAATACGAGCAGAAGCAGGAAAAATACAAAAGACATCCAAAAAGATCCAGAATAAGAAAGCCGTTGGTTTCATTAGTCCAAAGATGAGGTAGATTATGAAAAGCGATGACAGGCAGTATTTTCTTGAACTTGCAAAAGATCTCGGCCTTTTCACAGCTGGGATATTCACAGGCCCGTTCATTGATTTTGCACTGCTGATGAAAAAACATGCACCTATATTGCACAAGAAGATCTCCCAGAAGATCAATGAAAAAATAGAATTTTACAAGGAAGTGAGATAATGGAGACAGAAATACCTCATATGGAAGAAGAGGATGAGGAAAAAGAAGATCTTGAACAGAGAATCCAGAATATAGAAGTGAGGC
>JBMFTB010000116.1:0-1017 GCA_049967255.1 Thermoplasmata archaeon
TTGGGATACATGGGCATAGGCGCTGTTGAGTATGTACTTGCTTTCAATTTTATAGTTTTTGGTCTGATGATAATAGGTTTTGGCTTCATGATAACAGTTCAATCAATAATAATAGCTGCAAAGAGAAGAAGCATAGGAAGCATACTCATAGCCTTGTGGAATACATTTGCAGAGGTATGGGATATCGCAAGCTATGTTGAAGGATTCAAAGAGTCTGTAAGCATACTCTCTAGAGAGCGAAGAGGAAATGCACTTGTAATTGTTGTAGTCTCTCTTCTTATAGCATATTTCATAACCCACGCAGCCTACAAGCACGGTATTAGAAAGGCAGGATAAGTCGCTAAACTACCTGATATCCTTCTCACTTATCCTGCTTTATTGCAAATGCAACCATGTGCTTTGCAAATTCTTCTTTTGTAATGCCGTATCTCCTTAACGGTCTATATACATCTTTGTGCGAAACAATGCAAAATCCCCTAAAAGCACCTATTTTTAAAATCTTTCTTAAAAATATCCACGAATGTTTTTCAAGATCTGTTTTTATGCTAATAAACTGTTTGTGCTTCACTTGTCCTCTAAGTTTTAAATAAAATTTCTTCTTTGATATTATTTTAAAGCACATAGTGACCATTGATAAAAAATAATGTTTATTTTAACTTTTATACAAAAGTATATAAATTTATACTTGCATACAATAATCACAAAAACTGCGCTTTGGCTGCGCTATATAAATTGCCATAAATGTAATTTATGGAATACAGATGCTAATTCTGGTGTATATTATAAGGGGAGATAGTTATGGATAATAAAACCAAATTTGACTCTTTGTTTAAAAATCTTCTAATAGGTAGTAAAGTAAAAGATATACAAGGAAACGATGGTTTTGTAAACCTTATACGAATAAAAGGGAAATATTATTCGGAAGCAATTCGAAAAATCAATGAGAAAATAGACCAATTGGCAAACAATGATCCGACTTTCAAAAACGAAATATACGGCAGATTATATGAGTTCTTC
>JBMFTB010000117.1:0-996 GCA_049967255.1 Thermoplasmata archaeon
ACCTTTTTTATAGTTTTAAAGGTGATCTTGTCTAAGAAAAATACGATGTAAAACAGCACTAAGAACAGGAACGGTCCGAGGAAATTCTTGTCTTAGATTCCTCCCACCTTGAAGATCACTGTAATATTCAGTATTACAATATAGACTCTAATTCCATAATCACTCTTACCAGAAATGCCGGCAGGTAGAATAAAACTGGAGGCTCCGAAGTATAGTCCTTTATTCGATGAAGGATAGTAATAGTAATAAGGCGAAAACCTAGTAGTTTTTTAATTACATAGCGTTACCATCCTAGTTCTGGAGACAAGGGAAGAAAGGGAAAGTATCAGGACCTAATAATATTAAGTGTGAGTTTTATATGAATAATATTTACTTTGATATTAAGGCCTAATCTAAAATATATAAATGAATAAATATACTTTTCACAGAATTTTTACATATGTAAAATGTGTGCAAAAAGTGTGTAAAAAGCGTATAAAAAGTGTTTAATTTACACCCCAAAAAATTGCACCCCATAGGATTATTTTTTCTGAACAGAAAAAGTGACAAACAAGCAACTTTTGAAAAAATAGATGGCGTCTGTAAATTTTGTGTAAAAGGAAAGGATACCTCCTTGGCAAAGTTATAGTCAAGGAGGCATGAATAATATGGAAGATCTGGATAAAATTTTTTGAGAAGTGAGAAAGACAGTGAAAGAAACACTGGAGACAATAATGAATACAGAAAAGGATATATTTATTGAAAAGAATGATGGAACATATAACCTTAACTCCGATTTTTAGTGAATATACTTGTTCTTAATTTTTTATCCAGTTCCATTACTTTAAGTAGTGAATATACAGAGTTTACACGAACTGAATCCTTAGAATAACACAATGATTGGCTAAGTTGTTCTTATCTTTTTGTTACCCATTAGCTATTTTTGCCAGTAATATATTATTCAGGAGCTGCTTGTCCCTCAACTGCAACATATACTGCAGTATCTCTTTAATGTCT
>JBMFTB010000118.1:0-957 GCA_049967255.1 Thermoplasmata archaeon
GAAATAAAACTGATTGCATTTGATTATGATAGGGTTCTAACGGATGAAAACCTAAAATTCGATAATAGATTAATTCCCTATTTAGAGGATATAAGAAATAATGGTATAACTTAACTTCGCCAATTGAAAGTGCTTTATCATAATTTGCCAAATTGATTTTTCACTTATCTACCACCTTAAATTTAATGTTTTATCCTCATATTTTTTAATAAAATTCCCAAAAATATGTGTTATTTGGGGCGTTATGTTGCTTATTAAGTGAAATTTTAATCCTGTTTCTGGATATATTATCGTTTTTGTTAATGATATTAGATGCTTTTTCAGCAATTTTATGTTTTTTACCGGATCTGCTCCCATCTCTTTTTGATTGCTGTCAAATTTATTGACATTTTCTTGAGGAATATTTTTATCACTTATTTCAGATTTATTCGTACTATCTATGTTATTCTTACCGTCTCCAGCTCTTATGAACCTTGTCAAATTTATTATGAATTCCGTGAGGAATATTATGAAAAAGAGTCCTTTGATTGAGTTTTGGTTCCAGTGTCTTTTGTAGCTCCGGAACTAATTCTACCCATCCTTCTTCTGATGGATAGAGATCTCTCTTTCTCCTTCTCAATATCTTGTTACCCTTCTCTATCTGCTTCTTGAATTTCTTGTTCTTTTCGTGAATTTGTATCCGGTAAAGATCATTGCTGAAATATATGTAATGAATCTCGTTTTCCACTTTCATCTTTGCACAATAATAGATGTTGTCATCTATCTTTATGATCTCCACATTTTTGGCATCATACTGCTTTTTGAAATATGATAGCTCTTTTTTATATGGGCTTATTTTCTTGGGCTTTAATGTGAGATAATGATAACCCATTGCTCTTATCTTATTTTTATTTTTCTTGGTGTTTCCGCCAGTGTCAAAAATTAACATTGAATTTTTTGGGATCACTCTTGGTACTA
>JBMFTB010000119.1:0-951 GCA_049967255.1 Thermoplasmata archaeon
AGGGATGTCGCCGCAAAGGTAATAGGAAACATGTCTGCAGTAACAGCGGCCGTATACCGTCACATATTAGGTTTACAGCCTTTAAAGCCAGAATCGGGGAGTAGTTATGCAAAGAGCTTCCTTAAAGCAGCTTTTGGAAAAGATCCATCACGGGAAGAAGTTGATGCGATGAATACAGCTTTAATACTTTATATGGACCATGAGGTTCCGGCTTCAACAACCGCGGGTTTGGTAGTGGTTTCAACACTAGCAGATATATATTCGGGCATAGTGGGTTCATTGTCCGCGCTAAAAGGTCCATTACATGGCGGAGCAGCAGAAGCAGCAATAGCTCAGTTTGCACAAATAGGAGATGAAACAAAAGTTGATGATTGGTTCAAGCAAAATATAATTACAGGTAAAAGCCGCCTTATGGGTTTTGGCCACAGAGTTTATAAGACCTATGATCCCAGAGCCAAGATATTCAAGTCGATCGCAGTTAATTTAATTAGAAATAACCCTGAAGCAGAAAAAATGTTTAAAATAGCTTCTAGGGTCGAGGAGCTTGGAATAGCTAATATGGGGAGCAGGGGGATATATCCCAATACGGACTTTTTCTCAGGAATTGTCTATATGTCACTAGGATTTCCATTAAAAAATAACATATATACAGCCCTTTTTGCGCTGTCTAGAGTTACTGGATGGATCGCTCATTTCATAGAGTATGTTGAAGAACAGCATAGATTAATAAGGCCAAGAGCAGTTTATACCGGTCCAGCAGATAGAAGCTTTATACCGATTAATGAAAGATAAAAACATTTTTAAATCATCCAATATTTTTTATGTTTACACAGCGTTTTATTTTATTTTGAGCGAAAAAGATGATTTAACAAGATAAGGCAATTAAAAGGCGTGCTAGGAGTTTGAAGTAGATAATCGGCGCGCATCATGTAAGCATGCACCTATGGGGCG
>JBMFTB010000120.1:0-874 GCA_049967255.1 Thermoplasmata archaeon
ATATGGAGAATTGGATGGGTCTCAGGTTATAAAACTCGAAAAATAGGATGGATAAGAAATCATGATGTTATATTTTACTATACAAAATCAAGTAATTACACATTCAACAAAATATATATTCCATATACAGAAAATTATGTTAGAAGAGATGGAAAAAAACCCACCGGTGAAGGTATACCAATTGAAGATACTTGGAATTGTAGTTCTGCAGATGTTTTAGATTCCATAATGATTAAAAGTTTTTCAAAAGAAAAATTAGGATTTCCTACACAAAAACCTGTTGCATTACTGGAAAGAATAATAAAAACTTCTTCGAATGAAGGAGATATTGTTTTGGATCCTTTTTGTGGATGTGGAACAGCTTTGGATGCTTCGGAAAAATTACACAGGCAATGGATTGGAATAGACATCACTCATATAGCTATTCATATTACTAAAAAGCGATTAACTGAAAAATATCCTGATGTAAAATTTGAAGTGATAGGTGAACCTAAGGATCTAGAATGTGCTAAAGAATTTCAAATTTATTAATAAGCTACTTCTAATCTGGAACTTCGGAGTTTTACTGCTTTCCTCATACTCCTAACTTTTCTATAACTATTTATTGTTTATTAACATTTTTCAATATTTAATTATAACATACCACTATGGTAATATAACGGAAAAGTTTATATAAGTCTATGATCATATCTATCATGATGATGAAAATGGCACCCGAAAGTGAATGGTATACAATAAGCGTAAGAAAGCCTATACACCAAGCTTTGAAGATCCTCCTCACATATTCGAATATCCCTAGTTATAATGACCTTATAATAGCTCTTTTAAAAACCCAAGAAATAAACAAAGATCCAGATATTCTGAATATCATTAA
>JBMFTB010000121.1:0-292 GCA_049967255.1 Thermoplasmata archaeon
GTATAAATCCAATTTCAATAATTTATGCCCAGAATAATTATATTTATGTAAGTAATACATTTTCAGGTACAGCATTAGGTACTTCTGGAACTATTTCTGTAATTACTAATAGTAATATTACTAATAATTCTGGAATTCAACTGTTTAATTTTATATGGGTAATAATTATTATTGTTGTAATTATAGCGATACCATTAATTATAATTTTTTTTAAAAAAAGTAAAATAAAGTAATAGCTTTACAATTTTTATAACTTCATAAATTTCCATAGTTTTAGGCATTATGATATTGA
>JBMFTB010000121.1:302-864 GCA_049967255.1 Thermoplasmata archaeon
CTCTCAAAAATCTCTTTCTGCTTAATCTCCTGGAATTTTATTAACAATATTATTTGATTCTTCATCAAAAGTTCTTAAATATGGTATTTTGATAGAAACCATCCGCTAATTTTAAACCTTAACTCCGATTTTTAGGGAATATACTTGAGTTTTAGGAATTAACGGATTGTTTAAGTCAAATCAAAACTTTACAAAATGTATATCAATATTTAACATTCCTTAAATCTTTGAATAGCAATATAAAAACAATGAAAAGTATTATACTTAAGATTCCGAAACTCAAAATTATACTTCTTATTGAATACCAAAATATCAAAATTCCTGCCGTAAATGATGAAATAATTGGCGGTATTTCTATTATGGAATAAAAAGATCCACTTATCAATCCAATTGATTCTTTTGGTGATTTGGTTTGAATAAGAACTGATGTGGGAAGTGAAATTAAACCGTATGAAAAACCAATTAATAATGTAGAAATTATCGCCATAAAAATTGAGTTATAAATTCCCAGTATAATCATGAATGTTCCCATTATCAGAAAACTGATCAATATAAAAAATCC
>JBMFTB010000122.1:0-862 GCA_049967255.1 Thermoplasmata archaeon
AACAATCAAATATATCCATGTTTCGGTAAAACAGGGGGTTTTTGGAGAATTTTAACTTCATAACCGTGACCAGTTACCCTTACAGGGCACAGACAAAGGGGAAGATAGAGAATACTGTGAAATACGTGAAAAACAACTTTATCAATGGCAGGACATTCTCATCCCTGGAAGACATAAACAACCAATGTGCACTCTGGCTTGAGAAGGTGAATTCAAAGGTACACAGTACAACAGGAAGAATACCTGATGAAATGGCAAAAGAAGAGAAGCTGAATCCAATAAATAATGTTCCAGAATATTCTGTGCATTTGAACGAGTTAAGGAAAGTATCCAGGGACTGCTACGTATCCTATGAGGGTAACAGGTACTCCGTACCCTGGAAATACGCAGGAAGGGAAGCAATGGTGACAAAAACTGATAGAATTATCATAAAAATAGATAACGAGATCGTAGCTGAGCACAGCATACTTGAAGGCACAGGAAGAATATCAAGAAATAAGGAGCATTTTGTAGGCTTGTTGAAAGGAATAAGGGATCAGAACATAATGAAATTTGATCAATTCGTGGAAAAGAGGGATTTGAAAAAATATGAGGAGATGATGTAAATGGGAGCATATGAGAATGTACACGAGAGATTAAAGGCCCTTGGCCTTTATACAATAGAGAACACCATTGACAACTACCTGAGCAATGCAAAGGAGAAGAGCACCATGGAGATACTTGATCATCTTTTATCAGAAGAATTAAAGAGCAAGAGATCCAGGGAATATGAGGCAAAACTAAGATACTCCCTGAATGTTTCACTTTTACCACCATGTTTATGATTCGAATGCCTCCAATATCAATTTTTGCCTCTTTGTTC
>JBMFTB010000123.1:0-846 GCA_049967255.1 Thermoplasmata archaeon
ATTGTGGGCTAACCCAGATTGGTTTGATGGAAATTTTATTCACCTTCCTGATTATGCCCAGGGAAAAGTAAAAAGAAAACAAAGGGAAAGATGGGTTAGGCTGAGTATAATGGGCAAAGCTATTTTACCACAGTTATTCGAAATTGATAATTTGCCTGAGAGAATGGCATTTGATAAATGGCTTCAGTACAATTTTCCTGACATTGAGGGCCTCTGCGCAAAAACATTCAGGAAGACATGGGAATCATGGCTTTTGATTACTTACCCAGAAAGAACACTTGAAATTGCGCTCAGTCAAGGACATACTGAATTAACCCAGCTAAAACACTATGCAAATTTGCCCTTCCTTGATAAAGACAAGGAAGAAATGAAAGAATTTGTGATGGGATGGTGAGCTACTCATCAGTTGAAACTTTGGAGTTTTACTGCTTTCCTCATACTCCTAACTTTTCTATAACTATTTATTGTTTATTAACATTTTTCAATATTTAATTATAACATACCACTATGGTAATATAACAGAAAAGTTTATATAAGTCTATGATCATATCTATCATGATAAAAAATGGTAACCGAAAGTGAATGGTATACAATAAGCGTAAGAAAGCCTATACACCAAGCTTTGAAGATTCTTCTCACATATTCAAATATCCCTAGTTACAATGACCTTATAATAGCTCTTTTAAAAACCCAGGAAATAAACAAAGATCCAGATATTCTAAATATCATTAATAAACTAATAAATGAAAGCAAAAAATATGAGGAGGGGCTGAAAAATGATTGAGCCCGATAAAAATATTGTTCCTTCAGAAGTCGAAATAGTGATGCCAAACGTTGAAAAAACAA
>JBMFTB010000124.1:0-836 GCA_049967255.1 Thermoplasmata archaeon
CATATTCAAAATTCATATCTTCAGTTGGGGCGGTGACGCTTGAGGTTGTAAAGAAATATATAGAGGAGCAGAAAGGGATATGATATTAACATTCAAGATAAAACATAACAGGGATTTCTCCAGCGAATTGAGAAAGGCGAAGCAGGTAGCTGAGTTTGCAATAAGGACACATACGCTTTCTTCTAAAGATGTCAAGCAGTTCGGTTTGAAGAGCATCATTGCAAACCAGATACTGAGAAAGTATTCGAGGAACAAGAAGATAAAGAGCGTTAAGCACGTAAAACTGACAATACCTAATCAAGGCGTTCGGGTGGATAAAGAGAAGCGGGAGATAAGCATACCCTCTTTGAAACTAACTCTTCCATACAGCTTCAGGAATGACTTTGTGAAAATAAACCAAATCGAAATAGACGACAGGTACGCCTATATATCTATATCTGTTCCAGATAAACCAATGATTGAACCACAGACATGGTTGGGAGTTGACAGGAATGCGACAGAACACATCGCCGTGGTAGCCAATCCACAAACAGGGAAGGTATGGAAGCTGGGGAAGAGGGCAGAACATGTGCATAATAAGTACAAGAAAATAAGAAGAAAACTCCAGAAACAGGGCAAGTACAGGCTTCTGAAAAGGATAAAGAACAGGGAGAGCAGGATAGTGAGAGATTTGAATCATAAGGTGTCGAAGAAGATTGTTGAGATAGCGGTGAAGGAAAATGCAGGAATAAAGATGGAGAAACTCGATGGTATAAGAGGCAACAAAAAACACACGAAGAGCTTCAACTATGGTCTGAACTCATGGTCGTTCTATCAACTCCAGAAGTTCATTGAGT
>JBMFTB010000125.1:0-810 GCA_049967255.1 Thermoplasmata archaeon
CCATAAGAATGCGGATCATCCAAAATTCATGAAGAAGGGAGATAACGATCACTTCTCAGTACCACAGCATATACGTATAGATAAAAATCGTATATGCTTCCCAAAGTTCTCTGAGGGTATCTACTTCAAGGGCTCCATGGAGAAATTATCCGAGATAAAAAGTATAAATCAGATAGTGATAACGAAGGATGCTGGTTATTACTACTGCTCTATAATCTATGAAAAGGAAGGTGGTATTCCAGAGAGGAAGCCATTATCATCCGAGAATTCCATAGGCATTGATTTGGGTTTAGAGAAGTTCGCTACACTCTCAAACGGCATAGCAATAGAAAATCCAAGATTCATGAAGAAGGTGGAGAAGAGAATAAAGAAGTTGCAGAAACAGTTGTCAAGGAAGAGGAAGGGGTCAAACAACAGGAGGAAACTAATACTGAAGCTTCAGAGGAAGTACAGGGAGTTGAGGAATATGAGAGAAGACATCTATGATAAAGTATCGACTGCGATAGCCAAGCGGTACGATACCATCATCATGGAGGATCTCAACGTAAAAGGAATGATGCAGAATCATCGTATAGCGAAGAGTATATCCGATGTCTCCTTCTATTCATTCAAACATAAACTCGAGTGGAAAACCATGAAGTATGGTAAGAACCTCATACTGATCGGTATGTTCGATCCCTCATCTAAATTATGCTCTAAATGTGGTAGCATAAAGCATGATCTGAAACTGTCAGATAGAATATATCGTTGTGACGTGTGTGGTCTTGTCATAGATAGGGACCTAAATGCATCAAAAAATATAAAGAAAAT
>JBMFTB010000126.1:0-793 GCA_049967255.1 Thermoplasmata archaeon
TATGCTGAATCAATGTGCTAAAAGGTATCTGTACGAAGTTCTGGTTGTTGATCCTTCCCATGTTTGCTGAGTGCTTCCATCCGTTGTTATGACCGATGACGATAGTATCGATGTCCTTTGATTTAGCATATTTCACGATGGATTTGCTGAGTTTGTGCATGATGTCCTTTATCTTCCTGTTTCTTTTCATGAACAATCTTTTTTCTCTCTTTGTCAGCCGTTTGCACCCTATCTGCCTGTCACTTATGGATCTCAATCTGGCATATTCTTTATTGAAGAACTGGTTTATTGATTTAAGAACACCGCCCTTGACAGCAATCCCCTCTTTAGAAATGCTGTCTCCAATGGTTACGATGTTCCTCAGACCAATATCTATGCCCATGATCCTGTGTGATTCTATCTCAGCAACGTCCACTATCTCCTTCATATATACGATTTCAATTGTATACCCTACACCTTGAGGTATTACCCTTACCTCTCTCAAATCCACATTTTCCAGTCTTATTTCCACCTCCAGACCCACCATCTTTGGAAATTTCAACAGCCCATTTTCAATTCTGCACTGCTGGTTGGTGAATACCAAAAGGAATTCACCGTCCTTGTTCTTATATTTAGGTGGCTTTGGCATTTCTATGAACCCTTCAGGATGTTTCTTCCATGCCTTTATGGCTTTGAAGAACGAGTTCCATGACTGTTTCACCTTCTTAATTGTCCACTGTGCTGTCTGTGCAGGAAGTTTCTGATAGTTGTTATTCTCGTCCACATCAGAGTGTGCTGAGAATATCTTTAAGAG
>JBMFTB010000127.1:0-742 GCA_049967255.1 Thermoplasmata archaeon
TATATTTATTTGTTAAAAAAATCAAATAAAATTTTTATTTTTAAAAATCATAATCAATTTTAATGTATTTGATTATGAATATAAGCGAAAACGGTCGGGCCCATCTTTAATAAAAATTTAATTTTTGAATCATAAGGCTTTTTAAATCTTTAATTTAGATTTAATTTTAGGAAAAAGTTAACTTTTTAATATAAAAATTAATTTAAGATAAATCTATAAAATTTTTTAATGAAAATTATTTATAAAATCAGAGATTATGTTGACATAGCATCTAAGGGTTTTAAAGTACCACCAATTTACCTATTTTTTGATTATATTATACCTGGGTTTATTTATGATTATATTAAATTTCACAAATTCATTCTTTTATATTTCTTGATCTTATCTATTTCAATAATGTTTTTAATGGCTTCAACAAACCTTTTTGATGACTATTTTGACTTTCAGAAAAATATTGATATTGATGGTTCGCCTACGACACTATACAGGAGGCACCCATTCTATTATTACAAGAAAGATAAACATGAATTGCTTCTCCTTGCAATTATTACTATTTTAATTTATTTTGCATTTTTTATTTTTCTTACTATTGAATTTGGTATGATCATGATCATTTTTGCAATCGGTGGTGCATTGCTTGGATATGGATATACAGGCTATCCCATAAGATATAAGTACAGGGGTTTAGGCCTCCTTGGAGCTTTTTTCTCTACAATATTCATACCCTTGATTGTTAATTACC
>JBMFTB010000128.1:0-739 GCA_049967255.1 Thermoplasmata archaeon
ATTAAATGCGCCCGGTTCAGTTTTATCCATCATGAAAGCCACCACAGGTTCCCCTTTTCTCTCCTCGAATTCCAATTCAGCTATTCCAGGCCCTAGACCTCTTACATTTCCAGAGAAAGCATCCTTTAAAAGATCTTGGCCAGCCCCATATAATTTTAATGATTTAGCAATTTCCGTTGCGGCTTTAAAAGTATCCCATGCAAGCTTGTGAACATCCTTATTATCTACTCCTTTCTTATGCGTCATTATTAGTTGTAAATCATCCCCTACCCCTGCTACCTTAAAATCTATTAATAACCCATCTTTCTTTGCCTTTTCCAGCATTTCTTCAGCCTTTTCCTTTAAAGATGGATGAACTGAAGAATGGCCAGGATAACCCCCTACGTCTGCCTTTATAAGACTAAGTGTAACCCTCATTAAAATTCACCCATGTACTACATGAAAAAATATATAATAAAACTTTTCTTTAACACTGATGATGGAAAATACTATTGATTTAATTTTCAAAAGAAGGAGTATAAGGTCCTTCAAAAACGATGCTGTTCCAGATGATATTCTATATCAAATCATAAGGGTGGCACAGTATGCACCTAGCTCTTGGAATAGGCAACCATGGAAATTCATAATAATTAAAGAAAAAGAAAAATTGAAAAGAATATCTGAATATCTGCCCTATGGAAAATTTCTACCAAAAGCACCTATGGCCATTGCTATAATATCATCAGAAAAAGAATCAGAT
>JBMFTB010000129.1:0-716 GCA_049967255.1 Thermoplasmata archaeon
CTATTATTAGATGTTGATTCATTTGTGAATTTCTTTACCTGTTTAGCTATTTTAGAAGTCGAGACGGGTATATTTCCAGTTATAACTTTTGGTATTTGATTAATTGTTTTTTCATTCATGCCTCTAATTGAAACATTTTTACCAGTGATTAGAGGCGTAGACATTATCGATAAAGATGACGCTATAAAAACTAACAATACCAGAACTATTAAGATTTTATTAAATCTATAAGATTTCATGATTTGATAATATCTAAAAACATTATTAAATTTTTCTATGACCTCCCTATTTTACGATAGTGTCCGTAAATTTTGTGTAAAAGGAAAGGATACCTCCTTGGCAAAGCCACGTTCAAGAAGGCATGAATAATATGGAAGATTTGGATAAAAATACTTTTGGAAGTAATGAGAAAGACAGTGAAAGAAACACTGGAGACAATAATGAACACAAAAATGGATATATTCATCGAGAATAACCATGGAACTATAGTTAGGCGCCTAACATTATATACTTATTATATATACTCGGGATGAAGGTTCTTATCCACCCAGCAGCATAGGAATTGAATGATGATATGCATAGGAAAGCATTCTCTATCACACTCTTCAAGTGTCATTCAGATGCGATCAATGTCCTTGACACAACCCTCTAGATACTCTTCCACAGGAACTCAATTGGATTGAGATCATGAGAATATGGCGGGAGGAATACAAGCC
>JBMFTB010000130.1:0-714 GCA_049967255.1 Thermoplasmata archaeon
ACTGTGTCCTTAACATGCTGTGCGATTTAATTCCCTTACCTTCAAAGATTAACAAAGGTGTGTCATAGGTGAATTTCTCACCTTTATTTTTTCTTTCAATCAGGTATTCCTTGATATATGTGATCCCTTCCTCAGGAATAAAAGTAAAATACTGATGCCTGGCCTTGCTCAGAGAGGATCTCACAATTAATATTGTCGGAGATTTCTCAAATTCCAGGGTATCAAGGTTAAGTTCCTTGAGATCACCGAGCCTTATGCCATCCGTTCCATCGTAATTTCCTAAGGATTCAGGCCTCAATCCTGAGAAAGCCATGAGTGCTATTGCTACCCTTCCTCTCGATGATGCCTTCCTTATTATCCTTGCAAGTTCTTCCTTGCTCGGTACCCTCTCATTTGCTATCCTCGGAGATTCATTTTCTCCCTTTATCTTTACATCCAGTTTTATGTCTAAATCATTAAATTTTAGCCAAGACCTTAAAGTTCTTTTAAATCTTGCAATATATGATCCTGCCTTGCTCTGTCTCTCAAGTGATCTTACAAAATCCATGAATTTATTCTTGAACTCTCTTGGATCATCCTTTGCAAGTTTAACAATTTCATCTGGTTCTGTATTGTTTAATTCACAGAATAATCCCAAAGTTCTTAGATAAACATCGGCTGTAATCTTTGAACCTGCACTAATATTTTCATACCATCTTTTTACAGAATTACTTT
>JBMFTB010000131.1:0-704 GCA_049967255.1 Thermoplasmata archaeon
AACATATTATCTAATTTTTGTAAAGTTACAGATTAAAATATGCATTTTTATCCTTGAATCCAGCATCAATTTTTTTAAAAAGGTGAAAAGATGATAAGCATTGAATATGTGATAAAAAACCCGGAGGAAAAATATGTAAAAAAATGGTATAAAATGTAAAATGTCCTTCTGGTCAGGTGCCCATAACCATAATCTAAATTAGATCAAAGAGTTAAAGGCAAAAATTTAATAAAGAATAAATAAATGCTTTATGGCTGATTTAGCTGTTTTATTTTCATATGCTATAGAAAATAATGAAGCCTTTATAAGAATAAAGTAAAATTGTTTTGGTAAGAGTTATTACCCATTTTGCATTTAGGATACTGGTGAAAAAAATGCCATTCAACAGAGGTCAGGGCAGGGGCAGGAATGCCCAGGGAAATAGTGAGCGAGGCGGCATGGGACCTGGAGGCTATTGCATTTGCCTTAAATGTGGTTACAGGATGCCAAAGCAACGCGGTGTAAGATGCATGGATATGCACTGTCCAAATTGTGGCTCTGTAATGGTGAGGGAAGGTTCTTACCATCATAATATATATTTGCAAAAGAAGAAGCAGGAATAACATTTTAACTATGATTTTAAGTTTACTCCTGTTTTTTAGATAACAAGATCCATAATTTTTCTTTTAGGTCTATCAAGCATTTGATTCAGTAGAATTATGATG
>JBMFTB010000132.1:0-700 GCA_049967255.1 Thermoplasmata archaeon
CAATATATTCTTTAATTTCATTTTTATTACCATTGTCATCATATATAAATTTCTATATCTAATCAATATATTTGTATGTGCGTGTTGGATCAATATCTTTTATAGAATCAATAAAATTATTTCCATATTTCTATTTCTATGAAGATAATGATTCCATTAGAATATTATAAATAATATTTTGTAATTTCTATTTATTCATTTTATCCACCTTGTTATTTTATTGTTTTTATTACTTTTCCATCTTTATATATCTCATGTTCTTTTATTTTTCCATTTTCATTATATACTATATAGTCTCCATTCTTTTTATCATTTTTATAAGTTGCTTTAATCTATACATTTCCATTTTCATAATATTCTATATATTCTCCATTTAGGTCGCCGTTTATATAATTTGTTTTAATCTATATGTTTCCATTTTCATAATATTTTATATATTCTCCGTTTTGTTTATCATCTTTATAATTTGTTTTAATCTGTATATTTCCATTTTCATAATATTTTATATATTCTCCATTTAATCTACCATCTTTATAATTTGCTTTAATGTGTATACTTCCATTTTCATAATATTTTATATATTCTCCATCTCTATTGTTATCTTTATAAATCGATTTGATATATACATTACCATTTTCATTATATTCTATATATTCACCATTTAACTTACCGTCTTTATAATTTGCTTTTATCTGCACAA
>JBMFTB010000133.1:0-695 GCA_049967255.1 Thermoplasmata archaeon
TAGATAAAATGATATGGGTGCTTGATACTTTAAAGGTTAATGAGGAAATTATGAAAAGAAATCTTGAAAATGTAAAATATTTCATAATGGATGAAAGGATTATATTAAAACTTGTTGAAAAGGGTCTAGGAAGACAGGAGGCACACGAACTTGTTAGAAAATATGCAATAAAATCCCAGACCGAAAATAAAGATTTCAAAAAACTTTTTTTAGAAGATGAGAAGGTGAAAAATCTTATTGATGAAAATGAACTGGAAGAAATTGTTGATCCAAAAAAATATCTAGGGGAATATGATAAAATAATTGAAAGGATAATCAAGATATCTTTCAAAGAAGAAAAATAGTATTAAAAAAATTTATTTTTTAATCTTCTAATTTCTTTCAATTTAAGAATTTTTAAAATTATAACAATAACGTGACTTTACAGGTATTTTGAATTGAATTTCATGAAAGATTGTTAAATAATATCTTTTCTAAATTTTAATTGTAGATGCATATTTTTTATTTCTTTTATCTTAAGTATAAACTTTTTTAATCTAGTTATTTGGATGGTATTTTGATGGATAAATTTATATATTATAGATGCATATTAGTTATTAATGCCTTACTTGACATGGAAAAATATTGGTCGAAAGAAAAGACTCGTTATGAGATGGAATAAGAGAATTAATGGTAAATCAAGAGTGGTAAAGGAA
>JBMFTB010000134.1:0-685 GCA_049967255.1 Thermoplasmata archaeon
CCCTTTGTCCATAGTACTTTGCTGCATTTTTTAAAGCGTCTACCAATGTCATCTCTGGATAACCCAATGAAAAGGTCACTCCCCTTGGATAACTTTTAAACCAAGGTCTATTCAAAGTCACTTCCCAATTTCTCATATAACTTTTTATGAGTTTCCAATATTTAAATATTTTGGGAGAACAATCTGACAAATGTCAGATTTATATATCTTATTTTATTACAATATTTTATGAATAAGGAGGTTAAAAAAATTTTAAAGAATCCAATAAAAATGTTGTCTGAAGCGACTGAAATTGATGTATATTCAAAGAAGATTGGTCTTTTAGAGCATTCTGGAATGTTAATTGATTCTGCTTTACATAATAATGTAAAAAATTAATTTTAAATAAATATATATTTATTTGATAAAAAATTAGGCAAATTTTTTATTTTTGAAAATCATAACCAATTTTATGGGTAAAATTAAAGAATTAAAAAATATAATTGATTATAATGTATTTGATTATAAACATAAGCGAAAACCGGCAGGCCCGCTTTTCATGTTAAAATTGAAAGGATTTTTATCATTTTTTAAAATTTTAATATTTAAAACTCCTTATGTGAAATAAATAAAAATATAAAAAAGAATAAGATTTATTGTTTAGGTGGTTCTTTCCATTCTTTAGGTGGTTTTTTGCTTTTACCTT
>JBMFTB010000135.1:0-679 GCA_049967255.1 Thermoplasmata archaeon
GATATTGTCAGGGCTAGGTACCTTTCAGGTATCCGTTCCTTTTCTCTCGTGTAAACAATAATAAAGGCTAGGGAAATGATCAGTGCCGAAACAAACCCGATGTAGGATATTCCGATGCTCGTGTTCGGGATCCTGAAATACAGGTAGCCGATGAATCTCAGGTCCGGGATCTCGAGCGTTGCCATGTATATGGCGAGCATTAGTATTGCGATAGCGAACGGCATGCCCATCTCCTTATCTTCTGTATGATCTTCTGCACGCATTTTTTTCACCGTGTTCAATGTGTTATGAAAGATAGATCATATTATATTTTTTTTGCATTGTGGTATTTGTATTTTTGTGTGTAAATTTATAAATTTTATAAAAAGTATAAAATCTGTCATTAAAATTCAAATTTAAATGGCATTATTAAATAGAAACATTTAATAACATATATGTAATTAATTACCTAGAATAAAATAAAATGTTATTAAAAGGTGTAATAAAATGACAATTGCATACGGATATATAAGGGCAAGCACCCTTGAAGAGGTTAAACAGGGTAGCAATGAAAGGCAGAGAGAAATAATAGAGAAGTTCTGCAGGGAAAGGGGCTATGAACTGAAGATTTACGAGGATAGGGCTAAATCCGGAGGATCCACAGACAGGCCTGCATTCCAGAAAATGCTATCTGAGATCG
>JBMFTB010000136.1:0-669 GCA_049967255.1 Thermoplasmata archaeon
GTGAAATATCTGCAAATGGATTAAATTACACATTTTACATAAGACCCAATTTAAAATTCTCGAATGGAGATCCACTAAATGTCTGGGATGTTTATACAAGCATAGTTAGGACATTATTGTTTATGCAAGGGTCCCCAGGAACAGCTGGTTGGATAATAGCTCAAGATCTTTTACCGGCTGGCGGTTGGGCAAGTGGGTTATTTAGTAATGGTACCGCACTCTATGATAATATAACCAGTGCAATAACCTATGATAATGCAACCCAAAGTATTACTTTCCATTTATTGCATCCGGATCCAGCATTTCTTGATTATATAGCTGATCCGTTGGGTGGTGCAATAATGGACTGGAACTGGCTTGTGCAAAATGGTGCTGGAATTACTTTTACGCCTTCTGGTTTTTTGGCCTATACCTCTTACAGTGATGAATCTAATTACAACAACTACATAAGATATCATGCAGTTGGTTCTGGGCCATATGAAATAAATACCTACTTGGCAGGACAATCAATAATATTGACTCCTAACCCATATTATACACCAATACCAAGCGTTCCTGGATACAATCATAGAGCAAATGACACTATATATATACAATGGTTAAAAGATCCAGAAACTGCCATTCTTATGAGTGAAAGTGGTCAAGCTGATATAATAACCGGTTGGCCAG
>JBMFTB010000137.1:0-660 GCA_049967255.1 Thermoplasmata archaeon
CTATGTAGTATTCATCCCTTTTAGCTAAAAAGTGATTGTAAACAAATCTACAACTACCAAAGTGTTTCTCCAGTAAAACTTTCTGTTTTTCGTTTGGATATAATTTCACTTTGGTAGCAGTTATCATTATATATAGAAATATAAAAGAGTATATAAATTTTTTCATTGAAAGAAGTCCGTGTGTTTCATCACTGAAGCAACTTAAATTTACTGCTTTCCTCATACTCCTAACTTTTCTATAAAAATCACTTTTTCCCTAAAATTCTATCAATTTCTTTTCTGAAGAATCTTCTATGACCATTTGGTAAGTAAATGAAATGTATTTTCCCTTGTTTTACCCAGTTGAACAAAGTTCTTTTTGAAAATCCCAAAATTCTACATACTTCACCGCTTGAAATCATTTCTTTTGTTTTTACCATTCATACCACCTTCAATTTTTTTCTTCTTATCGCGCGCATGTATGCTATCATAGGAAAATGCATTTGAGGAAATTTGATGTAATTTGAGGAAATTTGAGGAAAAATGAGGAAATTTTCATTCATTGTTTTTTACCTCCTTTTTTATTTTTAGCCCTTGAAAAAAGGACTTTGATTTTGAAAAATTTCCCACTCATATTGAGGTATTTTTTAGGTATAGCCTCAGGTTCGAGTATATTTTCCC
>JBMFTB010000138.1:0-650 GCA_049967255.1 Thermoplasmata archaeon
ATCAATAAAGATCACGATGGAAGAAAGCGGTATAGTAAATATCATATTGATAGGAGACAAAGGCTTTTATTCAGAAGAAAATGTGAATGAATTAGAGCAAAAATACATACATTACATACTTCCATTGAAAAGAAATCTGTCCCTAATAGATTATGACTATGATAAGAAGAACATGAACTTTTTCTTTTATGAAGGTCGTCAAATCTGGTATTATGAAAAGAATCTTGAGAAAAGGAAAATAATTTTATTTTTAGATGAGCATCTAAAAGTTGAAGAAGAGAAAGATTACCTGAGAAACATGAAAGATAACAAAATGGAAGAATTTTATTCCAGGTATCGTGAGATGGGAACAATAGCAGTATTGACAGATCTAAATGAGAATGGAGATAAAATCTATGAGTTGCTAAAGGCAAGAGTAAATATAGAGCAACTTTTTGATACATTCAAGAATGTACTTGAGGCAGACAGGACATATATGAGAGATGATTACGAGTTAGAAGGATGGATGCTTGTAAATTTTGTATCAATGATGCTATATTACAAGGTATACAACATATTAAGAACTAAGAAAATGCTGAAAAATTATTCGCCAAAAGATGTATTGCTACATCTTTCAAGGGTCCATGAGATAAAAGTAGGAGATCGATGGC
>JBMFTB010000139.1:0-643 GCA_049967255.1 Thermoplasmata archaeon
TCTAAATTAATGGACATACCATACACTACTTTATATCACAGATACTTGAAAGAAAAGCCATTTTGAAAATTTTTAATAAATTATAGTTAAAAAGGGATTTAGGGGATTTAGTTAATTTTATGTTATAGAAAGGTTAAGAGTTTGAGGGAAGCTGTAAATCTCACTTGCTTTAGCGAGGAGTAGCTGACTCCCATTCTCATGAACACGCTCGATGATTGATGGGGTAAAGCTATTTTCTCCAATAATATTCCCAATAAACAGTGATATGGCAGCCATCACTCACTCCTCCTGTTTGCCCATCTTTTCGCAGCGCCCTTTTTGCCCGCCTCGCTCATTTTCATGTGATATACGATGTCTGGATTCTCTTTGTCTTTGAAAAAAAGTTTTTTACCTTATATTACTCTCTCTTACCTTATATTACTCTCTCTCGAGAGATACCCTTTTAATTTCTCGGTGTTTCGGAGCATTTTTTATTTGCTTTTTTATTGCTAAAGTATTTACTGCAAATATTTATGAAAATGTTTTTTGTTTTTGTATGTTTCAGACCAAGTTTCGTATTTTATAGCATTTAGGCTTAAACTATAATAATGTATTTTCATTATCAGGATTTAACAATAAATCAATTGATTTAATACTTCATAGA
>JBMFTB010000140.1:0-642 GCA_049967255.1 Thermoplasmata archaeon
GTATATGTCTGTCGCATCGTATCCCGAATCTGCAAGGAACTTTGCATTTGGATTCATATGTATATGGAAGATTTCTTTGGTTATTGCATAAAGCCTGTGGAAGAAGGTTTTGTCGTGCCTGTTTGCTGGTGCGACTTCTACGGCAATAGGAATCTCGGTTTCTGCATCTGCGATTGCATGAAGTTTATATCCGAAGAAAAGAGTTTTTGCATTGTTGTTTAAGGTTTGTTGTTCCCTCTTTGAAGGTGTTCTATGGCCATACTTTGCATCTTTATCATTCGAAGAAAATGCCTGAATGTCCGTGCTGTCGATTGCAACTAATCTTATCTGTTTTCCCTTCATTTTCTGACGTGCAATAAATTCATAGAGCTCCTTTATGATTTTTGATGCTGTTTTCCTGACTTTAGAGAATATTGTATAATTGAACTGCGTTTTATAATGAAGTATTCTTCCTATTTCGTTTGCCGATAGAAATTCTGCAAGTTCCCTATCTGTTAAATGCAATATCTGTTTTATCACTAATGCGACAATATGTTTGGCATACTTTCCAGTATGCCCATATCTCTTTGATACTATTCTTGCATACGCAAGAACCTCTGGTATTTTATATTTTAGGTCGCCTATTTTCATGTAATCACCGCG
>JBMFTB010000141.1:0-631 GCA_049967255.1 Thermoplasmata archaeon
CCTAAAACAAATAACATTTTGCTTATAAGCCTCTTTTTAATTCCTTCCGTTTATAAAAATAAATTAGAAAAAGAAGGGATAAGAGTAATTGATGATCTTCAGCCAAATAACATAGATAAAATTATTGAATTTAAAAATTATTTAATTAAAATTTTTACTTAATTTTTATTTCATACTTTCCATCAGTTCCCTTACCCTCGGCAGTGAATAGGCAAAGTTCACGTGAACGCAGTCCTCGGAATCGCACAATGCTCGACTTAATATTCAAGTGTTTTAAAGCCGAGCATATATACCCAGATTAGGGTATGGGCACGAGCCAGTTCATGAACCAGATGCAATGAAAAATGGATAAAAAATATTTTTATATTTGAAATGGCATGGTAATAAGAAGTTAAGTTAATTGGGAGTGATTTTAATGAATGAAAATATTAGCTACGAAGAAAAAATAAAGGAATCTATAGAAAAAATCATAGATATTTATCAAAAAAATAAAAAAAATGAAAAAATTAAAAAAATTTTAGATAATGAAAAACCGGTCTTAGAAAAATGGTCAAAAATATTTAATATAAATAATATAGATAAATTAAATGAAAATAATATTGACGAAGTTTTAAAATTTTTTGATTTTGAA
>JBMFTB010000142.1:0-630 GCA_049967255.1 Thermoplasmata archaeon
TTTAGGTGGTTCTTTTCATTCTTTTGGTGGTTTTTTGCTTTTACCTCTTCTCATGAAAACTATTCCTGCTACTATTGCTATTACAACGATCACTGCAATTATTCCTATCAACAGGTAATTAGTGGTTTGTTGTGCTGTAAAGCTCGCTATAGCTGAATTGCCTGAAACACTTATTGATCCTTTTGTGCTTGTGCTCTGATATCCTGATGGTAAGTGGATAATGTATGTATATGTTCCATTTGGCTCATTAAACGTTATTTTATTTGATGTTGAAGATAGAGTTACGTTTATGTATTGACCATTAAATGTTGTTCCTGCCAATGTTGCTGACCATGCAGTTCCGTTTGGTATTCCATTCTCTGTAATTGTTATTGGATATAGAATTATTGACCATACAATGTTTTCATTTACTGAATTTCCATTCACTATTATTGATCCTGAATAATTGGTTGTTCTATAACCTGATATACTCTGAATAGTGTAAGAATAAGTGCCATTTGGCTTATCAAAAATAATTGTATTGTTTAATGAAGATTTTGTAATGTTATTCAAAGTAACATACCAGGTAGTACCTGATGATAACCCTGATTCTGTAAATGTTATTTTATATGTTACCAGATTGAAAGTAAT
>JBMFTB010000143.1:0-628 GCA_049967255.1 Thermoplasmata archaeon
GATATATTCGCTTTGTACTACAACGCCTCAGATTTTCTCGTTCATACAGCCATAGACGGGGGTTTTGAATATCCATATATTGAGGCCATGTTTTCAGACCTGAAGATAGTTACATTTGATATGCCGATTTCGAGGGAGGTGCTCAGGGATAAGGGTATATTAATACCATTTTCAGATAAGGATTCCCCAGATGAATGGGTGGAAAAGATAATAGCATATTACGATAAAAAGGTAGACTATAGTACTCTAAAGAAGCATTATCTCCCTGAAAGAGCTAGAAAGGAATATGAAGAATTTTTTAAAAAAATAGGATGGCTTTAATCTAATCTCCCGGATTTTTAATAACAAGGTCATCTATTTTCACATTTAACCCTGCCAAAATTTCTTTTACCTTCCTTGGAATTTCTGTGATTATTTTTTCTCCGTTAGTTAATTCTATCATCCTTATTTTTGATAATTCTATGAATACGTCTTTGATTGAATATTTCACAACAAGCCTGGATTTCCTCATCTCTTTCATCATATTCAATTCTAAAATTAATGTAAAGAAGAGCATCGCTATATACCCTGATAATCCATGTAGGTCATGGATTCTTAATGGAAGACCTTCCAGATCATCCTTCATTAT
>JBMFTB010000144.1:0-627 GCA_049967255.1 Thermoplasmata archaeon
CCACCAGTGTTGGTGAAGTGCTGGCACCCATTATCTTTATTGACTGTAGGTTTGCATCCAGACCGTTGAACGATACCCATGAGTTTATGACCTTTTTAAAACGTACTATATAGGAACCTGCCTTGTTCTCCCTACCCATCCTGTACACAAAATCCATGAATTCATTCCTCAGTTTCCCATTCCGTGTATCCTCGAGAATATTCTCGGGTGTTTTACCGTTCAATTTGCAGTACAGTCCGAGTGTTCTGAGATACACATCACCAGTTATAAGACTCCCCTGCTGGAGATTCCTGTACCATCTCATGACATTCTCATTGTTCCTGAGATCATCATGCCTTGTCCTGAATGGCATGTGTGATAATATTCTCCTGATATAAAACAATACCGTAGAATACCAAAATTGATACGGGCCCTAGGGTTTTTGCTTATGTTTATAATCAAATATATTAAAATTGATTATGATTTTTAAAAATAAAAATCTTATTTATTTTTTTAACAAATAAATATATATTTATTTAAAATTAATTTTTTACATAACAATACAAAAAAGTATCAATAAAATCATTATTTTTAATGATGGAATCAATTAACATTGAAGAATGCTCTAAAAGACCAATCTTCTTTGAA
>JBMFTB010000145.1:0-624 GCA_049967255.1 Thermoplasmata archaeon
TTTTAGTCGATTAATTTAATTAAATTTTATTTTTATTAAATAATTTACTTCATTTTCTAAAGAAATAATTTTCTAAAGAAATAAATTTATTTAATAATATTTTATTTATATTTTAATTAATAAAAATAATATACTTACACGTCGGTATATTTGTTTCCCCTCTTATTACACAAACAGCTTCCTATAATCAGTTTTCAAGATCATCTAAATATTGTACATCATAACAATTTAATAATTTTAAATTTCACTTATAAAATTTTTGCAAGTAAACTATAATTTGAGCTCAAAAATATACTAAAATTTTAAATCTATAAAAATTAGGTGCTTGACTAAATATTCAAATTAGATCTCCGTATAGTCTGGTGATAGAGCTCAGTAGAAATCCTTTTAAAAAAATTAATTTTTAAAATGCAAAAGTCACAAAATATTTATATATAGAAATTAACTACGTTGATATGAAAGCAAAATGATAAGTGGAAAAGATTTGATCAAATATATTATAAGTTATTACGGTAAAGTTAGTGCAAAACAACTTCAAAAATTGGCTTATCTTACTGAATTAGAATATATGAAAAAACACGGAGAAAGATTGAGCGATCTTGAGTTTGTAAAATTTTACTATGG
>JBMFTB010000146.1:0-621 GCA_049967255.1 Thermoplasmata archaeon
AGCACAGATAATTACACAGAACTTGAAAAAAAGGCAAAAAATTTGGAACTTGACGTGGACAATCTCGTTTACAAAATATATGGGCTTAATAAAAACCAGATTGCGATTATAGAGGAATCTTTCGGATAATTTAATTAAAAACCAACAATCTTGACGAAACTCAAGTTATAGGCATTGACGAGGATTCATACCTTGAGTATGAGAATCTAACGGAATTCTACGATTGGGTCTTGTCATTGAAGCCTAAGGATGTCAGGGATAAGGGAATATCTAAACAGACCCTATGGAATGTGAAGGAGAAAATTAAAGATAAAAAGATTTTCAAGCACAATTCTAAGCCCTTAAAAAAATTGAAAGAACTTTACATTACGAAGTAAAGTGATATGATTAAAAGGTCAAAATTTCAACGTCTTGTATATATCCCTAGCTATAAATGGGCCCGACCGGATTCGAACCGGTGATCTTCGCCGTGTAAGGGCAACGTCATAACCAGCTAGACCACGAGCCCATATCATTGGAAGTGTATATATTTGTGATATTAAATCTTTTCTTACTTTTGTAACTGGTCACGATTCTGAAGTTAAAATTATCAAAAACCCTCTGTTTTACCGAAACATGTAT
>JBMFTB010000147.1:0-617 GCA_049967255.1 Thermoplasmata archaeon
TAATCACAATGTTTGAGTCAATGCCATGTAATGCTTGGGCCCACATACCCAGTGCAGCATAATTTACACTATCACCAGCAAGAGCAATAGTGGGTATGTTTATACTAACATTGTATTCACCAGATTCCATCAGATAATGTTTGGCAATAGTTAGGTTATAATAAGGCACATTAACACCGAGTGACTCTAGCTGTGAGTTTGACAGATATCCAGGCATACCATAGGAAATTGCACCGTTAAGCGGTATTGAGAAATTCGCACCATATATAGCATTTCCAACAAGATCATTTAAATATTCCTCATAATTAAAAGCATAGGCAAAAGCTCTTCTAACATCAAGATTGTCGAAATAGAACCTTGGTATGTGATACTGCGCACCTAACTGAGGAAGCATAGTTGTATTTATGTTAAGATTAAATCCAAAACCATTTAAATTGATTGTAGGAATTCATATATTTTAATCACACCACTGGACTCAAGGTGCGATAATGTTGGATAATATGTTGTCGGCAATCCAACAGCTATATCCGTTTCACCATTTTGTATCATAAGAAGTTCTGTTTCCGCATCTTTTATGTAATCTATTATCACAGTCGTATTTGCTTTATGATCATATC
>JBMFTB010000148.1:0-615 GCA_049967255.1 Thermoplasmata archaeon
GTGGATAAACTGGGAAAAGGAACACAATGATTTCAGGGTAACTGTAACTGTGCCAAGAAGGAAGCATGTCAGAAACTATCTGAAAATGCAGGGGCGTTTCAGTCATCTGACTGACCAGGAAATGGATGAAATACAACAATCAGTAAATGAAAAGGTGGATACCATTAACAGGATCGTCGGTAAAACGGTAATAGGGCCCTTAGTGGAATAAATGTTATTTTTTCAAAATATCAAGCGCATTATGCTGTTAAGGTTATGGTTTCCACAACTTGGAGTTTGTGGGAAGCAACGCGCTGAGATTTACAGCCTCCCCCAAACCCCTAACATTAAGCTTTAAAGCCAGGGGGATTTAATAAAAAATAAGAACACCGGTAGAAGGTAAGAAAGCACAACCATTATCTTTATGGTCCTTTCTGGCCTTTCAACCAGCGATTTCAGTGTAATGGGTTCTGCGGTTCCGTCCTTGAATATTACCATATCCGGGTCACTTGCCTTCCTCCTCCATTGTTTCACAAACCTGCTAGGTGTTATCTCCAGCAAAACTATCAGCGTGCATATTGACGCAAGAAGCAGTGATTCGACAGATATGTATCCAGCTGCCGCAATGTAACCGGC
>JBMFTB010000149.1:0-609 GCA_049967255.1 Thermoplasmata archaeon
GGTCCAGCTTCCAGGTAATGTATATATTGGCATTGGATTTTCATTCGCAGCAATATATCCCAAGATTGTTCCGTGTGGTAGATATAGTGGGCTCACAGAGATATGTGGATCTATACTTGATAACGCTGCAGCCCACATTCCTGCTGCTGCAAAATTAAGAGTATCCCCACCCATAACAACAATAGGTATATTGATTGAAGTGTTGTACAGTCCTGATTCTTCCATATACTGTTTGGCTAATGTTAGGTTGTATACCGGTATTGCTGCTCCTGCCTGTTGAAGTTGTGTCTGGTTTATATACCCTGGCATACCCAGAGGAATTATACCAGTATAATGAAAACCAAAATCTGCATCATATTTATTATTTCCTAATAGGTCATTAACATAGTCAGTATAGTTTAGTGAATATGCAAATGCTTTTCTTACATCCAGATTTGTAAAATAATATTGAGGTATGTGGTAGTTAGGCCCCAAAGTTGATAATAACGTAGTGTTAATATCGTAGTTAAAGTTAAAGAAGTTCAAGGTAATAGTAGGATATGGTGTAATGGTTATTTTACCTTCTTCTTGTAATTTTACCATTATCGGATAATCATAGTTAGGTAACCC
>JBMFTB010000150.1:0-605 GCA_049967255.1 Thermoplasmata archaeon
CATCAGGCACAGAACCAAGTATGCCGTAAACATGAAAGAACTGTTCTAAGGGCTTGCCAGAAATGCTACGCTTAGGTGTGGCTATTGGTGTTGTTATTACATTGCACCTTGGTTCAATGGACATGGATGATAAAATATTATCTTAATATTTAAGGATGAGGAAGGAAGTTTATGTTCTGCTCATATTAATTTTCATTCTAGTATTTTCTCGAAGAATTTCAGGTAATTGTCAACCATTGCATCTATGGACGGGTGGAGCAGGAGACCAGCAACAAGCTCCGAAGCTTTAGCGAGGAGTAGCTGACTTGAAAACAGCGTAGTTGTTACCTATTACTTTGTTCTGGTCAAAGCAAAAATAGCATTATGTCCTGAAGGGGCTGTGAACGATGATACTAGCGTCATGGTCGAAGGATCTATCTTGTCCACTATTCCAGGACCTGTATCATACCCGGCATAGATGTACGTACCATCATATGTTAAAGCCTCAACATAATTATGTCCTGAGGGGGCTGTGAACGATGATACTAGCGTCATGGTCGACGGGTCTATCTTGTCTACTATTCCAGGAGCTGTGAAATACCCAGCATAGACATACGTGCCATCAC
>JBMFTB010000151.1:0-602 GCA_049967255.1 Thermoplasmata archaeon
TTGCAGAACAGTTAAATATAATTCATAAACGAGGACGCAATCACAACCTTATACCTTCAAAAGAAATACGTAGACTTAATCAGATAAATTGGAAAAATAGATCTGGATATCATATGCGATCAGTGGTTGAATCAACCTTTTCTGTATTCAAAAATGTATTTGGAGAATATACTTTTTCAAAAACTAATGAGATGAAAGAAAAGGAATTGCTGTTAAAAGCAGTTGTCTATAACAGATTTTTAATCTGAAGTTAAAATTGTTGCAAAAGTAGTGAAAAATTATTCATTTACTTGAATTGTTGGACAACGCCAATTTTTATTTAAACCATTTGTCCATGGTCTTTTGCCTCAGCGCCTCTGTGCTCTTTTCCAATATTGTTGCATATTTTTCTATCCTTTCTTGTGAGAAGTTGTGCTCTTTGCACATAAAATCAATAATCTTGTCCTTCTGTGGCAGTTTAGAAAACAACTTCTGTATTGTGCTATCTGAAATCTCCTCAACCTCTGGATTTATAAACATCATTTCTATCTCCTTTGGATCTACTTCAAACTCCTGCTTGTACCTCTCCTTGACAATCTGCACAAGCCTATCCAGATTACTTG
>JBMFTB010000152.1:0-603 GCA_049967255.1 Thermoplasmata archaeon
ATCCTTTCCCTAAGCTCATCTTCAATCCTTCTTTCCTTTCGCTCCTTCTCCTTTCTCTTCATTTTCAGGCTACCTCATCTTGATTATGGAGATGGAGTCTGCATTTCAACTTCTTCCTTCGGTAGAATGATCCTGCCCTTCTCATCTACTTCTGGGATGTTCATGATCTTTCTCTGCTTTTCCACAAGCTCTTTAATGTATTCCTCTGCGAGTTTCTCATCCATAAGCCCTTTTTTGCCCAGATCCATTGTCTCATGGCTCATTAATCGCATATATTTATCAAGGAGTTCTCTGGATCTCCTCATTGCCCGAGCCTCTCCTAATGCTTGATACTCATCAATAATTGCCTCATCACCTATGAGCATAGCCCTAGCCTTGTGAAATGTAGAAAAGTTCCTTATGAAATTCAGTGTCTGTAATTGATGCCATTGGAATATTATTTTCATTGTTTTTTCTTTGGGATCATAATCAAACTGTTCTGCTACCCAAGTCTGGCCTAAAGATGTTGTGATTGCAGTTCCCATACCGTATGTCTTAATCTGATTCCATATTTTCTGAGGTATATACCATATGTTTATTCGAACCCCTGATTCAGGGTTTCCT
>JBMFTB010000153.1:0-599 GCA_049967255.1 Thermoplasmata archaeon
CTGGATGGATCTCCTGAGCCCGGGCCACTCGCATCTTACGACACGAGCGGAGCCGTGGGGGAGAATACGCTTGATTTGGAGATGGTTGGAAGCACCGCCCCAGGCTCTACAATATTCAATGTCTATACTCCTGCAACAAATCAAAATATAGATCAGGCACTCGCATTCATCCTCAATCCAAATTCTACATTCTCAGAAATGAATAATGTCTCTGTTATTTCCAATTCCTGGGGAGGCCCGGAATATAATGATACAGCATGGTATGAATATTTACAGGAGGCACAGGCAAGGGGTATTACTGTACTGGCGAGTTCAGGGGATTCGGGAGACAATATTAATAGTTCAATGTACTTTGGTTCAAATTATCCTAATGACTGGCTTGAATTCCCATCTTCAATGGCATTTAACAATTTCGGGGTAACTGCTGTTGGCGGAACTTCACTCACTTTGAAATCCACACTACATATAGAAAATCAGGTTGCATGGTATATCTCGTCATTCGATACCGCTGATGGAGGGCCTTTAGGAACCACTGGTGGAATAAGCCAATTGTTTCCTGAGCCCTACTGGCAGTACGATACCTCAGCAAACAAAGTTAT
>JBMFTB010000154.1:0-599 GCA_049967255.1 Thermoplasmata archaeon
GTAATATTTGAATCCCCCCTGCTAAAATAGCATTAAAACCCACTACATCCTGAATTTGAACATCTGACATAAGTAATGCTTTTCCTCCTATTTTTCTGGATTCCCCAACCTCAATAATTCTTCTATTAGTTACACCCAATGAAAGATTTATTTTAGGTTTGAATCTCTTTTTTAAGAAACCGACATTATATTCCCTGATTAGCTGCTCGCCCTCGGCTAATTGAATTTCCCTATAAATTTGTGTCATATAAATACAACCAAATACTATTATTTAAATTTTTCTTTAAAATCTGGTTTGTTGAGTAATTATTTTTATCCATAAATGCCCTTATTTCTCTCATTTTTAAATGAAAAACTATAAATAAAAGTTATATATTTTAAATTTTGTGAAATATTCCAATCAATCTGGATTTAAATTTCCTTGGGGGAATAGTATTATTCTAGAAAAAAATGAAAAACCAATTTTATGGATATACAATGTTATAGATTCAAATAATTTGGCGGCTGGAAAGGGAATTCTAGTTTTGACTAATTTAAGATTAATATATTTAACTCGCCCTTTACCATTTTCCAAATATTCCATTCATGATGCTTTTAAT
>JBMFTB010000155.1:0-355 GCA_049967255.1 Thermoplasmata archaeon
GATTGAGCATTCACTGACTTTTGATTATGATATAATAATTGATGCAATGCTAGGTATAGGAATTATGAATGAACCTAAAGAGCCTTACAAATCTGCAATTGAATCACTTAACAACGCTAGTAAATTTGTTATTTCTGTAGATGTTCCTTCTGGATTTCCGACTGAACTAGCAGTTAAACCATCAATGACAGTAACCATGCAGTTCATTAAAGAGGGTATGACAGAAAGGAACTGTGGAACTATTGTTGTGGCTGATGTGGGTTTCCCCAAGGATGTAATAGAATCCGTTGGCCCTGGAGAGTTTATTACATACAAAAAGAACTCAGTTGATAGCCATAAGAGTGAGAATGGCATT
>JBMFTB010000155.1:365-596 GCA_049967255.1 Thermoplasmata archaeon
TTTTTTTATGGCGCACCTTTATACATGGCAAAAGGTGCATCAAGAATGGGTGTGGATCTTGTTTTTCTTTTTGCACCAGAAAGCATACACAATCTACTATCAAGCTTTAATGATATGATTCTTAGGAAAAGTGGATATAATTTTATAGAATTCAATGATGAAATTAAACATTTGATAGAAGAAAGAGATGTAACTGTGGCAATAGGTCCAGGCATAACTAAATCAAGAGAG
>JBMFTB010000156.1:0-594 GCA_049967255.1 Thermoplasmata archaeon
ATATACAGCGTTATCTTTTGATATACATAAGATGGACAACAAGACAGAATAATTAACCTAATGGAAAATAAGAAATATAGTTATTTGAGTTGACGAGGTGAATAAATGTAAATGTCAGGATCTATTCTAAAGTCTGCAACAATAGAATTTTAAAATTTTAGCACCTATTTAAAACGAGCAAATGCTTGGGTACGAATTACAAAGGCTTAACGAGAAGCTAGGGCTAGAAAATTTAGGCATGCCACAACTTGTTCTAATTGTATATTTTAAAACCGATGAAAAAAACAATTTGACTTTTGAAATAAATCCAAAAAGCTTAGAAGAATATTTAAGTAAATCTCTGGAACAACTGGGACTCGAATTTGATAAAACGGATTTAGAAAAACTAGAATTGGTGCCACATAATCTATTGGATTTTAAATTTTCCAAGCCGGAACCAAGAGGGAAATTATTTTATGTAACCATCCCTATAAAATTAAAAGGTAAAGGTATACTATCGGCCAGTAGTGTTAAATTTGATACACAAACAAAAGAGTTTTTTGAAGACCCTAAAAACAAACCTAAACCTAAACCTAAACCATACTATGACTTTTT
>JBMFTB010000157.1:0-588 GCA_049967255.1 Thermoplasmata archaeon
CGGCCAGAAAAGGTTTGTAGTCGGTGGCAATGGTGCAGATTTTTTTGTTACATATGCAATAACAGATCCAGATGCAAAACCAATTACCAGAGGCATTACAGCCTTTGTTGTTGATAGGGATCTTCCAAATTTAAAGGTTGAAACTGTTTATGGCCTTATGGGCACAAGAGGAGGTGGAACTGCAAGAATAGTGTATAAAGATGTGGAGATCACTGAGGAAAACATCATAGGTGAATTGAACAAGGGATATGATGTTTTCAACATAATGATGGTACCGGAAAGACTCACAACAGCGGCTGGTGCACTTGGAGTTGCCATGGCGGCTATAGAGATAGCGACGGATTATGCCATGAAAAGGGAGGCATTTGGGAATAGGCTAATAGAACATGAGGGAATAAATTTCAAAATTGCTGAATCTGTTACGGCAATAGAGCAGGCCATGGGACTTGTATATATGGCAAGCAAATCGGCAGATCTTCTAGAACAAAAAAAGGTAAGTCTTTCCTATGTTAGAAAACTTGTATCCATGTCAAAATTAAATTCCACAGAGGTCATGTGGAAAGTTGTAAATGATGCAATGCAGATCAT
>JBMFTB010000158.1:0-587 GCA_049967255.1 Thermoplasmata archaeon
ACCTACATTGAAATAGTTGCCCTTTAATTGGTTCGCTATTTTTGAATAAGACAACATATGAATTATCCGAATGGCACCTGAACTATTCTGTGTTGAAATTACTAATTCTGTATAATTAACAGGAACAGGTTCACCACCAGAGTTCAAGATCGTAATGTTGAATGACCCATTTGGGTTAAGGTTGTAATTTGATGAGAATGATGCATATATCTGTGCCTTTGGTGGCGGCATAACTGCCACGTAATAAAATATTGTACTGAATAAGGTAACGGTAATGCCAAGGATCAGAATAGTACCAATGACCTCCGATACGCCCTTTTCCTTTCTTCTTTCTCTGTATAGCACTTTCACAACTTTAAATAAAAAAAATTCATATTTAAATATTTCTGGGTATTGACCTAAATCAGATTTTTTTAGGATTTTTGTTTGTATTTTTTCTTTAAGTACTGTTCTTGTTTTTCAGGATCATTTTTAATTTTCCAATATCTTTTTCTATTATTTTCTCTCAACTTTTCTGGATGTCTTTGTCTATACCTTTTTTGTAATTCTTTTGAATGAGTTTTATTATAATTTTTAATTTTTAAAAC
>JBMFTB010000159.1:0-582 GCA_049967255.1 Thermoplasmata archaeon
GGATATAAATATGAAAATACTTCATTGGATGAATTTATAGAGTTAAATTTTTTATAAATATCAATTTTATCTAATATATATGATTCAAAATTTTCATAAATGTTCTTAGAATTTACAAATTCATTAGATCTTGTTTCAGAAGACGCATAAATAATAATTGAAAAATTAGATATCATAAATAATATGACTAAAGAAAAAGAAATAATTTTTAATATATCTTGCTTCTTGACCATTTCTTCACCCAATTAGATTATTATTAACTCATGAGTTTCGTATATAAAAATATTTTTTATTGCATTTTCATTGTATTCGATTTATGAACTGGGTTGTATATAGGCATGTAATGTCGGTGTATATCGATGTTACAAATATAGATGAGTGGCTAAGCCATTTCTGTAGAACATTTAGAGGAATTCCACTTAATACAGCCTTAACAGCAAAGGTATGCCTGAACTTATGAGCATGAATCCTAAAACCTAAATCCCTTTGCATTCTCTTAAGGTATAAATCTACTGCCTGTCTTTTCATAGGGAATATCCTTTCCTGACTCTTAGGATCTATTTTGAACTCAATAAAATAGGC
>JBMFTB010000160.1:0-581 GCA_049967255.1 Thermoplasmata archaeon
CATAGCCACCAAGAATTTCTACACCATTCTTGACATGCTTCATGAGGGCTTCACTCACAAACAGTTTTGTTGCTGCTGCGTTCAGACCTACTTGCTGCCCCTGGTCAATGAGCATAGCTGTATTGTAGACCATTAACCTTGATGCCTCAAGGTCAGAAAGCATGTCAGTGAGGTACTGTTGAATAAATTGGAAATTTACCAGTGTATTCTCCATAGATTTTCTATAATTTGCAAATTTTACTGATTCTTCATAAACACGCTGCAACATGCCAAGAGCAAGTGATGATATATTTACCCTACCTCTTTCGAGTACTGCCATTGCCACTTTTATACCTTCATTCTCTTTTCCTATTATAGCATCTTCATTTACAGGCGCACCGTTGTACTGGAGGCCTGCTATAGCGGATCCCCTAAAACCTGTTAAGTGAATTTTAGGCCCTACATTGAAATTCTCAGTTCCCTTCTCAATGGTTTATAACTTTCTTTGTGCTCTATACCGCATTCTATGCTGGTGGTGTGATATATGGCGTTGACTGGCGTTTCATGCTTGCACTTATATACCAGGCTTGCTTCTTTAGCGG
>JBMFTB010000161.1:0-572 GCA_049967255.1 Thermoplasmata archaeon
ATAATTTTTCTTATTAAAATATAATCTCCACCTTTCTCTATAGGATAGACATCGTCATTGCTTAAGGCTATATATTTAGGATTATATTTCATTGCATGCTTAATTCCTATATTCATATTTTTTGAAAAATGGAATTCTGAACCAGTGCTTTCGATTATTATTATCATTGGGTTAAAATAGAATTTGGTTCTAATTTCGCGAATAAAGTTTTGAGCTAATTCACTTTGTATATTTTTAGTAGGAACTATTACAATAAAATCATGATCTCCTTCTATTTCAATGATATTCATAATTTCACCTTTGTTTTTCTATATATTTTAATACCCTTTCCCTATTTATTCTTTTTCTGTTCATAGAGTATGACCGAAAAATAGTGAAAGTCAGTTAAATGTCATAATCTTTTCAACATTGTTAACCAACTCTTAATTGATAAAATTTAATTTTTTGATAAAAATGGGGGTATTGGTGAATAATATGATCGAAAATTATACCCCCATGGAGAATATTGAAAACAGGGATAAAAGGATTTGGTCAAAATATAATGAGTCACTGGTTAAAAGAGCTGTGATGCT
>JBMFTB010000162.1:0-566 GCA_049967255.1 Thermoplasmata archaeon
CAGGATGTTAAAACATTCATATCTCAGATAAAGAAGCTTGCAAATGAATTTGGTTGTGAATCCATTGCAATGGTTGGCGATCGTGGCATGATCAAGGCAGATCAGATTGCGGATCTGAACGAAGAGAAATTCTATTACATAACAGCAACGACAAAGCCGCAGATGGAAACGCTGTTGAAGCAGGGCATAATACAGCTTGAGCTGTTCACAGAAAAGATCTGTGAGATTGAACATGAAGGGATACGGTATATATTGCGTAAGAATCCTGAGCGAGCGAAAGAGCTCGAAAAAAGCAGGAATGATAAGATAGAGAAGATCAGGGAGCTCGTGAATGAGAAAAATAAATATCTATCAGATCATGCAAGAGCGGATGTTTCCACTGCTCTTTCACTCGTGAATGAAAAGATCAAAAAACTGAATATAGAATCATTCACCAGAATAGAGGAATCAGGGAGAACTCTCATGGTAAAGGTTGATGAAAATGCACTGAGAGCAGAATCATATCTTGATGGCTGTTATGTGATTCGCTCTAATCTTCCAGTAAATGAGGGTAGCATGGAGACGAT
>JBMFTB010000163.1:0-563 GCA_049967255.1 Thermoplasmata archaeon
ATCATAAACGTGGTGGTAAAAGTGAAACATTCAGGGTTAATAGAACTTGCAGAAAAATATTTTTCAGTATTTTCAGAGATCTTTGGAAATATTCATGCGGAATCTATGGACTTCCAAAAAATTGGAGAATTATTGGTTTATAACAGGCTCACTCATTCTGTTTCCATACATCAAATCATGAATACATATCCCACAGAGGTTTTTCGAGATCTTGGATTTAAGCATATACCCTCTGAAAGATCCATATACAGAGCTCTTGAAAAGGTTGGAAGATTGTTTCCAGTCTTGTTAGAGCGATATCAGTTATTTTTGAAGAAGTATGATCTGGCAGATGACAAGCAATTTATTGATTTTTCATCTTCATATTTTGAAGGCACAAAATCGGAATTGGGAGCATATGGCTATTCAAAGGATAAAAGAGCAGATAAAATGCAGGTAGAGTTCGGTATTTCTACAGGACTTAATGAAATACCTACTGCTCTCACTATCCAGAAAGGCAATATGAATGACAAAAAACACATGAATGTAAACGGCAGTTGAATTTTCCTCATTTTCGGCAGAGT
>JBMFTB010000164.1:0-562 GCA_049967255.1 Thermoplasmata archaeon
ATACTAAATAAAAAAGAAAAACATTATTTTAAATACTTTAGAGAAAAATAGGATTCGCTTAAATGACATTATTATAAAAATATACTTTAAAATATCAATAAAAATCTCTGCAGTGGGAGATTTTAAAATTTTATATATTTTATGGATATAAATTAAAACGCAAAACTATAGTAATAAATATAAGACATAAGTCATACATTCTTATGAAAATAGTTACTTTCTAATTCTTTATGTTAAAGGGAATAATAACATACCAATAAGTTTTTAAATTTATTTTATTTTAAGTTGTTGAATGATCATAATTGTCTTTTTGTCCTGATAATGCTTTATTAATGGAGAAAGAGTATAACATGAAAATATGATTATGTCTGAATCAATATTTTTAAATGCTTTTGTGTTTAGATGCAAAAGTTGGTTTAATAATAGATTGTATTTATTTTTAAAATCAATACCATTCTTTATTATAATATCCTTTGAAATATTTTTATATTTTTCATCTGCAAGAAACTGGTAATAGTAAACATTTATATCATGATATTTCAGGTTTAAATAGATATTATAC
>JBMFTB010000165.1:0-555 GCA_049967255.1 Thermoplasmata archaeon
GGGGAGAGTCCTATTCAAATGCCATATTCTGGAGATTTGAATTATTTTGTGTTTGGTGATTTAAGAACGCATTATCAAGGTTCAGGTTTGTTTGGTGCAGGTGCTGAAGGGTGGGGTGTTTGGTCGCCTAGTTCAGTAACCTTAAACTATACAATCTGGACAAACACACAAATAATAATAAATGGTTTTGGAGGGACATACGGACAAAATTATGCAACAGTTCAAATAGGTGACCCTATATTGATAACTATATGGGCAACAAATGACTCTTCTTATACAGGTCCACAAACGGCTTGGGGAGGTTTTATCGGTACATCTAGATCATCCACTCAGTATTCTGTGAATTTCACTGAATCAGGATTACCATCAGGAACATTATGGTCTGTAACACTTAACGGATCAACAGAAACATCAATTACAAATACAATAACATTTCAGGAGCCAAATGGATCATATTCATATACAATAGGATCTATCAATGGATATACCGCATCACCTTCTTCTGGAACAATTATGTTAAATGGTACAAATATTAATCAAATTATTAATTTCACC
>JBMFTB010000166.1:0-553 GCA_049967255.1 Thermoplasmata archaeon
GTCCACATAAATTATGCCATTATGACAATAGCATAATTTAGGAGTTCTAGCAAAAATATCGTAAACAAACTTTAGTTTATTCCTATCAAACAAATCGTCATCTTCCAAGAAGCAGACGACTTCACCTTTTGCATACCTTAATGCATTTGCTATTCTTGGGCCTATACCTTTCTTTTTAAAAAGAACTAGTTTACCTCCATGTTTCAAAATGTAATTATCAATTTTCTTATCTTTAAAATTTTTTGAAATTATTATTTTGTATTTGTCTCTAGGCAAGGTTTGGTTTATTGCTGATTTGAATGCGTCTAGCAGGTATTCTTTTCTGTTGTAGGCGGTAATTATTACGCTTATATATGGTTTAGGTCTGTCTTCCATACTTTTCACAAATTTTATGATATAAATAAATACTTTAACCTTATTTTTTGTTGTTACAGAGCATCAGACCTAAGTACATGTTTTTATTTTCTGCATCTGTGTTATACACATATTTTGGTCTTGTGTGCTTAACTTTAAACCCTGCTTCTTTAAGCCACTTTTCAAGATTTTTATAACC
>JBMFTB010000167.1:0-552 GCA_049967255.1 Thermoplasmata archaeon
CTTGCATCTTATCGCTAAAGCACCTAACTTTTAAAGATTCATAAAAATAATGAGAATCAAGTTTTAGAAGTAAGTGTTCTGATCGAATGAATTGGAAAATGTAATATTCTACGAAACGCAAATCCGTTCTCTTTTACAATATCTTTTATCAAGTACAAAGGTCTGAAATAAAAGTTGATATACGCTTTCGTAAGCCAGGTTTGTATTTGCTTGGGCGTGAAATTTTTTAGCTTGATTATTGGGCTTAAAGTAGTGAACATTCTCCAGTCTCTTGACCGCAACAGCTTCTTTTCCATCACGTAATCCCAGAGTTTGGTGCCTGGATAATGGGTTGCAATGGTAAACTGGGCTACAGTAACTTTTAACTTTTTGGAAAAACTAATTGTATTTCTTACATCTTCAATTGTTTCTTCAAGGAACTCTATTATAAATGATCCAAGAGAATGCAGATCTGCATGCATCCTACAACATGATAAGAAAGGCAATCCCTGAAGCATTCGCAGACGGGATAGATGGTATAGGGTTATACCCAAGAAGTTTAAGCATCCCTGA
>JBMFTB010000168.1:0-549 GCA_049967255.1 Thermoplasmata archaeon
TTACAGGTATCCATAAATAGCCATTGTTCGATACAATGTTTCCAAAATCTACTACACCTTGAGAGCCATAATTTTCAGTGCCTATTATTTCATAGGATAATCCTGGCCCAGCTCTTACATTTATTACAGACCACACAACCTGTACAACTTCATCTGGGTTGAATTGATTATTATTTTCAATAAATGTTATCGTCTGATTTACGTTCGTACCATTTACTGTTATTGTTCCTGATGATGGACTCGCTACGTACCCGGTTATAGACTCGACACTAAATGAATATGACCCGTTCGCTATGCCTGTATAGCTTATTGTTGATGTCGTTGATGATTTCGCATTACCATTGAACGTTACCGACCATGATGTTCCATATGGTAACCCGCTCTCCGTGAATGCCACTGTGTATGTTGCCAATGTGGAACTCGTGCCATGATATCCTATCGTATAAATGTTGGGATATGAATTATCATTGTATAAAGATCCTCCTGAATACCAGTAATCCTGTACATAATTCTTTGAATTGGATGATGGTGAGGATGTGTATCCCCATT
>JBMFTB010000169.1:0-549 GCA_049967255.1 Thermoplasmata archaeon
CATTCCGCTACAAGGAAATCCTGTAACAGAAAATCTTTTTATAGTAAATCCCTTCAGTGTAAAAGGAATTATGAATCTTTTTTCAACCCATCCACCAATTGAAGAACGTATCGAAAGATTAAGGAGAATGGCTTTGAGTTAAGATTGATAAAATTGTATCAAAAGCGTTTTTATAATCAATCTGTATGCTTTTTTCTTTAAATTTTGAATTAAAAAATGTTTTTTGCCGTTTTGCGTATTGTTTTGTTTCTTTAATTATGCTTTGTATCATTTCATCTTTGCTTAGTTTGCCGTTTATATAAAGCAATGCCTGTCTGTAGCCGATTGATTGCATGGGCTTTGTGTGGGCAAAGCCCATGCTAATAATATTTTGTGTTTCAATTATTAAATCATTTGCTATATTGATTGTTCTTTTAATAATTCTTTCTTCTAGTTCTACATCAGGTATCTGTAATGAAAATATCAAACAATCTTTAAAAAAATCTTCTTTTTTTCTTGTATTAAAATATTTTGTTAAACTTGTTTTTGTTTGCAAAAAAACACTCAAAG
>JBMFTB010000170.1:0-546 GCA_049967255.1 Thermoplasmata archaeon
TCGGCAGGAGTAGATCACATAGATTTTGAAAGAATAAATAAAAATACAATTGTGTGCAGTAACGCAGGAGCATATTCTATCTCTGTGGCTGAACATGTATTTGCACTTCTTCTTTCTGCCACAAAGAACATTATTGAAAAAGATGAAGAAATGAAAAAAGGAATATTCAACTCAGAACCTACTACCCTGCTGTATGCTAAAACACTTGGTATTATAGGTTATGGAGGGATAGGTAAAAGGGTAGCAAGGATAGCAAAATCATTCGAGATGAAAATTATTGCAATAGGAAGAGGCAATAAGGATGAATATGTCGAAGAATTCACTGATTTGAAAAACCTGAAAGATTTTGTGAAAAAATCCGATTTTATTTTAATTTCAATACCATTAACAAGAGAAACGAAAGATATAATAAACTACGATGTTTTAATAAACATAAAGCATAAAGGAATTTTAGTAAATGTTGCTAGACCGGAAATAGTCAAAAAAGACGATTTATTAAAATTTCTAGAACAGAGGAAGGATGTAATGTATTTATCTGATGTATGG
>JBMFTB010000171.1:0-546 GCA_049967255.1 Thermoplasmata archaeon
ATTGAATAAAACATTATATTTCTCATATCAACTCCCTCCATTTTGTTTATTTTCAATCATATCATTAAATTCTATTAAAGATTTTATTATATAATATCTATACTTATTGATCTCTAAAGTTTTATCTATATTTAATATTTCATTTTTCAGTTTTTCAATAACATCAATATAATTACCACTCAAGGTATTAATTGAATTATATATTTGTATCTGTGAATCATTCTTTAAAAGATTCAAAATATTCTTTAAATTCCTTTTTTGTATTTCTATATAATCGGCCCCATGTTGGATAATATCCCCTTTATCCGTAATATATCTTTCTAAATTTTTCATAATAGGACCATCATCATTCATATTACATTCAATAATAAAATTATAAATTCTAGTAAGGTCAAAAGAATTTTCTTTTATAATATTTAAAAATGTTTCTTTAAGCTCATCAAATTTCTCTAAAATTTTTTCTTTTTCAGTTTTTTCATAAATTACATTAGGTATTAAAGATTCAATAGCAGGCGAAGTCATATATATTGCAGATCTTCCATTTCT
>JBMFTB010000172.1:0-545 GCA_049967255.1 Thermoplasmata archaeon
TCAACAACAAATACAATAACATTTACAGAGTCAAATGGAACCTACACTTACACAATAGGACCAATAAATGGATTTACTGCATACCCCTCTTCTGGAGTCATTGATGTGAATGGAGCTAACGTGAATCAGGTAATTACATTCTCAATGAAAACATACACAGTCACATTTACAGAAAATGGTTTACCAAATGGAACCATTTGGTTTGTAAATTTATCTAATGGTCAATCCTTTTTTTCTTCTACAAATATCATAACATTTCAAGAGCCTAATGGATCATATACTTACACAATTGCTACTGTCAATAAGGAATATTCTCCTTCCCGTTATTCAGGAATATTTAATTTAAACGGATCAAACATTACGATAAATGTTAACTTTAAAGTAGTTACATATTCCATAATATTTGAAGAGTCAGGTTTACCAGATGGAACGTTGTGGGCCGTAACATTAAATGGTAACACAATATCATCAACAACAAATACAATAACATTTACAGAGTCAAATGGAACCTACACTTACACAATAGGACCAATAAATGGATTTAC
>JBMFTB010000173.1:0-537 GCA_049967255.1 Thermoplasmata archaeon
TGATTAAAAGGTCAAATTTTCAACGCCTTGTATATATCCCCTATCTGTAAATGGGCTCGACCGTTTTCGCTTATGTTTATAATCAAATACATTAAAATTGATTATGATTTTTAAAAATAAAAATTTTATTTGATTTTTTTAACAAATAAATATATATTTATTTAAAATTAATTTTTTACATAACGATGCAAAGCAGTATCAGTAAGATCATTATTTTTAATGATGGAATCAATTGACATTGAAGAATGCTTTAAAAGACCAATCTTCTTTGAATATACATCAATTTCAGTCGCTTCAGACAACATTTTTATGGGATCCTTTTAGGGTGTCCCATCTTTTATAGAATGTCCAGCATACGTTGGATATTTTATAAAAGATAAGACACCCTAAAGATTATAATATATAGATTAAAGGTAACTATATAGTTAAAAGTGTATCATTCTTTGACTCTATAGATATATCTACATAGATTTTATCCATTTAAAATCTATTCTAATGAGCGCATCTAATATTTTTCATTTTTCAAGATTATCCTTA
>JBMFTB010000174.1:0-537 GCA_049967255.1 Thermoplasmata archaeon
ACAAGATTGAATATTATCGCTACATTCACATCCGCTCCATTTACTGTGAATGTGCCTGAGGATGGTGTGGGCGCATAATTCTTGTTCACTGTTGCTATGGTGTATGAGTATGTCCCATTTGGCTCACTGAATGTTATTGTATTTGTTGTGGATGAAAAGCTCTGACCATTGCTCAGATTTACATACCATTTGGTATTGGCTGGTAATCCTTTTTCAAGAAATGTTATGTTATAATTTAATCCCACGTTAATTTTTATATTATTTAATATTATCTGCCAGGTGGAATTAAGTATATTAAATGGGGAAGATGCATGAAATTCTATGAATCTTGTTCCCCTTGGGAACTGGTATGAGAAATTCATTGAAGAAAATGGTGTGACATTGCTATTGATGAAGTAATATTTCGCCAGTATCACACCTGTACCGGAAATTGCAAATAAACTGACGTTTATTGCGTTAAAAGATTGATTATTTTGTAATGTGAAATATGCATTTGTCAGCTACTCCTCGCTAAAGCTTCGGAGCTTGTTGCTGGTC
>JBMFTB010000175.1:0-535 GCA_049967255.1 Thermoplasmata archaeon
AGGCGCATTATCTAAAGATAACTAATTATTTCATAACAAAAAATTTTTAAGATTATGTAATATTCATAATTTGAAAATTGGTTTCAGTAGAACTAAATAGTATGGAAATTGTCTAGTGATTCATTTCTATCAAAGAATGATTGCAAGTTTCAGTAGAACTAAATAGTATGGAAATTCAGAAAAAAGAAAAACAGATAAAAACACATAAAGGTTTCAGTAGAACTAAATAGTATGGAAATTGAAAAGCGATGACAGGCAGTATTTTCTTGAACTTGCAAAGTTTCAGTAGAACTAAATAGTATGGAAATGTACATATGTTGTACCCTCTGGTCAGAGAATATGGATAGTTTCAGTAGAACTAAATAGTATGGAAATACAATGCTTTCAAACGGGGAAAGAAACCGGAGATCGAACGTTTCAGTAGAACTAAATAGTATGGAAATTGAAAAAACATAACATAGAGTACTTAGGGAGAAAAGCAGGGTTTCAGTAGAACTAAATAGTATGGAAATATAGTGGAGCTATTGGATTGGCT
>JBMFTB010000176.1:0-528 GCA_049967255.1 Thermoplasmata archaeon
ATGTCAAATCGTACTTCTTTGGCTCATTTCTCATGTCCGTAACCCTTATTTCCTCAGGTATCAATCTCGCAAGTAGAACATTTTTAGACTTTACAAAAAGTGCATCCTCTGGTATTTTGAATAGGAGCGTACCCCTTTCACTGTCAAATGCTGAAGGTTCGCCAAGTATTTCCACCTTTCCTCTGCCCTGGAAGAAGAAATTGGGTTTATCATCATCTATTGTGAAAGAAACATCATTGTTTATTATGATGTTCTTGTGCATTCTACCGTTCTTTTCAATGAGAAAAATGAAGCCATTGTGAAGAGCATAATAAACCTTCGCTGACCATGGCCCTTCACAGGCGGAAATCACCATTGTTCTCAATTTCCTGAGCCTTTTTATAGCATCACTCATCCATTTTTAGAAATGAAGGGCTGATAAATAATTTAACATTAACATGTTAAGTGAGCTACTCCTCAGCTGAAGCATCGGAGCTTCCTGATTCATAGACCGACATCTGCCTGTACGGATATATCCCATACAAGCCC
>JBMFTB010000177.1:0-524 GCA_049967255.1 Thermoplasmata archaeon
ATGAAAAATATATAGTTCAACCGACAAGTGCCGAATATGTATTCAGTGTGAACAGCAAAAATGAAAACCCATCAACTCTTTACGCGAACAACACAGTTTATTTGGACGCTTCATTTGTTAGTGATGCGGGCATAGTTTATGTTAAAAATCAAAATGGAACATCTGTTGAAAACAGTCCATTTACATTTGGAGAATATCTTTATTTACCAACTGGAAATTACACAATATCCTATTCAAATGATTCCAACCCTGTAGATTTCATGTATTGGAATTATTCTGGTGGTGTTGTTATTTCTAATCCTTTTTCTTCAACAACAAGCGTTATGGTTTTGAATAATGGTGAAATATTTGCTAACGTAAGAAGTCTTTTGGCTATAACTAAATATTTTAATATTTATGATAATAAAACGTTTGCTTTGCAAAATACTAATATTAAATTTACCATAGAACCACCAATACAAAAAGGATTCTATACTTTTGAAGTAAACGATCAGCCTTATAACGGGTGTGTTCATCTTTCAGGT
>JBMFTB010000178.1:0-524 GCA_049967255.1 Thermoplasmata archaeon
GTGCATCGCTCTGTAGGCAATTGCTCCTGCCACTACTTTCAGACTCTTCCTCCAAATTTTACCATTCCCCTTCAGGAATTTTTGTGGCAGATTGCCAGCGTGCTTCATTGCATTCTCATCGGCTCCAAGCGCCCGCAGGGTTTCAGCAATGTAATTCCATAATGTTGCAGGCATCTTCTCTTTTGCAAGCATTTCCATCACGCTTGCCTTGTAGGTGTTTACGAACGCAGTGCTTATTCCGAATTCATTTGCAAGCTCCTTCATATTCCTGTTGAGTAAAATGTCGCATCTGCAAGGAATTTTGCATAAACTCTGCCAATTTCTCATCAGTGAAATTACATATATACTTTATTGCAAATGCAACCATGTGCTTTGCAAATTTCTTAGGTGACCGTAATGCTGCACAATTATGCGTGCAGCAGCATTAACCTCTACCAATTTATTCTTTAAGATCGCCATATTCATGTTTATCACGTTCTCCCTACTATCTGCAGGGGCTTGCCGTCGAAAGATAGAAAGGACCC
>JBMFTB010000179.1:0-522 GCA_049967255.1 Thermoplasmata archaeon
CTCCTTTTAAAAAATCATTGAAAAGCTTTGCCAAAAGTACTGTTAACGCTGTTGTTCCAAAGGTTAGTATTGCTTTTTTAATTGTTTCTTTCTTTTTGGGGTTTGTATCATCATTTAGAATTTTATTTATTTCTTCAAATAGCTTATCAAGGCCAAGATCGTGCATTTTGGCTTTAAGTGTCTTTAGTATCTGTGCAAATTCTTCTACATAGTCGCTTTTAGATTCATTGTGGTAGCCAAAGGTATCGTAGTCTCTTTTTTTAATTGGGTCTGATAGAACAAAGTAGGCTTCGTTTATAAGCTTCATTTTCTCTTCTGCGTATTTGTCTGTTTGGTTTGCATCAGGGTGGTATTTTTTGGCAAGGCTTATATAGGCTTGTTTTATTTCTTCCTGGGTTGCATTTCTGTTTACACCTAAGATTTTGTAGTAGTCTTTATCAAACATCTTCTACCCCTTGAATATATTTTGCAAAGCTGTATTCTATGAGCTCACCGTTTTTTGTTGCAGTGTATGCTTTTTCT
>JBMFTB010000180.1:0-520 GCA_049967255.1 Thermoplasmata archaeon
TCATCCTTTATGCGCTTTATGTCAGATTTGTCTATGCTAGAAAGTATGTCCCAGCCTATGTTGAGGGTTTGCTCTATGCTCCTATCTTCTGAATAGCCCTGCTGAACAAATTCCTTTTCGAACCTGTCTGCAAATTCCAGATAGCGCTTGTCTCCTGCGCTTAGCGCTTCTTCGCCAACTATCTCGGTAAGGTTGCGCACTTCTTTGCCAGATGCGTATGCCGCGAACAATTGATCTGCAACACCCCTGTGGTCTTCCCTAGTTGCGTTCTTGCCAATGCCCTGGTTCATAAGCCTTGACAACGACAGCAACACATCCACATTAGGATATATACCCTTCCTAAAAAGGTCCCTGCTCAGCACAATCAGCCCTTCAGTTATGTAGCCTGTAAGATCCGGTATTGGGTGTGTTATGTCATCGCTAGGCATTGTAAGTATGGGCAGCTGTGTTATCGAGCCTTTCCTGTTTTTAATCCTTCCAGCTCTTTCGTAGATGCTTGCTAGATCCGTATACATATATC
>JBMFTB010000181.1:0-519 GCA_049967255.1 Thermoplasmata archaeon
CCTGCATTTGATGTTTCATTATATCCCGCAACAGCTCCTATACTGTAATCATAAGTACCATTTGGCTCACTGAACACTATGCTCGATGTTGATGAACTCAATGTTGTTGTCCCAAGCGTAACTGACCATGATGTTCCTGATGGAAGGCCTGACTCGGTGAACGTGACAGAGTATTCCTTTACTTGTGAGAATGTTATTTGTACCGTGATCGTCTGGCCTGCTATTACTGTTACATTCCCAGAAGATGGGTTTGCTGCGTATCCCTGAACTGGAGATACTGTAAATGATAGATAGCTACCTGCAGTCAATCCTGTGAAATCAATCGTTGATGTTGATGAGCTCAATGTTGTTGTCCCAAGCGTAACTGACCATGATGTTCCTGATGGAAGCCCGCTCTCTGAAAACTCTATTGCGCCCGGCTGTGTGCTAACCCATGTGATAGGACTTACTGATGGTGTCCAGAAGAAGTTCACAAGCTGTCCTGGGAATGCTGTCTCTATTGGAACGCCCTGGGCGTTG
>JBMFTB010000182.1:0-519 GCA_049967255.1 Thermoplasmata archaeon
CCTTGCATTGCGGGATGTTGGCATTGCGTTCCATCCCCTTTTGCTTAGCTGATAGCATACATAATAAAGGCCCGCATTTGATACCAGCTGGTTTCTGCTAATTTTTTTGCCATTGGGTTTTTCCATGCTTTGAAAATGATTCATAATCTATAAAAGTTTTATCATGCATCCCCTCAAGCCCCCCTCCCCTGAAATGCACTCCGCAGGAGAGAATAATATGCCCGAAGCGAGCGGAAGTCTTGCGAAGCAAGACCGAGTGGTGTAAGCGTTAGCGGTGGGTGGTGGGAACACCAAGCGAAGCGAAGGTGTGAGACACCACACATACACCACGAGCGGCGAGCACAGGACACCACCCCGAATGAGCACTGCGAATGAGAGGCTCTTCGAAGAAGAGTGCGAGCCGTAAATCAAAAGAGGGGGCAGGGGGTGAATTTTGATTGGAGGCGAAGCATGGGGTCCTGTGCTCGGCGTGCAGGCGAGCGGAGGGCACATAGTAATTAGCGAAGGCTCAAAGAGGGG
>JBMFTB010000183.1:0-517 GCA_049967255.1 Thermoplasmata archaeon
AATGGTAGATATATTAACGGCCGATGGATATACCAGGCTGTAAAAGCTATGAACATGAAAAATACAATTATGATCGTTATTCCCTTATCCATATAAATACATCACTCATATTTAATTATTTCATTTTTATGATCAATATATATACCTTTAATCATAAGATATCCTAAATATATTGAAGCTATAAGACTTAATTCAAAATCCAGAATACCGTATATATTCATTTTTTCCTCTTTTTTCTCTTATGCATATTTATATATTTTCTTGCATATTTATGTTTACGATTATCATTTTTAGCTTTTGTTCTTTTCATAATTTTTCTCAATTTCTTTTTTTCTTTAAGGCTCAATTTATGACTATTCAATTCCAGATCCCCCTATTTTCAATGAAAATATCAGGCTCAATCCTATGAAAATGAATGTTATTGTGATCAATACAGATGCAATAGATGCCGGAAATATCAGGTAAAAGGGATTGATTATTGCTGAAATTACAGAACCTATGAACAGAAAAATGAATG
>JBMFTB010000184.1:0-513 GCA_049967255.1 Thermoplasmata archaeon
ATTAAAAAATTATAATAATATTAAACTTTTTTCAAAAACGCAAAACTATAGTAAAACAGTTAAATTTATTTATTGTATTTCCTTAATCTTTTTTACGCAGGCGTGGTGTAGCATGGTAGCACTAGAGCCTTCCAAGCTCTCGACCCGGGTCCAAATCCCGGCGCCTGCATATTTGATTTATTATCTCTTAGTTATGTTTGAATTGGCTTATATTTTTTAAATTTGTAACTTTCTTGCTCATTTTTATTTATTTGCAAAAATTATTTATATGTATCGTAAGCTTACACAATTTTTAATTTTTAAAACACTAAAGCATGTACTACATGTCATATCAATATTATATTATTGGGGTGCTATTAATTATTTATTAATTAAGGTGCATATACATTCATCCATATGCCTGGCCTTGTCTGGAAAACTATTAACAGGAAAAAATACCTCGTCATAAGATGGAAAAAGAGCATAAATGGCAAGTCTAGAATTATCAAGGAAATATATGTTGGCGATCTTGAC
>JBMFTB010000185.1:0-512 GCA_049967255.1 Thermoplasmata archaeon
TTCTATGACACGAAAAATCTGGCTAAAATTTTTTGTGCTAATAGTGTTTGCAATTCTAATGCTATCTTTATTGACTTTTTTGTCATATTCTGAGGGAGCAAGTAACAACATTATTCAGAATCATTATAATTCTTTAATAAGGCAATCAAATACTTCATATGATCAACAAAAAAGTTCGATTAATAAACCAAATACGGAAAGAGAAAATTCTAAAAAATTAATTAGTAACAATCGTTCAATTGATTTTATAAACATTGAAAATATTGATAAATCAACTAGTTTATTCCAAAACAGCAATCTGTTGGAAGTTATTTACACTTTAATTTTATCAAATAATACTCTTTTAGAAGGAAATATTATAAATACTGCGGCAAATATGGGTTTTAATGCAATAGCATATGATCCAGCCAATGGTTACATGTATGTTACAAATTTTAATTCTGGCACGGTTTCAGTAATAAACGATATGAATGAGATAGGTAATGTAAGCTTAGGCACTTATCCAGATGGTA
>JBMFTB010000186.1:0-510 GCA_049967255.1 Thermoplasmata archaeon
TGCTTCGATGTTTCAATGAGTGATATGTCATACGGAAGCTTCAGCTTAATAGTCCTGAACATTATTTAATAGGATAGAAAACATATCAATAAATCTTTTCTTTGGGGGAAGTCCGTGTATCTCCTCCCTGAAGGTCGGAGTTTTACTGCTTCCCCCAAACTCCTAACTTTTCTATAAATTTACTTCTTGGGATATCTCCTCTCTCAGCATCTATGAGGGCCAGTATATCTTCGTCTATGGATATGCTGATCTTTTGACCCATCGATCCTGCCATGTTTGTGCTATCAGTAATAACTATTTATATATTTACTACTTATCCTAATATTCCTACTTTTTAACCACATACAACCTTGTAACTATCCAAAATTGACTTTTCTCGTTAAAAAGAAAGAAAAAATAAAAGGACATGTCATGATCTATTTCGCATACACGAAACTGTTAAGAGCTATGAATTGAGAAATCATTTTCTTAGTTGCTTAGGTGTAGAATGAGTTTATTTAAAAGAGTTTT
>JBMFTB010000187.1:0-510 GCA_049967255.1 Thermoplasmata archaeon
CTGCGGCTTTTATTATATCATAGCTCTCCCCTGAATGACTGATTAATATTGCCACTGTGCTCCGCAATTCCTTATATAGAGTTGAAGGGACTTCACTTGCATGAATCACTGTTGCAAATAACCCTCTTGAAATCAAATTTAAATAAAACAGATACGAAGCATTATAACTTGTCCCGCTTCCTGTAACAATGACCTTTTTCCCTTCCACAAGGGATAAAATTTTATTGGAAATATTCCTAAAGTAATCGATATTTTCAACCATTTTTATTTCTTCCCTTATTTCTTTTTCCATATACGTCAAAAACTTCACCTCCTTTTTTCCTCATAACTATCAACAATATTGATACTATTATTATGATGACAATATCTAAAAACATTATTAAATTTTATCATAGCTCTGACATTGATTTTAAAAAAAGATAGTAAGATCTTGATATTTTATTTATGTTTTTTAAGCAAGAGGCAAGATATTTATGGTTTTTTAAAATGCTAGGGTATTATATATGATAT
>JBMFTB010000188.1:0-508 GCA_049967255.1 Thermoplasmata archaeon
CTATCCACCACTCATTAACAAAAGTTATCTCATCCAAAAAAATCATTGAATTTTTAATTCCCCACGCCCTTCTTGAAGAGATGTAATTATCTAAAACTTCACTTAATTCCCTATAATCGGTGAGCTCATCACAAGAATAATAAAATATTGCCCTAGGATCTTGAAATTCAAGATATTTGTGTATGAGTATTTTAATGGCTGTGGTCTTACCAACCTGCCTAGGTCCAAAAATGAAATTAAGAGAAAATGGTTCCACAGAAATTTCATTCACTACATTAGGAATCCATTTTATCTGAGACTCATTCCACTGGATATAACCAATATCTTCCTCGTTAATCCACCATGGATTGTACCGTTCCATATGTAATTCAATTGCAAATAAACATATAAAGTATTTGCAATATCATTGCAAATTAAATTATGAAAAAATAAAAAAATTGAGATTAAATAATGAAAACTATAGTTTTGCGAATTTATACATTTTCATCACCATAGTGGATTTATAAGG
>JBMFTB010000189.1:0-506 GCA_049967255.1 Thermoplasmata archaeon
ATATCTCTGCCCTTGTGGGACTACTTTCATTTACCATAGACTCAAGCATCTGTGTTGCAACAATTGTAGGGACACCATATTTATGTGAAACCTTAATAATATTTTTTTGTACAATTCCTATTTCTTCAAGCGGAAGTTCCACTCCAAGGTCTCCTCTTGCTACCATAATGGCATCGGATACTTTTACAATGCTTTCAAGATTTTCTAGACCTGTTTTTGTCTCAATCTTAGAAATTATACTCTGGTTACCACCGTGTTCCATTATCTCTTTTCTCAGGTTTTTAACATTCTCACTACTTTGAACAAAGGAAAGTGCAAAAAAATCCACATCATTTCTTATTCCCTCTTTAAGAAATTCAATGTCCTTTTCTGTAAGAATCCCCAGATCAACGTATCTTCCCGGTATATTTATTCTAGCATGGTTTCTTAGCATGGCATCATTCAACGCTACCATTTTTAAATGGTCGTTATTTTCTAGGACTTTAAAAGAAACTTTACCGTCGCTC
>JBMFTB010000190.1:0-506 GCA_049967255.1 Thermoplasmata archaeon
GTTTGGCTGCATCTAGCGCAGAAGAGGCAAGTTCGCTGTTTGAGTATTTCGCAAAATTGTAATATGCAAGCAGAGAGATTGCAACCCATGAGGAATCCCTAAACCAGTGCGGCTTGTACCAGCTATAATCTGTAGCAGCAGATATATACCCATTTTGTGCAGTTTCTTTGACAAGATGAAGTGCCGCCTTAGAAATCACTTTAGTATAGTCGACATTGCCCTCATAGGTTTTAAAAAGTTCAGTGGCACGGCCCGTTTCCGTTGCAAAATCTAAATCCTTCATCTCTACACTTGTTAATATTTACTAAAAATATTTTACTGAGAAAATATTTAATATTTGATAGAAGCCCAACTTTAGGATCCTGACATTTACATTTATTCACCTCGTCAAGCCCAAACCACTACATAACGTATTTTACTAAGTAGGCGATGAGGCATGAATACTATAGGATAAATGAACACAACATACCAAAATCAGTGCAATATGGTGAATATTAAAACTGTTG
>JBMFTB010000191.1:0-505 GCA_049967255.1 Thermoplasmata archaeon
CCAGATCTGGTAAAATACAGTTTTTGAGAAATAGAGTATATAAATAAAGGATCAAAAACCGGTTATCCACTTGACAAAATATACATTTTGACAATTAGTATATATTATATTGGTGAAATTTCAGAGATCGTTGATTGCCTTATAAACAGAGCTCTTAAAAAACACAAATTGTCGATATAATAGAAATTATTTTTATTCGATCATTATTTTAAAATCATTAAATCGAACAAAACAAGCAGTTATGATAAATGATATGTTTATAACCAAAACAAGCGAATTATAAGTGAGATAAACAGCTCTATATCAAGATCTAAATATTATAAAAAAAGCAATACAAGAAGCGTTTGCGGGCGGGATAGAGAGTATAGGGTTATACCTAAGAAGTTTAAATTTCTCTTTTGAAATTATAGAAAAGTTAGGAGTATGAGGGAAGCAGTAAAACTCCGAAGCTTCAGCTGAGGAGTAGCTCACGCAATTTTTCGAGCGTTTGAAATCTTTTTTCGTC
>JBMFTB010000192.1:0-503 GCA_049967255.1 Thermoplasmata archaeon
ATAAACATGGTGGTAAAAGTGAAACATTCAGCAACTATGGTGAGAAAAAATGTATAAAATCGCAAAACTATAGATATTATATTAAAGGCACTTTCTATTATATCGCCACTTCATAATCGTGGCCAGTTAATCAAAAACAATATCTTTTTATATTGGCATATGTATTAATGAACCAATCCGCATATCTTATATAAAAAATGGTGGCTAATATGGACAGCAAGAGTAATATGGACTTCCCTAATGAAATAGAAGAGTTTATTAACAGTGAGAACGGCGTATCCTTGATATTAAAAGGACCTCCTGGAAGCGGCAAAACGACTCTCGCGCTTCAGATATTAGAACATTTTCAGGAAAAAAACAAGATCATATATTTATCTACGAGGGTCGGAGATGTAAGTCTTCATAAACAGTTCCCGTGGCTAAAAGAGATGGAAAAAAATTTGAAACTGTTGATAACTTCAAAGTTATTTATTGAGCAGACATTTCAGGAAATACTGGAAGAA
>JBMFTB010000193.1:0-502 GCA_049967255.1 Thermoplasmata archaeon
GGAAAGATGCGTCAGTTATACTCTTTGCAATGTGGTGGTTCTGTTGCATACCCTGAATATTCAGGTGTTCCATGATGATGGTATCATACTGTTTGGCTATCGCAGTAGATACCTTATCAAGGAAGTCCCTACGCATATTCCTAAGATTCCTGTAATTTCTCTGCAATTTTACTATTGCCTTTCTTCTGTTATTTGACCCCTTGTGTTTCCTTGATACCTCCCTGTGAAGTTTCTTTATTCTCTTCTCAACTTTATTTATGAATAGCGGATTCTCTATTACTGTACCATCCGAGAGTGTAGCAAACTTCTCTATTCCTAGGTCGATGCCTACCGAATTGTCTGATGATAATGGTTTCCTCTCTGGAATTCCGCCTTCCTTTTCATAGATTATAGAGCAGTAACAGTCACCAGCATCCTTTGTTATTACTATCTGGTTAAATGATATATTCTATCTTCCCATCCTCAACATAATAAGCCCCCTGAACTTTCTTCCGCTCATAGA